>JBKKBM010000239.1:0-10770 GCA_046714215.1 Terriglobales bacterium | reverse complement strand
AGCTGCGCAAAAAATATGGCCCCAACGTCGTCTCCGCCGATGGTCCCATCCCCGCGCATCTTCTCGGCAACATGTGGAGCCAGGAGTGGGGCAATATCTATGACGTCGTAAAGCCCACCCAGGGCAGCGCCGGCGTCGACCTCACCGCTATCCTCAAACAGCGCAAGGCTGACGCCAAACAGATGGTCCGCTACGGCGAAGGTTTCTTCACTTCGCTCGGCCTGGAAAAACTTCCCGACACCTTCTGGACGCGGTCGCTCTTCACCAAACCGCAAGACCGCGACGTCGTCTGCCACGCCAGCGCTTGGGACATCGACAGCCAAAAAGATGTGCGCATCAAGATGTGCATCAAGATCACCGCGGAAGATTTCAACACCATCCACCACGAGCTCGGCCACAACTATTACCAGATGGCCTACGCGCATCAGACGCCCATCTATCAGAACAGTGCGAACGACGGCTTCCATGAAGCCCTCGGTGACACCGTCGCTCTCTCCGTCACGCCTGAGTACCTCAAAAAGCTCGGCTTCATCCAGACCGTGCCTCCGGCCGACGCCGATACCGCGCTCCTGCTCCAGGAAGCCATGGACAAAGTCGCCTTCCTGCCCTTCGGCTATCTCATGGATCAGTGGCGCTGGAAGGTCTTCTCCGGCGAGACCAAGTCGGCCGATTACAACAAGTCATGGTGGGAACTCCGCACCAGGTACCAGGGCATCGCGCCTCCGGTCGCACGCAGCGAAGCTGACTTTGACCCCGGCGCGAAGTACCATATCCCCGCCAACGTCCCTTACGCCCGCTACTTCCTCGCGCGCATCTTGCAGTTCCAGTTTCATCGTTCACTCTGCAAGGAAGCGGGATACACCGGCCCACTCCATCGCTGCTCCATCTACGGCAACCAGGTCGCCGGCGAGCGCTTGAAGAAGATGATGGCCATGGGCGCCAGTCGTCCCTGGCCAGAAGCCCTTAAGGCCCTCACCGGCGAAGACAAGATGGACGCCACCGCTATGATCGATTACTTCGCCCCCCTGAAGAAATGGCTCGACGAACAGAATCAGGGACAGAAGTCCGGCTGGTAGCGCCACCTAAATAAGGTAGAAACGAAATAAAGTGAAAAGGGCTGCGTCCTCGGCAGCCCTTTTTGCTTCTATGATGAAGAGCAATTCACTCGATGGCCTTCGAACGTCCAAAACGCACTCGCTGGGAAAGGTTCCTGCTGCTTTGCGTGGGCTGGCTTTGTCTGGTCATCGGCTTCATCGGAGGACTCTTTCCCATCATTCAGGGATGGCCCTTCGGCATCGCCGGCCTGCTCATCCTCTCCCGCGAATACGAGTGGGCGCACAACCTCGTCGAACGTCTCCGCCGGCGCTTTCCCCGCTTCGGCAGCATCATGGACAAGACTTCCGACCACGCGCACCGCATCATCCGCAAATTTTCCCGCCGCGCCGCCTGAGTTGTGAGGGCTTTAGTCCAGATACTTGATCAAGATGACTTCGTTCTGCGATTCGTTGTAGATCAGCTCATCCACCAGCGATTGCGTGATCATCAACCCCAGGCCGCCGGGACGCAGCCCCATTTCCTCGCGCACTTTCATATGCCCAATGGGATCATCCGGCGGATTACTGACGGCCGCATGGGTCAGCCCTTTGAAGTCGAAGCCATCACCCGGATCCGCGATCCGATACAGCAGCATCCGCTTGGCGCGCACGAACGAGATGCGCACGTACTGGCTTGCATCCAGCCGTCCGCCCCACTCGATCGCATTGTGCAGCAACTCGCGGAAGGCCTGCCCCACCGAATCCCGGATGTCTTCCGGCAGGTCGCCTTTGATCTTCAACATCAGCGCGTGTACCCGGTCCGCGCTCCGCAGCTCGCACGGCACCAGCAATTCCACCCACTCCGGACGTGCTGACACTACTTCGATCCGCGGCCCCACCGGTTCATCCAGTATCTGTTTCACCAACTCCAGCACGGCTTGTGTCTTGAACGGTTTGCCCACCACTTGCAGCGCGCGCCCGCGCACCGCTTTCAGCGCCGTCTCCGGCGCATCATCCGCCGTCATCATGATCACGGGGGGCTGCTGCGGCATCGCCTGCAGCCGCTCCAATACCTCCAGCCCTGACATCGACGGCATCCACACGTCGCATAGCACCAGATCAAAATCAGTTTTGCCGATCATCTCCAGGCCGGCTTCTCCCGTCGCCGCCGTCTCGACATGAAAGCCGCTGCTGGTCAGTAGGTCATTGAGCAGCGTCAGAATATGGGGATCGTCATCCACCACCAGGATGTTTTTCACCGCCGCCGGTGTGCTCTTCACTTCGCTCCCGGCCAGATTGGTATGGGTTGTACTCATTCGCCTCGAATCCTACGACCCCCGGGTGAGGCCGTCAAGGTACCAAAGTTTATTTTCGGATATAGGACCCCTTCCGATATATTCAGACTGCGGGGAAAATCCTCGCTCCACCCGCCTGGGAGCTCGCTTGCAGAAAGAATTTGCGACCTACGACGACTTCTTTGCCTTCTACGTCCAGCAACATCGCCAACCCGCAAACCGGCTGCTACATGCCTGCGGCACTTTCCTCGGCCTCTCCGTCATGGCCGCCGCCTTATTCACCGGACACCCCTGGTGGGCCTTCCTCTGGATCCCTGTCGCTTACGGCTTTGCTTGGACTGGGCACTTCCTTATCGAGAAGAATAAGCCCGCCACTTTCGGCCATCCCCTCTGGTCGTTTATCAGCGACTTCCGCATGTTGGGCTTGATGCTCACCGGCCGTCTCGGCCCTTGGCTCGACCGCAATCCCAGCTAGCCTTTGTCTTGCTTTATGTGGCACAGGCTCTCAGCCTGTGTGTTCATGGTTTCCCCCCTTGAGTCGCAAGCTGGAAAGGGCACGGCTTCCTTCGTACCGAAACGTTTTCGCTACCGCAAGCTGGAAAGGGCACGGCTTCAGCCGTGCCAAAAGCCCACTCACCGGACCGGCTTTAGCCGCTGAGGTGAGGATTTAGTCATCCCCGCAAAACAGTGTCACCCTCAACCTAGCGCGAGCGTTTTTGATCTCGCGACCCAGGCATTCCTGCCGTACGAATTCCCTGCTTGGCTTACGCCAAGAGCCAAAAGCTAAGAGCTAAAAGCAAGAGGCCGCCCTCTAAGAGACGGCCTCCCTGACGATCACTGCCTACCGCTGCGGATTACGCATCGCCTGCTGCCCCGGCGCTATCGTCGTGAACGGTGCGCTGTTGCTCTTGGCCAATGTCCCGCTACCTTCTGCCTGCGCGGATTCCACCACAAAGTAATACTTCGTTTCCGGACGCAGGTTCCTGATCTCCACCCGATGTGTCTCCTGTCCCCACGGCGCTTGCGCCACTCGGTTCAGGTTGTTGGGATCAGTCCCATAGCGCACGATCGAACTCGCCCGCACGTTCGTCGACCACGCCACGATCGCATTGCGCAGAGTGATGTATTCGATCACTGGTCCCTTGGTCAGGTACACCCGCGGATGCTGCGCCGCGAAGTTGGCGTTCTCTGTCTGGAATTGGCCCACCTCCTTCACCTTGCCATCCGCCGCGCTTACCTCGTAGAAGTACGTCGAAGAAGGTTGCAGGTTGGTCAACTGCAGCGAGTGCTGCTTACCCGTGGGTGACTGCGCTGTCTGGCGCAGGTTGTTCCGATCAGTCCCGTACCGCACGATTACCGGCGCATCTTCGGAAGTCATCAGCCACAGCGCCGCCGTCACATCCGTTACCGACTGCGGGATCGGTCCCGCCTGGATCTTTACTGCAGCCACCGCGTTCTTCTGCCGGTAATCTTCCGCCGCGGCCTCCGTCGTCAGCGTCCGGAAAGCGGCCACATTAGCCTTCGTCGCCCCGCCGGTGCCTTGCGCCTGGCCAGACTCCGCGACAAAGAAATACTGGGTGTTCGCTTTCAGGTTCTTGATCTCCACCCGGTGCGTGCGGCTGCCGTTCACATTCTCGCCGCCCCCCCACTGCTGCTGCGCCGTCTCCGCCAGATTGTTGCGGTCAGTGCCATAACGGACCACCGTGCTCGCGGGCACATTCGTCGTCCACGCGATCACCGCCGTGCGGTCGCCCACGAATTCAATCCTCGGTCCGTCGCTGATCTGGATCGCCGACTTCGCCTTCGCCTGCTGCGCCGCCGCTTCCGCCGTCAGCGTCTTGAAGTTCATCACATCGCCCTTCGCGACGGTGCCCGTGCCCTGCGCCTGACCGGATTCCACATGGAAGAAATACGTGGTGTTCGGCTGCAGGTTCTTGATCTCTACCCGATGCGTGCGGCTGCCACCGGCATTTTCATTCCCGCCCCACGCCTGTTGTGCGCTCTGCGTCAGGTTCTTGCCGTCCGTGCCATACCGCACCACCGCGCTGGCTCCTACGTTCGTCGTCCATGCGACTACCGCCGACGCATCGCTGACCGCTTCCACGCGCGGTCCATCCGTGATCTGGGCGGCGGTCTGCGCGTAGCCCATCTGCGCTCCCGCCAGCAGCAGCACGCACAGCAGCGCGCCGGTTGTGAATATTTGCTTGCCTGTCATACAAACCTCCTGGGTGTTATGAGTCTGAAGTTATGAGTCTTCTGAAGTTATGAGTCTGAAGTTATGAGTGCGAAGACGTGAATACGTTTCGACCGCCCGTGCCACACATCGACCTCCTGGTTGTGATGCCGCACACGCGGGCCGAGTGGCCGCGCCCTTTGACCAGGAAAACTACCGCGGAGCAGGGAACTAAGGCTTTTGTGTTAGCTCAAAACCGCCACCACCTGCGGTACACTGCTTGCTCATGAGGGTCATGGGCATCGACTGCGGCACCGAATACACCGGATTCGGGTTTGTGGAGCAAAGCGCCCGTGACCGGCTCAGTTACCTCGCCGCCGGCGCCATTCGCCTCAATAAAAAAGAGCCGCTGCCTCAACGCTTGGCTCAGATCTTCGCCGAACTCCGTGCCCTCATCGCCGAGCATCAGCCTGACATCGTTGTCATCGAGGAAGTGTTTTATTCCGTGAATCCCAAGTCTGCCTTGAAGCTGGGCCAGGTGCGCGGCGTGGCCATGCTTGCCTCCGCCTTTTGCGGTCTGCCCATGGCGGAGTATTCGCCCCTCGCCATCAAGTCCGCCGTCGTGGGCTACGGACGCGCGGAAAAACAGCAGGTCCAGCACATGGTCATGAAGCTCCTGAACCTTGCGGAAGTCCCGGAACCCGCCGACGCCGCCGATGCTCTCGCCATCGCCATCTGTCATCTGCATACCGCCCAAACCCTGGCCCGCCAAGCCGTAGGCAATAGATAGGAAGAGAACAGGAGTCCATGTTGAAACCGGCCATCATCGCTCGCATCCCGCATCGCATCACCCTGCGGACCATCGCTGTCACTCTCATGCTGGCCACCGCCCTCCCCGCCGCTGCCCAGAACATCTTTACCGAAGGACTCAAAGGCAGCATCCCCAGCGTGCGCTTCAACTTCGAGAATCCTGACCTCACGCCCCCCACCTACGAACTCTCGGTCGACGCTACCGGCGACGCGGAATACATCTCCCGTGAAGCGGGCTCAGATCCCGCCACCCTCGCTCCCCGTCGCTTCCAGGTCAGCAAGGCCACTCGCGACCGCATCTTCGTCCTCACCGAATCCCTCCACCGCTTCCGCGGTGACTACGAGTTCCGCAAACACAAGGTCTCTTTCTCCGGACACAAGACCTTCACCTACACCGAAGGCGCGGAGCAATCCAGCACTCGCTTCAACTGGTCAGAGAATCGCGACATCACCGAACTGGCTGCCCTGTTCCAGGGGATCGCCGCCACCATCCACGCCGAGGCCCGTCTGGAACACCTCCGCAAATACGACAAGCTCGGACTGGATGCTTATTTAAAGACTATGGAGCAGCAGGCTAAAGGTGGATGGCTCAAAGAGATAGGTCTTATTTCTAAGGTTTTGCTGGAGATAAAGAACGACCCCCGCGTCATGGGGATGGCGCGCTCCCGAGCGGACCGCCTCCTCAAGCTGGCGGGAAACTAAACCCGCCGCTGCGGGTTTCTGTCAGTGGGTTAATATCCATTTGGTGCAATAAAGAATCAACCCTTGTAATAGTTAGGTTAGCCCTTTGGTGGCGCAGAGCTTTAGCTCTGCGGATTGCGAATGTTTTTAATGATGTGGGCTTTAGCCCCGAAGGAGGGCCGATGCGCTCTCGACTGACCTCACTCCTGTTCGTCGCTTGCTTCCTGCTGACCGCCACCGCTGCCTGGGCTGATTCCCAGGCCCGCATCGTTCGTCTCAGTTATCTCGAGGGCGACGTCCAACTCGATCGCGGCGATGGCGGCGGGTACATCCGCGCCTTCCTCAATATGCCGCTCATCGAGCGCGCCAGCGTCTGGACCAAGGAGGACGGCCGCGCGGAGATCGAATTCGAAGACGGCAGCACCATCCGCCTCGCCCCCAATACCATCCTCAGCTTCACCGCGCTACGCCTGCGCGACGATGGCTCCCGCGCGAGCGTGGTCGATCTGAGTGATGGCGTCGGCTATTTCGATATTAAGTACCGTAATGAGGACACCTTTCAGGTCACGACCGGCGCCCGCTCCTTCATCTTGGAGAAGACTGCCCAATTCCGCGTCATCCACAGCTCTCGCCTTGAACCGATGGGAGTACGCGTCGCCGTGGAGAAAGGCGAATTGCGCTTCACAAATGAAGACGGTCAGCGCGTCTCTATCCGTAAACAGGAAACGCTGACTCTCGACTTTCTCGATGCTGCCCGCTATTTTCTGGCCAGGAGTATCAGCGTAGAGGCCCACGATTACTGGGACCGCGAACGCGAACGTGATCGTGAGAATGACCGGGTCCGCGTCGCCAGGGCTGCGCAATCCACCCTGGTCTACGCCTCCAACGTTTATCTCTCCGACCTGTATCAGCACGGCACGTTTTTTAATCTAGCCGGCTACGGACGCCTCTGGCGCCCATACTCCTTCGGTATTTCCTGGGATCCCTTTGGTCATGGCTCTTGGGTCTACTATCCCCACACCGGCTATGTTTGGGTCTCGGACTACGCCTGGGGCTGGACGCCCTACCGCTACGGCTCCTGGATCCACATCCCCACGCGTGGCTGGTGCTGGCAGCCCGGCAATGGTTACAACGATGGGTACAACACTTGGACGCGCGGCCCCGTCATCGTCAATGCGCCCCGCGGCTATGTGCAGCCCGTAGTCCCCGTCGTGCCCACCTATTCACCCACCAACCGTACGGGCGGCAATGGCGTCGTCCGCGTTGGCCACAAGGTCGATCCCAACGATCCTCGTGATCCCGACGGCTTCACTGATCCCAATCCGCGGGATCCAAATGGAACCGGCACTTTATCCAATCCCGATGCCCGCAGTTCACGTGGTGGTCGCGTCCTCATCCAGGACCGCACCCGTGGTGTGATTCAGGTCGACCGCCGCACTCCCACTGATTCTCCCACTCCCAATGACGCCGTCAATCCGGTGCGGGGCGCAAGCGAACGCGGTGGTAGGCGTCCTCGAACGGAAGAGGGTAGTCCGCTTCCCGTGGTCGGCGGCGGTGGCAGCACCGTTACTCCCGATCGCACCACCGGCTACGAAGGAGTGGTTAAGACCGGCGGACGTGTCCCCCGCGAAGGTGAGATCGGGACCCGCCGCGTCACCGATGTCCCTACGGTGACTCCCGCTGGGTCTACTGCTGGCGTTCAAACTGGTGTCCAAACTGGTGTTCAGACTGGCGTCCAAACTGGTATTCCCACTAGGGACGTCACCCCTGACTCCAATCTGACGCCCGACATCTCTACTGAACGTCCCGGCCGACCGCAGCGCTTCGAGCCCCAGGCGACGCCTCCACCCGCAACCATCAACGAACGTCCCATGCGGAATCCGCGCAGCGAAGTACCTGCCCCGGTCCAAACCAGGCCCGCGCCAACCATGCCGGTGCAAACCATGCCCATCCAAAACATGAACGACCGCCCTATGCGTTCGCCGCGCAGCGAAGCACCCGCTCCGCAGCCTCAACCCGCGCAGCGCATGTCGACGCCACCTCCACCGGCGCCCGTAGAGAGGGCCCCCGCCCAGCGCACCAAAGACGAACCAAAATAAGGATCCCGTAATGAAACATCAATCCCACTAAAGGGAACAGGCAAAAGGAAAACGCAGGCGGCCTTCAAGCCGCCTGCGTTCTTTGGTGAGTCTTTGACCTTCTCTGTGCCTCTGTGTCTCTGTGGTGAACCCGCTCTCACATCCCCCGATAAATCTCCGCCAACTGCTCTAGTCGCAACGCTTCTGCTCGCGTGTCTGCCCTCGCCCCTGCGGCCTTCACCGCCGCGCGCACCCGCTCTTCGGGAAATCTCGACTTCAGATTATTCATCAGCGTCTTGCGCTTCTGCGCGAAGGCCGCCTTCACAAACGCAAAGAACTTTTCCGGGACCACGCCCAGCTCTTCAAACCGCGGCGCCATCCGCAGCCGCACCACCGTCGAGTGAACTTTCGGTGGCGGCGTGAACGCCTCCGGCGGCAGCGTAAAAAGATTCTCCACTTCGGCATACAGTTGCGTCGTCACCGTCAGCACGCCGTAGTCGCGCGTCGCCGGCTCCGCTGCCATCCGCTCCGCCACCTCGCGCTGTACCATGATCACCAGGGTGCGAAAGTTCCCATGAAAACGGAATAGCTTCAGCAGGATGTCGGAGGTGATGTAATAAGGGAGATTGCCGACCACGTCCGCCGTCGGCCGCGGCGCATTGCTGAAATCGCTCACGCCGTGCATCGCGCCGCGCACCAGCGTCTCCAGGTCCACGGTCAGCACATCCGCTTCGATGATCTCCACATTTTTGCGCGTCAGATATTCCATACGCAGCCCGGCCGTGAGTTGCCGGTCGTATTCAATGGCGATCAGCCGTTGCGCTCGTTGCGCCAGTAGTTTCGTGATGGCGCCGCGCCCCGGCCCGATCTCGATCACCGTCCGTTGCCCGATATCGCCGAGCGCATCCACGATCTTTTGCGCGGCCTGCGGATCGTCGAGAAAGTTCTGCCCTAGCTTCGGCTTTTTCGCCTTGCCCCGCCCCCCCGCATTGACCGCTCGTTTGGATGTCATTAGACTGCGAGTCGCATTCCGGGCCCCGGGACCTGGCCCATGGAGGATGGTATGAATATAACCTTTGCCGCTTCCGAATGTGTCCCGTTCTCTAAGACCGGAGGTCTGGCTGACGTTGTCGGCGCTCTGCCGCGCGCCCTCGCTGACCTCGGCCACAACGTCGTCGTCTTTCTTCCCAAGTACAAACAGACCAAGCTGCCCGACGCCAAAACGGTCATCCGCAGCCTTACTATCCCCTTCGACGACGAATATCGTTTCTGCGGTGTCATTGACGGCGGCAAGCTCGCAGGCGTCCATTACTACTTCATTGACTATCCGCCCTTCTTCGAGCGTGACGCCCTCTACGGTCTCCCCACCGGTGATTATCCTGACAACGCCGAGCGCTTCTCTTTGTTCTCCCGCGCCGTTCTCGAAGCCTCCAAGGTCCTCGGCGTGCCTGATGTCTTTCATTGTCACGACTGGCAGACCGCTCTCATCCCCGTGCTCTTGCGCAGTAATTACGTCAGTGATCCCAGCTTTCAGAAGGTGCCTGTCGTCTTCACCGTGCACAATCTCGGATATCAAGGTCTCTTCGCCCCGGAAGTCTTACCTCTGCTCGGCCTGCCCTGGGAGCTGTTCACCATCAATCGCCTCGAGTTTTATGGCAAGGTGAATTTCCTCAAAGGCGCACTCGCCTTCGCCGACTACGTCACCACCGTCAGCAAGAAATACAGTCAGGAGATTCAGACGGCTGAATACGGCTTCGGACTCGAAGGCGTACTCCGCGGACGCTCCGGCACCGTCACCGGTATCCTCAATGGTGTCGATTACAACGTCTGGAGTCCCGCCGCTGATTCGCATCTCGCCGCGCGCTTCACGCCTGATGATTTGTCCGGAAAAGCCGCCTGCAAGGCCGACTTGCTCGCCACCTACGGCATGCAGAAGGCGGACCCCGCGCTGCCCGTCATCGGCATCCTCTCCCGCTTTGCAGCGCAAAAAGGCTTCGATCTCATCGCCCAGGTTGCGGACCGTCTCGCCCGCCTACCCATGAACATCGTCGCGCTCGGCAACGGCGACAAGGAATATGAGGACCTCTTCCGCAAACTCGCGCAGCAGTTTCCCAGCAAGTTCGCGGTGAAGGTCGCCTATGACAACGCCATCGCCCACAAGATCGAGGCGGGCGCGGATATGTTCCTGATGCCGTCGCGCTACGAACCCTGTGGACTCAACCAGATCTACAGTCTGAAATACGGGACGGTCCCCATCGTGCGCGCCACCGGCGGACTCGATGACACCATCGAGCCCTGGGACGCCGCCTCCGGCAGAGGCACCGGCTTCAAATTTACCGAATACACCGGGGAAGCTCTACTGGCCAGCGTCGAAGAGGCGCTCGCCGCCTTCAAGAATACTTCCAGTTGGCAGAAGCTCATGCGCAACGGCATGAACAAAGACTTTTCCTGGAGTGCTTCCGCGAAAGAGTATGCCCGCGTCTACGAACGCGCTCGCGGCGCCCGTACCGCCGTTGCCTAACCCGCTCTGCGGTTTCGCCGCGCCTTGAAGTACAGGAAGATTGGGATCCCCGCCAATATCACGCCCGAACCAATCAACGAATTCTTCATGTTCTCCATGAAACTGTAGTACAGCAGCACGGTACTTGCCATGATGAATAGCGCCGGCACCACCGGATATCCCCACGTCCGGTACGGAC
>JBKKBM010000238.1:0-20326 GCA_046714215.1 Terriglobales bacterium | reverse complement strand
CGCCGGGACCATGCCGAAGAGCAGGTCTGGCGCAACCGCGATGTATCCCGCAGCGGCCAGTTGGTCGGCCACGGTGCGCGTCCAGTCCGTGAGGCCGGTATTCTCATGGATCACGATGACCGCCGGCGCCTTTCCTTTGACCTCGGGATAAACCACGAACGCATTCACCGTACGGTCGCCATGCTTGATGGCGGCCCACTCCTGATGACGCGAAGATTTTTCCAGCGCGGCTTTGGCCCAGTCTTGGGCTCGTGCCGGGATTGCAGCGAGAATCAGTGAAAGCGTAAGAAAAAGGGCAACGAACGTTCGGTTTCTCATGGCCGGATGAGTTTACTCCCGCGATTCGGCGGACGACAACCGTTCGGACCAGAATGCCCTTTTGGAGCAAGCGTCACGCCAGCGCGAGTATTTCGCTCACCTTCTGCACCAACTGCTTCGGGGTGAAAGGCTTCTGCAAGAAACCGACGTCCGCATGAAAGACTCCGTGGCGGACGATGACGTCATTCGTGTAACCGGACATGAAGATGATCTTGGCGGCAGGACAGATCTTGCGCAGGTGGTCCACCATCTCGCGGCCGTTCATCTCCGGCATGATGACGTCAGTGAGGACGAGGTCCACGGGGCGTTCCAGTTGGCGGCAAATGGCCAGAGCGTCGGCGCCGTTGGATGCGATCAAGACTTCGTATCCAGTCGCTTGCAGGGTTTCCTGCACCAGTTCAGCGATGGCTTCGGCGTCTTCCACCACCAGCACCTTCGCTCCTTTTTGTGACGCGGGTGTGGCGCGGGCCGCGGCCGGGGACTCCGTAGCCCGTTCGACCACCGGAAAATACAGAGAGAAACTGGTGCCGTGCCCGACTTTGCTCTGCACCATGATGCCACCGTGGTTCTGTTGCACGATGCCGAAGACGGTGGCCAGACCAAGGCCTGTTCCCTTACCCACAGCCTTAGTGGTGAAGAAGGGCTCGAAGATGCGGGACTGTACCTCCGGCGGTATACCGTCGCCCGTGTCGGTGACCGTAAGCCGCACGCAGTGTCCAGGAACAATGCTCGCTTCCTCAGCGAGCGCAGCGTCGACGGTCACAACTTTCGTCTCGATCATGAGTTTGCCGCCATCCGGCATTGCGTCCGAAGCATTCACGGCGAGATTAAGCAAAATCTGTTCCATCTGCCCCTTGTCCGCTTTAATGAGACCCAACTCGGGATGCAGGCTGATCACGACCTTCACATCTTCTTTAAGCAGGCGGCGCAGCACGCCATCGAAGCGAGTAATGATGTCATTCAAGTCCAACTGAATGGGCTGAATGAGTTGTTGCCGGCTGAAGGCGAGAAGTTGGCGAGTGAGCGCGGCGGCGGTCTCGCCGGCATCGTTAATACGCTCGAGTTTTATTCGATCGGTATCGCTGAACCCACCTCGGAAGAGCATGAGCTCGGAGTACCCGATGATCACCGCGAGCAAGTTATTGAAATCGTGAGCAATGCCCGCGGAGAGCTGTCCGATGGCATCCATCTTTTGTGACTGGCGGAGCAGATCCTCCGAGTGGCTCAAAGCCTTCTGCGTCTCGCGAGTCTCGGCCTGGGAGCGCAGCAACAGCGACTCCGAGGCATCGAGGAAATGAGAAAGTGCCCAAATGATCGCCAGAAAAAGAACGACCAGCGTAACGATGATCAGAGCAACCGTCAGGCGGATGTCACCCAGCAAGCCGCTGAGTTGGAGGAAGCAGAAGCCCAACAGTGGCGGCAGCAAGAGCATGGCGGGAACGAGGCGACGGGCGAGCCACCCTCCGGGGCCGGCGCTGGTCAGAACCAGCATGATGCCTTCCCGTGGTCGCGCCGCGAGCAGTCCGACAGCCAAGACCAAACAACCTAGACCGGTGTGCAGCGCCATCGAGGTATAGCGGAAAGAGCCGTATAACAGCGGCACCCCAAAGGCATAACCGATCATCGCCAGATAGGAGCTGAGGGCGGCGAACACTGCCAGCGCCTGCGCGAGGATGATGTTTCGCGAGCGGGCGACCAGCGCTAGCCCAATACCGCAAGCGGCGAAGTCCAGAGCGGTGACCGGAGCCAGGCGTCCAGGGAAGGGACCCAGCGAATCGTCGTGCACCAGCAACTGGTCCACGCCCAGATCCACGCCAAAGACGTACTGCACCAGGTTCATAAATCCTATAAGAAAGACGCCCAGTCCGAGCAGCTCGGCATAGGCCTTCGCTTTTCTATGTTCCAGCAGCAGCAGCGACATCCCCGCAAAGACGAAACCCAGCGCGGTGTTCGCTTTCATGCTGATGAATCCGGGCAGCACGGACTTCAGGCGATCGATCTCGAACCCCCAACCAGCGAGGACCAGAGATCCGAGGGCCACCAAGGCGAAGCCGCAGAAATTTCCGAGAGCGGGGATGTGCAGGGGGGGCTTGGGAGTCGCGACCGTAGGGCTAGCCATGTGGGTACCGGGAACTATTGTTGCAAATTGCGTAAACAAAAACGACTGTTTTAGTGACCAAATCGCGGGGCAGCCTTCCCAGAGCGGGAAAAATGTCGTCAGGCCACGAGGGGCCTAGCGCAGAATGGGAACAGCCGGAACCATGTTCAGCAGCTGTGCCGTCAAGGCCGCGACGGCGCGGCCGCTGGTGTCGACCGTGAGATCAGCCTTCCTATACAGTGGCTCGCGTTCCTGCAATATCTGTTTGAGTTCAGACATCGCCTCCGGATTATGCGCCATCGGGCGCATATCCCCCTGAGCCACCACGCGCTGCATATGTTCTTCCGGCGTGGCCTGCAGCCAGATGGTGAAGCACTCGCGCCGTAGCCGGTCGAAGGTCGCCGCCTCCGCGACGATGCTTCCCCCGGTAGCGATGACGAAGCGGGAATGTTTTTCCAGCACCTCATCGAGGCAGCGGCGCTCAAAGCGGCGGAAGCCGCTCTGTCCGTAAAGATCGAAGATAGTGCTGAGCGGCGTGCCACTGGCTTGCTCCACCAGGCGATCCAACTCGATGAATGGGACCTTCAACTCCGCGGCGATGCGCGCGCCGAGCGTCGACTTCCCTGCTCCGCGCAGGCCGATGAGCGCGATGCGCTGGCGACGGGCACTTTCGTTCAAGGGCGGTGTCGCCGCACCGAAGTGATCATGCAGCAAGCTGCGTGCTCTTACGATGCCTTCCTCATCGAGGCGACGAAGGAAGTCGACGGTCTGGAGCAAGTCTTTAGAATGAGATCGAGTAGCTCCGTTGCGCTCCGCCAGCAAAGCTTCCAGTTCCACTCCCAGCGCGGCGGCGATGCGCCGTAGCACCAGCACTGAAGCGTTGCCCGTGCCGCCTTCCAGTTGCGCCAGAAAACGCTCGGAAACGCCCGACTGTTGCCCCAGCACCTTCCGCGTGATGCCGCGTTGCGCGCGCAAGGCGCGAATGTTGTCTCCGAGGTGCTGAAGATATTTCTTATCGGGCAGGGGCTCGGTGGCCAAGGCCTTCGCGCGAGTTGGGACCGGGCGCTTCATTTTGCTTGTTTCTCAATAATCTCAGCCTTCATCTCCACCACCGCATCGCGCAGCGACAACTGATTCGCCTGGCAGTAATGCGCCAGGTCCGCAAGCGGAATATTGCCGTTCTTGCCCGGGAGTATCTTCACGTCCTCGAAGGGATACTGCCCCTCGAATTCGATCAGCTTCGCGGCGTTCAACTCCTCGAGCAACGGATACATCTCTTCCACGCCCACGCCACAAGAGTCGTAGAGTTCGGGCAGGTACGCAGTGTCGGGCGAGCGGCGTGCGAGTTTGCCGTCGTAAGTGTGGTCGGCGATCTCCGCCAACAGCTTGCGCGCGCGCGCGGAGACGCCTCGCAGACGCGGCAGCAATTCCTCGAAGGCGGTGCGGGCGGTATTGGTTTCCACTGCCATTTTGTTTACCTGCCAAAACTAGTTAAAGCCGTCAGTTGAAGCGCACGTACTCAAAGTCCACTGGAAGTCCGTTGATGCCCTTGGCCGGCGGTGCGATCCAATTGGCAAACTTGCCCGGCTGGATCACCTGCCCCATCAACGATTCGATATATGCGTGGTCCTCAGGCGTGGGTAGCCACTCACTGCGGTGGCTGTTCCAGTCAGCCTCGGTCATGACCTGACCGTCGATGCTGACGTGCTGCCCGGCAAATGCGCCGATCGCGCGATGGAAGCCCACATGAGGAAGCTTGAAGCGGAACGCTAGCCTGTATTTTTCCGGGATACGATTCCAGCGATCGAGCCCGCCCTGGATCTCCTTGATGTAATCGTCGCGCAGGCGCGCGTTAAGCGACGTCAGCGCGGGCACATTTCTGTCCACGACCTTGCCATTCTCCACTTCCTGGATAACGTACTCCTGGTCAGTGAGTTTGTGGTCGTCGTTGCGCTTCTCCTCTTCGTAGCGCCCCTTCAGGCCAGTCACAAAGTAGTTGGCAGCATTGGAAGAGATGTCTCCACCGTAGAGGTCCAGGGTGATGCTGTAGTGGAAGTTCACGAACTTCTGCAGCGTGTTCAGATCGATGATGCCATGCTGGCGTCCGTCCTTCGGATCGGTGATGCCGTGTTGCTGCATGACCTCGCAGGTGCGCTGGATGGTACGCGCGACGCCCGATTCACCCACGAACATATGGTGCGCCTCTTCGGTGAGCATGAAGCGGCAAGTGCGTGCCAGCGGATCAAAGCCGGACTGCGCGAGTGAGGCGAGCTGAAACTTACCGTCGCGATCGGTGAAGAAGGCGAACATGTAGAAAGCGAGCCAATGACCCGTCTGCTAGTTGAAGGCGCCCAGGATGCGCGGGTTGTCGGAGTCACCGGAGCGGCGCTGCAGCAAGTACTCCGCTTCCTCACGGCCATCGCGCCCGAAGTAGCGATGCAGCAGATAGACCATCACCCACAGGTGGCGTCCTTCTTCCACGTTCACCTGAAAAAGATTGCGCATGTCATAGAGTGAGGGCGCCGTCCTGCCCAGAAGCTTCTGCTGCTCGACCGACGCGGGCTCGGTATCACCCTGCGTGACGATGATGCGGCGCAGCATGGAGCGATATTCGCCGGGAACGTCCTGCCATGCGGCCTCGCCTTTATGGTCGCCGAAGGCGATCTTGCGATCGGGCTCCTGCGGGACCAGGAAGATGCCCCAACGATAGTCCGGCATCTTCACATAGCCGAAGTTGGCCCAGCCATCGCGCTCCACGCTGATGGCGGTACGCAGGTAAACCTCGATGGAAGACGTATCGACGGGACCGGTGTCTTTCCACCAGTCAAGGAACGCCGGCTGCCACTTCTCCAGCGCGCGTTGCAGCGTCTTATCGCCGCCCAGGTCGACGTTGTTGGGTATCAATTCCGAATAATCGATCATGAAATAAGCTCCTAGACTCGTTCCCAGTTGAATTTCGGTTTGCTGCCCGACCCATAGACTTTCAGCGCGCCCGTGGCGCCGACCGCGTTGGGACGGATAAAGATCCAGTTCTGCCATGCCGAGAGGCGTCCGAAGACGCGCGTCAACATGGTTTCCGGCAGGGTGAAGCGCAGATTGGCTTCGAGGCCGGTAAGCGCGTCAGGCGAAAGCGCGGCGCGCGACTCAATTGCGAGACGCAGTTCGTCCGCCCAGTCGAGATCGTCAGGCGTGGCGGTCACCAAACCAAGCTTGAGGGCGTCTTCCGCGCTGTTCTTCTTGCCCATAAGTTTGCGGAACGCGGCGAGCTTAGATTTGTCGCCATAGAAACGCGACGCCAGCCGGGGATTCCCCGTCACCGTCTCGAGCGATCCAAAGTTCATCTCCGATAGCGCGACAAAGGTAGCATCGTCCTTATCCGGCAGATGCAGCATGTAGCAGCGGTCAGCCGCGAGGGCGAGTTCAAACAGCGTCCCGGCAAAACATGAACCCTCTTCGATCACGGCGTACATCGAGCGCGACGAAACATCGAGGCGCGCCAACGTGCGCCGCATCATGTTGGTGACCTCGCGGACGAACCAATCTGATTTGTGGGCGAGCAATTGCTGGTCTATCTCCAGAACCGCATCGGCATGGCCGCTGGTCTTCACGATCCACAGGCCGAGTTCGAGTTCGTTGGTACGCAGGTTGAGGATGGCATCGTCGAGTTCGCGGGCCATCTGCAACGGCCACCAGTTGGCGCCCGCTTGCTTGATCGCGGCCAGGTCTTTTACCGTGACCGATTCCGGTCCGCGGACCGTAAGCGAGGCAGTGCGTCCGGCGCGGTCAAACACCACGTCGACATACTTGTAGTGGTAGCCATTAGCATCGATCTTGCGCTCCAGCGGCGTCAGCGTAATGCCCCTCTCACCCGTCTTTGAATTCTCAGGACCGGGCCGATCGCTCTGCTTGGCCAACTCCTGTGCGCGCGCCTGAACTGCTTCTTTCCATTGCGCGGGCTTGATGACGTCGTCCACCAGGTTCCAATCCTTGGCGCGCTGGCCCTGAATTCCCTCAGAAACAGTGCAGAAGATGTCCGCAAGATCGCGGCGGACCTGGCGCTTGTCTATGACGCGAGTGAGCCCCCCAGTTCCGGGCAGCACACCCAGCAGCGGGACTTCCGGCAAGCTCACAGCAGACGAGCGGTCGTCGATAAGAATGATCTCGTCGCAGGCGAGGGCCAGTTCGTATCCGCCGCCGGCGGTAGTACCGTTACACGCGGCAATGAACTTCAGTCCGGAGTTGCGGCTCGCGTCCTCAATGCCGTTGCGCGTCTCGTTGGTGAATTTGCAAAAGTTCACCTTCCACGCGTGCGACGATGTGCCTAACATATATATGTTGGCGCCGGAGCAGAACACCCGCGGCTTGGCGCTGGTAAGGACCACTGTGCGGACTTCCGGATGCTCGAAGCGCAAGCTCTGCAGAATGTTGTGAAGCTCGATGTCAACGCCCAGATCGTAAGAATTTAACTTCAGTTTGTAGCCGGGGCGGATGCCGCCGTCTTCTTTGGTGTCCATCACGAGGGTGGCGATAGCGCCCTCCACTGAGAGGTGCCAATGTTTATACTGGCTGGACTGAGTCTGGAAATCGACCCAACTGGTGGACTCAGCGGATTTCTGGTCAAGCGTTTCGGCGGTGACTTCCATTGCGGACTCCTGCACTTCAAGGCAATAGGATGCAGTATATAACATTATTCGCTGGAAATTCCCCGTGGGGCCACCAAATTACCAGCTACTGAATGAACTATTATGCAGTTTATCAATGTCCACGAAGCATATACATATATTTAAGGAGCACTCTCTCTTGAAGCTCGAAAGTTATCTGGCAGGCAAATGGGCCGCGGGCAGCGGCGACGGTGACACGCTCTGGAACCCGGTCACCGGCGAAGCCTTGGGTACAGCCTCGTCCGTCGGATTAGATCTCGGCGCCGCGCTCAAGTTCGCGCGCAACGAAGGCAATGCCGCGCTGCAAATGCTGACATATAAGGAACGCGCCACCATGCTCGGCAACATCGCCGACGCGCTGACCATGAAGCGCGCGGAGTATTTCGAGATCAGTCGGCAGAACCAGGGCACCACCGAGGGCGATGCGTCGTTCGACGTCGATGGCGCCACCTACACGCTGAAGCAGTATGCGAAGTGGGGTGCGGCGCTTGACGGACGCATCATCAAAGATGGCGCCGTCATCCCGCTATCGAAGACCGGCGCCTTTCAAGGCCAACATTTCCTGAAGCCGCTCACCGGCGTAGCTGTGTTCATCAACGCCTTCAACTTTCCCGCGTGGGGATTGTGGGAGAAGGCGACGGGTGCACTATTGGCCGGCGTGCCCATCTTCGTAAAGCCGGCGACGGCCACCTGCTGGCTCACGCAACGCATGGTGAAAGACGTGATCGACGCCAACATCCTGCCGGCGGGCGCGATCTCTGTCTTGTGCGGATCGGCGGGCGACCTGCTCGACCATCTGCGGGAAGATGATGTCGTAATGTTCACCGGGTCAGCCAGCACCGCAGCGCGCATCAAGACGCACGCGAATGTGGTGGCGCGGTCGGTACGGGTGAACGTGGAGGCGGACAGCTTAAATTGCGCCATCCTCGGCGCGGACACAGCCGGTACCGTGCCCTTCGACCTCATGGTGAAAGAAGTCGCGCGCGAGATGACGGTGAAGGCCGGGCAGAAGTGCACGGCCATTCGGCGGGTGCTAGCGCCGCGCGCCCACGCGAAAGCGCTGGGCGAAGCCATCGCGGCACGCTTGCAAACGACCAAAGTAGGCAATCCCGCGAATGCTGAGGTGAAGTGCGGCCCCGTGGTCAACAAGGCGCAGCAGAAAGATGTGCTGGAAGGTTTGGCGAAGCTGCGCACCGAGACGACCGTGCTGGCGGGCGGGCGAAGCGATTTTCAGGCCATCGAAGCGGATGGTGGGAAGGCGGCGTTCGTGGAGCCAACCCTCCTCTACTGTGAGAAGCCGATGGCAGCGCACCTGGTGCATGAAGTCGAAGTCTTCGGCCCGGTCGCAACAGTGCTTCCGTATGACTCGACGGCGGAGGCCATCGATTTGGCGAAACGCGGCCGCGGGTCGCTCGTAGCCTCCATTTTTTCCGATGACGACGCCTTCAAGAGTGAAGTCACGCTCGGTATCGCCAGCATGCACGGTCGCATCATGGTCGTGGACAGTTCCGTGAACACACAGCACACCGGCCACGGCAACGTGATGCCCAATTGTCTGCATGGCGGCCCGGGACGCGCGGGTGGAGGCGAAGAGCTCGCCGGATTACGCGCCCTCCTGCTGTATCACCGGCGCTTCGTGGTGCAAGGCCCGCCGAGCTTACTGGATGCGCTGGGCAAAGACGCGGTCGACGGCGCCAAGCTGTTCGGTTAGGTGATCCTAATCCATGTGGCACAGGCTCTCCGCCTGTTAGGCATAGCCACGCAGGTTTCGCTCAGTGAAACGGCTCATACTTGGGAAAACAATCGGCAGAGTCGCAAAAGTTTGCACCTGCGGGTAACCCCCTTCAGTAACCTTTGATGCTCGTTAACCGACGCAATGAGCCGATTTATCCTATTGTATTCAATAGCTTACGGTCTAACTTGGAAACTGCCAAAGGGGTGGACATTTGGCCCGTCAACTGCACTACCTAAAGCGTGCCGAGCATTCGATCCAAGGAGAAAGTACGATGAAGAAGGCCCTGTTTTTGATGATGCTGGTAGCTGCAACCCTGGCGCCTTTAGCGATGGCGGACGAGATCACCTTGACCAACGGTGGCCCCTCCATGACCACGTCGTATGCGGGCACAGGCAGTTTGAGCGGCGCCACTGCAACCATCACTTGGTCGCTCAGCGGCAATACCCTTACTTTGACTGTGACCAATACTTCCTCCTATGCCAACACCTCGCTCAGCGGACTCGCCTTCAATACCACCCCGAACGTAGCCTGGACGATCGCTTCGCAGAGTGGCGGCATCTCTGGCTGGGGTAGCCCGGGTGGAGCAGGCGGCGCCGGCATTGTTGAAGTGAAAGTCGGCCACGGGGGTTCGTGTAACACCACGGGAACGCTATGCAACGGCGAGGTGGGCATTATCACCTTTACCCTAGCGGGCTTCAGCGGCAACCTGACCATCGACGCATCGAGCGTCCACCTGCAGACCAATATCGGCAGCATCAAGCCCCTGGGCGAGGTCAACACTCCCGAGCCCGCGAGCCTCTTCCTGATGGGCACCGGGTTGCTCGGCTTTGGCCGAATAGTACGTAAGCGCTTCCAGAAATAAAGAAAAGATCGGGCGGGAAGTTTCCTCAAGAAAGGCCGCTGGCAACAGCGGCCTTCCTCTTTGCTTTTCACTCTGCGTCCCCCCTTGCGTCCTCTACGGCCAGGGATCTCCAAGACTTCTCTCCGCCAAGCCAGTCCACAGCGAGGGATGGATGCCAAGTGCCCCCGGCCCCAAAGGATTCCCACTCAGGGGATTTCTCGGTAGGATAGTTGTAATCTCAGCAATATCCCACGAAGAGAGCTCGCCCTAACCTATGTGCGGCATTGCCGGTTTCTGCGCCTTACGGACCCCCGAACGCGATCAAGCGCTCCAGCAATCCCTGGCGGCGATGCACCATCGCGGGCCGGATGACTCCGGCACATTCCAAGCGGCCGGCGTCGCGCTGGGCGCCGTCCGGTTAAAGGTCATCGACCTCGAAGGCGGCCACCAGCCCATGCATAGCGACGACGGCAACACCGTAGTCGCCATCAACGGCGAGATCTTCAATCATCAGGAGTTGCGGGCGGAGTTGGAGTCCCTGGGCCATCGCTTCCGCACGACCTGCGACACCGAAGTCGTGCTCCGTGCGTTTCTGCAATGGAATACCCAAAGCTTCCGCAGATTCCGCGGCATGTTCGCCGTCGCCTTCTGGCAACAGGCGGAACAACGGCTGCTTCTGGTCCGCGATCAGATGGGCATCAAACCGCTTTACTATCACACCGCGGGCGAGAAGCTGTTCTTCGGGTCGGAGTTGAAGACGCTGTTCGCTCACGCGGAGATCCCCCGTCACATCAATCTGCACGCGTTGAATTGCTATCTCTGCCTGAACTTCGTCCCGGGCCCGCATACGCTAGTGGTGGGCATCCGCAAACTCATGCCGGGAGCATGGCTGGAATGGCAGCGCGGCCGCGTCACCCTCCACGAATACAAAGCCAAACTGCCGGATGTGAATCCCAACATCAGCCTCGAAGAGGCCACCGATGAATTGGACCGCCTCATGCAGCAATCGCTCCGCGAGCAAATGGTCGCCGATGTTCCCTGGGGCATTTGGGCGAGCGGCGGTCTCGATTCTTCCACCCTCGTCCACTACGCCGCGCAGGAAAGTTCGCAGCGGCTGCGCACGTTCTCCGTCACCTTCAAGGGGCGGACCTTTGACGAGAGCCCCCACATCCAGGAGATCTCGAAACACTACGGCACGGAGCATGAAGAGTTCGACCTCTCCGCCGAGACCAACGTCGTCGATGCCATCGAGCAACTGAGCTACTACTCCGACGAACCCAGCGCCGACGCGGGCGCGCTTCCCGTGTGGTTCCTCTCGCAGATGAGTCGGAAGAGCGTCACGGTAGCTTTAGGCGGCGAAGGCGCAGACGAGTTGTTCGGCGGTTATCTCACCTATCGCGCGGACCGCTATGCCGCGCTAGCCCGGAATACGCCTCGCGGCGTCCGCCAGATGGCTTTGCGCGCAGCCCACCTCCTGCCCGCATCCGACGACAAGATCAGCCTGGAATACAAGGTCAAACGCTTCTTCCAAGGCAGCTTGCTCTCGCGGGAAGCTGCGCACGTCTTCTGGAATGGCACCTTCTCCGAAGACGAAAAGCGCGCCTTCTTCAAGTATGCGGACCCGGCGCCCATGGCATCGCTGCTGGCGAACATGGCCTCCGGCAGCGGCATTGAACCGTTCCTGCGTTTTGACCAGGCATACTACCTGCCCGACGACATCCTCTATAAGGTCGACCGGATGAGCATGGCCCACTCGGTGGAGGTGCGTCCGCCGTTCCTCGACGACCGCATCGTGCGCTTCGCCGCCACGCTGCCGGAGCACCTCAAGCTCCGCGGGTCAGACTCCAAGATCGTGTTGCGCAGGTTGATGGAGAAGAAACTGCCGGCGTCCATCCTCCAGCGGCAGAAGATGGGATTCGATATCCCGGTCCATGACTGGTTCCGCAGCAGCTTGAAGCCGTTCCTGCTGGATACCATTAATGAGCAGACGGTGCGGGAATCGGGCCTCTTCGAATGGCGGGGCGTGGAGCATGTCCTGCGGCAACACCTCGAAAGAAAGGCCAACCTTGGATATCATCTATGGGGCCTGATGACGCTGTTACTCTGGATGAAGCGATGGAAGATCACAATCGGAGTAACGGCGCCGCCGCAACCATTGGAAGCCCACGACGTCATGGTCTAGAGGATCATCGTCTGAATCACGGCCTGATCGTGGTGTTGTTCACCGCCGCCATCTACCTGGCGGGCATCATCAGTCCTCCCCACCTGATGGATGATGTGGACGCGGTGCAGGCACAGATCTCGCGCAACATGGTGGAGTCCGGCGACTACGTAACCGCGCGGTTGAACGGCGTGGCCTACCTGGAGAAGTCGCCGCTGGGTTACTGGATCGTGGCCGCGTCGTACAAGCTCTTCGGCGTGCATGACTGGTCGGCGCGACTTCCCCTAGCTCTGCTCGTCATCCTCCTGGCGTGGACCACCTATCACTTCGCGCTCTGGGCCTTCGGCGACATCTCCGCCCTCTACGCCGGACTGATCCTGGGAACCTGCGTCGGACTGTTCCTCTTCACCCGCATCCTCATTCCGGATGCGGCGCTCACGTTGTCGATTACCGTATCGGTGTGGGCGTTCCTGCGATTGGTGGAAGGTGAGCCCCAGCCGGGACGCTGGGCGGTAGTACTGGGCGCAGCCCTGGGTGCCGGACTGTTGCTGAAAGGCGCCATCGCCATCGTCTTCCCGGGAGCGGCGGGGTTCCTGTACCTGCTGGCGACCAAGCGATTGCTGTCTCTGACTACCTGGCGGCGGGTGCGGCTGGGGACGGTATGCGCGGTCATGCTGCTGGTGGCCGTCCCCTGGTACGTGCTCGCGACCCTTCGCAATCCTCCCTACTTCGTCTTCTCCATGCACAGCGGACCCGGCGATTACAAAGGCTTCTTCTGGTTCTACTTCTTCAATGAACATCTGCTCCGGTTTCTGAACCTGCGCTATCCGCGCGATTACAACACCGTGCCGCCCTTCCTATTCTGGGTGCTGAACCTGGCGTGGCTATTCCCGTGGAGTCTGTTCCTGCCGGCCGCGGGTACGTTGAGTTTCCGGGGAGAAGGGCGCGCGGCCCGCACGCGGGTGATGGCACTGTGCTGGTTCGCGGCAGTCATGGTGTTCTTCACTTTCTCCACAACGCAAGAGTATTACTCCATGCCCATGTATCCCGCGCTGGCGCTGCTGCTGGCGGGCGGAATGGCATCAGCGTCGCGTTGGGTGAGCCGCAGCGTGTGGCTCGTGGTGGGAACACTGGGCTGCGTACTGACGGCGTTGCTGGCCTTGCTGTATCTCTCACGCGGCGTGACGCCCACGGGCGACATATCCGCCGCGTTGACCTCGAATCCGGAGATGTACACGCTGTCGCTGGGACACATGAGCGACCTGACGGTGGGAGCGTTCGCCTATCTGCGAACGCCCCTGATCTTGGCTGCGGTGGCAGTGCTGATCGGACTCAGTGGCGTATTGCTCTTCCGGAAGCGAATCCACGCCGTGGCGCTGAGCCTGGCGTTGATGATGGTGATCTTCTTCCAGGCGGCGCGGGTGGCGATGGTCACGTTTGATTCCTACCTGGGATCGTACCCGCTGGCGGAGGCGCTCGCACAGAGTCCTCCGGGTGAGTTGATCGGAGGGAACGCTTACTACGCGTTCTCTTCGGTGTACTTCTATACGAACCGGAAGGCACTGCTTCTGAATGGACGCATCAACAACCTGGAATATGGCTCCCATGCGCCGGGCGCGCCCGATGTGTTCATTGGTGACGAGCGATTTACGGCCCTGTGGAAAGAGCCGCGGCGCTACTACCTTTTGACCTATGGCGCCGATCTGTCGCACATCAAGCAACTGGTGGGAGAGTCCGCAATCCATGTAGTACGGGAGAACGTGGGCAACTATCTGCTGACGAATACGCCGCTGCCGGCGAAGAAGTAAGGCCCGTTGATCGGCAGGATCAGGTCAGACCGATTCGCCTGAATCGGGAATGTTCGCACCGTAAAGCATCACATTAGCGTTGCTGCTCCCATGAGCAGTAATGACCAGACCCGACCCGCCGCCACTGCTAAGGTGAAGTAAGAAGAGACAGCCAGGCGCCGTCTCGGCCGACGACCACGCGGATTTTTCGTGCCGCCGCCATGTCGCAAATGCGCATCATACCTTCTGCGACATACCTAGCGGGCCTGGAAGACGGTGTTCCCACGGCATGACCTTCCCACTTCTGATCGTCGCAGAACGTTTCCCACGAACTAGCGCCACATTAGTCACAATGTGCCAGTCCGCCGCTGCATCGGCACTCACCACAACTTCGATAGAGGAGATCCCCCGTGAAAAGATTGCTCATAATTTTCGCACTCGTTTGCTTGGCAGCGCTTCCCGTGTTCGCTGTACCCCAAAGCGGCTGGGAGATCGTCCGCGCGGATTACGGCTCAGGCAAAGCCTGGATGGATGTGACCGAGAGGGTGCGCTCGCTGGTTGAAGGCGACGACCTGACGTTTACCGTAAATAGCACAACTCTGGGTGCCCCGCAGAGACGCGGCCGTAACCGGTGGCTGCGTTTACAGCTGAAGGACAGCGACGGCCAGAGCCGCCAGTTAACTTTCCGGGACAACCAGCGGGTCCGATTGCAGGTGTTCAACACCTATCAAAGCGGACTGCACATCAACCGCGCCATCTACGCGTACGGCAACCGGTCGCTCGACGTGACCGCACGCTTGAACTCGCAGATCCAAGGTGAGCAGCTCCACATGCAAGTCACAAACCAGAATATGGGGGGTGACCCGGCCCCGGGGGAAGAAAAAACCCTGACCGTGAATTATGTGATCAGCGGGCAGAACCAGCAGAGCGTGGTGCGTGAGGGGGACACGCTGCACCTGACCAGCGGGAACGACGGCGACCATCGGGGCACGTTGCAGATCGACCGGGCAACATATGGCTCGAACTTTCGTACCGTAGATGTGACGACGCGGCTCAACTCGCAGGTCCAGGGCAATCAGATCAATATGCAGGTCAACAGCGACACCATGGGCGGCGACCCTGCTCCGGGGCGAGCTAAACGCCTCACCGTGCAATACGCCGTGAACGGCCAGAAGAACGAAATCGTGGTGAACGACGGCGACATGCTGCGGTTGAACACCGGCAGCTACCCGAGTAATCAGAGTGCCCTACAGATCAATCGGGCCACGTATGGATCGGGATACCAGACAGCGGACGTGACGTCACGGCTCAACTCACAAGTGCGGGGCAACCAGCTCCATCTTCAAGTCAACAGCGACACGATGGGTGGCGACCCGGCACCAGGACGAGCCAAAAACCTCACCGTGCAATATGCCTTGAACGGGGAGACAAACGAGGTAGTGGTCAACGATGGCGACATGCTGCGGCTGAACAGCGGCAGCGAACATCAGCCAAGCAATCTACAGATAAGCCGAGCGACGTATGGATCGGGCTACCGCAGTTCCGACGTGACGGCGCGGCTCAACTCGCAAGTGCGGAACAACCAACTCGATCTGCAGGTGAACAGTAGCACCATGGGCGGAGACCCGGCGCCGGGCCTAGCCAAGACGCTGACCGTGCAATACGCGATGAACGGACAGACCAACCAAATAGTGGTGAACGAAGGCGACATGCTGCGGCTGAACAGCGGCAACTTGGAAAGCAATCTGAAGATCAGCCGGGCGACGTATGGATCGGGCTACCGCAGTTCTGATGTGACGGCGCGGCTCAACTCGCAGGTGCGGAACAACCAACTCAATCTGCAGGTGAACAGCAACACCATGGGCGGAGACCCGGCGCCGGGCCTAGCCAAGACGCTGACCGTGCGATACGCGATGAACGGGCAGACCAACCAGGTAGTGGTGAACGAAGGCGAGACGCTGCGGCTGGGGTACGGGACCAGCCAACTGGCCCAGCGGTTCAACTGCGAGTCTTTGCCCACCAATGGCTACGGGCGAACAAACTGCGCCGCGAATCGCAGCAACGAAGTACGCTTTGTGCGTCAACTCGGCGAAACGGAGTGCACCCAGAACCGGACGTGGGGTTTTGACAACAACGGAGTGTGGGTAGACCAGGGCTGCCGTGCCGAGTTTGAAGTGCTGGGACGCGCGCGCAGTAGCAATGAGACGACCGGGCCCACCACTCTGGTAAGCGGCACCGAGCTTTCGATCCGCACGAACGAGCTGATCGACTCAGACAAGGCGTCCGTGGGGCAAACCTTCTCCGCGGTAGTCGCCAGCGACGTAGTGAACAGTTCCGGCGGGGTCATCATCCCGCGGGGCGCGGATGCGCGACTGATTATCCGCAGCACCAGCACCGGCGGTGTGACCACTGCGGCCGAGTTGGTACTGGATGTGGACTCACTGACCGTGAACGGCACGAAGTACCTGATCAGCACCGGCGACCTGGAACAGCAGGGCGGACAAGCTGTAGGCGCGAACCGCAAGACGGCCATCATGGTAGGTGGCGGAGCGGCCCTGGGAACCCTGATCGGCGCGATTGTCGGCGGCGGCAAGGGTGCAGCCATCGGCGCGGCCATTGGTGCGGGAGGCGGCCTGGGCGCAGAAGTACTGACGCGCGGGAAACAAGTGCGCGTTCCCGCGGAAACGCTGTTGAACTTCCGCCTCGACCAAGATCTGCGCCTGCAAGCGGGGCGTTAACTACTTTAACTTAGCGCGCCGCCTACCCCCATACCCGGACAGACGGCGTCGGTAACTCGCATCTGCAACCCGGCAGACATCTGCCTAAGGAATGATCATGAATACAAAATTTTTGTTAGCTATGACCCTCAGCTTGAGCGCATTCGCGCAAACCAACCCCGCCCATAACCAGCGCGTAGAACCGATGGCGCAGACCCCCACTTTTCGGGTGAATGTGGTCAGCCGGAATGTGCAGGCGGTGAACTACAAGCATCGCGGCGGCGCCACCAAGGTGGATTTTAAAGGCACGGACTTGATGCCCAAAGCCAGCGGCGAAGCGAAAGTGGAGAGCAAGCAGGGCTACATCGAGATCGAAGTGGAATTTGATGAACTCTCCAAAGCCACCGGTTACGGCAATGAGTATTTAACGTATGTGCTGTGGGCGATCACGCCGGAAGGACGCGCCGTCAACCTGGGCGAACTGTTGTTGAATGGCGACCGGGGCAAGCTGAACGTAACCACTGACCTGCAAGCCTTCGCGCTTTTGGTGACCGCCGAACCGTATTATGCGGTGCGGGAACCCAGCAACGTGGTGGTGCTGGAGAATGTGATCCGGGTTGATACCCAGGGCGCGACCCAACCCTTGCATGCCAAGCATGACTTCATCGAGCGGGGCGGATACATTCCGACCGGGTACAACTTCGATCCGGTGGTGCTGAATGCGAATCTGCCGCTGGAATTCTTTGAAGCGCGCAATGCGTTGCGCATCGCCCAATCGCAGGGTGCGGAGCGCTACGCCAGCGACAGCTATGCACGCGCGGTACGATTAATGAACCAGGCGGACGCCTACGCGGTGCAGAAGAACGTACCCAAGAAACCTCTGATCGCGGTGGCGCGCGAAGCGGTGCAAGTGGCCGAAGATGCTCGCGCCATATCCGTGAAGCGGATGGCGGAAGAGCGCCAAGCGAATGCGCTGCAAGGCGCGGCGGATGCGGAAGCCCGTTCGCGAGCCCAGGCCAATGACGCGAACCGGGAGAAGGAAGTAGCCCAGTCTGACGCCGTCCGAGCCCAAGCTGACGCCGCCCGGGCGCAGTCGGATGCGGCGAAGGCCCAAGCGGACCTGGCCAACAGCCAGGCAGCATCGGCTGACGCCATCGCTGCGGCCAAAGCAGAGGCGGAAAAGTCACGGCTAGCCACCTTGCAGGCGCAAGAAGATGCGCAAAAGGCTGCGCTACAAGCGCAAGCGGATGCACTAAATGCGCAGCAGCAATCGGACGCGGAAAAAACAGCCATGCGGACTCGTTTGTCGGAGCAGTTGAACACCATCCTGCAAACGCGCGACAGCGCCCGCGGATTGATCGTCAGCATGTCAGGGGTTCTGTTCGACACCGGCAAGTACTCGTTGAAGCCGGGCGCACGCGAGAAGCTGGCGAAGGTTGCCGGCATCCTGGTCGCTTATCCGGGGCTGGACATTGAAGTGGGCGGATACACGGACAGCGTGGGCAGCGACGAGATGAATCAACAACTGTCAGAGAACCGGGCGGGCTCGGTGCGCGATTACCTCGTGCAACAGGGCGTAGCCACGGCTTCCGTGAAGGCAAGAGGCTTTGGCGAGACTTTGCCCGTGGCCACCAATGACAACTCCACCGGACGTCAGCAGAACCGACGGGTGGAACTGGTTGTTTCCGGGGAAGCGATCGGTCAGAAGACGACCATCACGACCACCACTACAACGGGAAGCCTGCGCTAACCGCTTGGCGTGTGAACCCTAGCGCGTAAACCGCGGGGCGCAAAGAAAAGGAGCACTACATGCTTGGAACTATCTTGATCGTGATCTTGATCCTGGCCCTGCTAGGGGCGCTTCCCCGCTGGCCGCACAGCAAGCAATGGGGATATTACCCCACCGGCGGGCTGGGACTGGTGTTGGTCATCGTGGTGATCTTGCTACTGCTGGGGCGTATTTAAACAGTCTGGAAAGAGGCCAAGAATGTCATTTGGGATTTACATCGTCGGCTATTTGATCCTGATCGGCGGCCTGATCTATGGCGCCGTCATGCTGCACGTGCCGGTGCAGTGGATCGTGGTAGGCGGGATCGTGTTGACCGGCTTGGGGATCTTGACGGGCGTGAAAGCGACCCGGCAGAAAGACCCGTCGTAGGCAACGTCCGGGAGCTGAGTATTTATTTGATGGTCGCAGGACCATCCCAACGCACTCGATCGGCAGGGTCGTGACCCCGCGAGAAGCAGACCGCCGGGCGGATCATCGCCCGAGCGAGACCGTACGACCCACAGCCGTGGAGGCTGTAACGATGAAGAAATCTATCTGTTTAGTTGTGGTGTTATGCCTGAGCAGTTTTGCCTGGGCGGGTGGGAAAAAGGATTCGATCGAGCGTCTAGGCAATGCCGCGAAGGTGTTGGACGAGATCATGTCCGCGCCCGACAAAGGCATTCCCGAAGAGGTCATCGACAACGCGAAATGCATCGCGGTAGTGCCGCGCATGGTGAAAGCGGCGTTCATCTTCGGCGGGAAACACGGCCGCGGCGTCGCTACCTGCCGTACGGCCACAGGCTGGAGCGCGCCGGCTTTCATCTCCATCGGGGGCGGAAGCTGGGGCCTGCAGATCGGTGCTGAAAGCATCGACCTGGTCATGACCGTGATGAACGACCAGGGGATGCAGCGGATGTTGTCGAACAAGTTCCAGATCGGGGGCGACGCCGCCGCCGCTGCGGGACCGGTCGGACGCCACGCCTCGGCGGGCACGGACTGGAAGGCGGACAGCGAGATCCTGACGTATTCGCGCGCCAAGGGCTTGTTTGCCGGCATCTCTTTGACGGGAGCGGTCGTGCAGCAGGATGACGATTCCACCAAGGACATCTACCGCAAGCTGCTGCGCCAGCGCGCCATTCTCAGCGGTTCGGTAGCCACCCCGGCGGTAGCGTCGTCGTTCATGGCCGCAGTGCGGCACAGCGATGCGCATGCTCGGTCCGCGGAAGTGCGCGAAGGCGAGAAGAAATAACGGGATTCATCGCCGTCACGGGTTCCCCAACGGCCAGCCCCCTTCTCCGCAAGGAGCGGGGGCTTGGCCACGGCGGCTGCACCTGCATCCAACAACTTGCTTGCCGGACCAGTACAGGAGAACAACTATGTTGTGGACGATCGTCGCAATCCTTTTGATCATGTGGCTGCTGGGTTTCAGCTTCAAAGTAGCCGGAAGTCTGGTCCACCTGCTGCTGGTGGTGGCCCTGGTGGTGGTGGTCATCAATCTGTTGAGCGGACGCCGAGGTTGAGTCGTCCCCCAAAGGCCGGGCTTTTATCAGGTGCTCGCAGCTGAGTCTAGGCCCCCGCCAACGCCAACATCTTGGCGAGTTACTGCGCCCCCGCCGCCCTCTTCCGCCGCCCTCTGACTTTCTTTGCTGCCGCTTTCAGCGGCGCTACTGTGACTTTGTGGCACAGGCTCTCCAGCCTGTGCGTTTTTGCCGTTCGTCAGGGCACGGATTCCAACTCTTTCGTCAGGGCACGGGCTTGTAGTGTTTTCGAAGGGATTATGGCTTCAGCCATATCGAAAAAAGCCGCCGGCTGGTTTGGTGAGTCCGCCCCGGCGGACGCGACTTACGTAGCCCAGCACGTAAGTGCTGGGAAAGTGTACGAAAAAAGGTTCGAGTCCCCTTAGGGACGCCACAATCCGCCTTCGCTTTCGAAGGGGCACGGCTTCAAATGGCCAAGCGCGTTCCCCTATAACTCAAAGAATATTTTGCAAAACATCCTCCTACCCCTTGACAACTTCCTCCAGCTCTGTTATTATTTATTCATGTAATATATCTCTAAGTTAAGGAGAGATGGCCAAACCCTCTGGAATCAGGTAATCGGCCCGCAAGCCTCCTGGATTCAGTCGGTTGGAGGATAACCCCTCGCTAACTCATTGATTCTATTAGTAGCCAGGGGGGTGGGGGGATAACCCCTTAACAAAGGAGTACACAGCAAGACGCAGCCGATAAGTGCCTTGTTTT
>JBKKBM010000237.1:0-13375 GCA_046714215.1 Terriglobales bacterium | reverse complement strand
GCGTCGGCTTGGCTGGTCTTGCGCGAATCGTTCAGGCGCGCGACTTGCTCCTTGATCGCCGCCAGGCGGGCCAGGTTCTCGGGCGACGAGATGATGACCAGATTCAGCGGCCGGCCTTCCGCCGTCTTGCCATAGGATTCGATCTTTACTCGCGGACTCGCTACGGCCAGCGCCTGGTAGTACGACGTGAGCAGGTGGTGCGGGGTGAAATCGTCGCCTATTTTGTAGCCGAGGACCTTTTCCACGGTGGGCACTGCCGGGTCGTACTGCGCGGAGGGGGCTAGCGGATTAGATTGAGCGAAGGAAATAGAGACCAGCAGCAGACCAAGCACGGCCAGACGGCAAGAACGCATCGGGCAAACCTCGAGAAGGGTGAAATCGCGATATTAGGAAGTCGAGGAAGGGTACCACAGGAATATCGTGCGGGAAGAAGGCAAGGGCCAGACGCGGTGAGAACCAAGCGTCTGGCTCGGGGTCACAACAGTGCGTCAGCGCACCACGATCTTGCCTTTCATCCAGGGGTGCGGCTCACAGACATAGTTGTACGTACCGGCCCGCTTGAAGGTGTGACTGAAGGACTCGCCCGGCTTCAAGTTGGGCGTGGCGAATTCACCTTTGTCATCTTTGTTGATGTGGTTGACGGTGTCGGTATTGAGAAACCTGACGGTGGAGCCGGCCTTCACGGTCACCAAGGGGAGCGAGTAGTCGTTGGTCGGATCTTTATCGTAGGTCCCGGCACCCGGGAGCATGCGTATGGTAGTGGTGGAAACCGAGGCGCTTGTGGCCTCGGCTTCCATCTCCGCTTCGTGCTTCAGACTTCCGCGCAACTCCGGAAAATTTGCCGCGAAGGCTGAAGTCACCGGGCCTGCCAGCACGATGGTCTTCAGGGTCCCCCCGCCGACACGGGCGGTGGGAGCCGATGACTTCCTGGTCGGGGTAACCGCAGGCGCCTTCTTTACCGGGGGCGTTGCTGGAGCTGCAGCCTTTGCCGGAGCCGCCGGGACAGCGGGAGGCCCAGCGTGCCCATGGTCACCCATGTCCGCGCCTTTGACGCCTGCCGTGACCGCATCAAAGATCTCCGGATTGTTGGCTCCGCCGAAGTCAATGGCGCCCACGGCACCGCGGTGGATGCGGAAGATGGCATGGTCCACGAGGAGAAAGCTGCCCGGCACCGACGACGTAAATTCCACCACCGCAGAACCTCCGGCCGGGATCAGCGTGGTCTGGATACCGCGCCCCGGGGAAGAGATCAAGTCGCCTTCACGATAGACCTTGTTAAATATCTGGCCGATCACGTGGAACGACGAGATAAAGTTTGGCCCGGCGTTGCCCACCCACAGCCGTACCGGTTGATTGAGCGTCCCACGCAATGCCTTCGGACCCATGAGCGCGCCGACGGCGCCATTGAATACAACGTATTCGGCGTCGAAGCGGTCGCCCCGTTCGATTGAAAAGCTCTGCTTCCCCTTCTTGCCATCCATGGTGTAAAGCTCACTCTGGACAACGTAGTACTCATTGGCGACCGGTGGCAATCCTTCCGCCGGCTCCACGATCACGAACCCGTACATGCCGTTGGCGATATGAGTGGGGATGTCGGAGGTCGCACAGTGGAACATGTAAAAGCCGGGCACCATGGCCCGGGCTTCGAGCACCGCAGTCGCGCCGGGGGCTACGTTCAGCGCGGAAGCGCCGCCCCCCGGCCCCATCACGAAGTGAAAATCGATGTTGTGGCTCTGGCTGCTGGTGAGATTGTTGGTGAGATGTACTTCCAGTAAGTCACCCTCGCGCAGGCGCAGGATCGGCCCCGGGACCTTGCCTTCAAAGGTCCAGTAACTCTCGTAAATGACCCCGGGTGCGATCTCGGCCTTGGTCTCACGCGCCTCCCAGTTGACCACCAGGCGGCGCTGTTCCTTACGGGTGATAGGCGGAGGAACCAGGGGAGCGTGCGACCAAGCGGCCGGCTCCATGCGCAGGTTCGCCTTCGGCTCCAGCACCAGGGGCGCCCTTTCTACGGACTGAGCAGACGCGGCGGGCATCGCCGTCAGGAAGACTACTGCCACCAGCAAAGTAATATGGAATGCTTGTTTCATATGAGTTCTCCGTTATGCCCCAGCCTAAGGGGTGGCCGCTCCCGGGGCAGTGACTTTTATCACTCGGACCTGCACTTTATTTCGTTGCTAGAATGGGCGTATGACGCAGAGCGCCGATATCGCGGCCACACTGAAGAAGGTGCAGATCTTTGCCGGGCTCACGGACCCGCAGCTCAGCTACCTGGCGGAGCGGGCAGTGGCCAAGCGTTACGCCGCCAACGAGCTCGTCTTCGCGGAGACGGAGCCATGTACCGGTCTCTGGATCGTGAGTAGCGGAAGCATTCGCATCTTCAAGACCGCAGCCAATGGGCGCGAGCAGGTGCTGGGCGTGGAAGGCCCGGGCAGTTCCGTGGCGGAGTTGCCGGTCTTCGACGGCGGCAGCTATCCCGCATCCGTCTCTGCGGTCAGCGAATCAGTGCTCGTCTTCGTGGCGAAGAAAGACTTCCACGCGCTGGTCCTGCAACATCCCGAAGTCGCCCTGAAAGTGCTGAAAGTTGTCGGCGGTCGCCTGCGCCGGTTAGTCGGCATCATTGAAGAACTGTCATTCACGACGGTGCGCCATCGCCTCGCCGCTTACATCCTGCGCTTGGCCAAGACCGCGGGAAAGATGACTCCGCAGGGGATTGAACTCTCCCTGCCCGGTAACCAGCAGGAATTGGCCTCACATATTGGCACGGTACGGGAATTGGTATCCCGCAACATCAGCCGGCTACAGGCGGAGGGCATCGTCAGGACCGACGGCAAGCAGTTCTTCGTGACCAACCTAAAGAGCCTGGAACGAATCGTGGAAAGCTCAGAATGACCCCTTCTTACGGTCGAGTGACATAAGTCATTTCCTTCCTTCCCTCACCCCGTTAGGCTCGACTCCAGAGTTACAACAAGGAGTGACCCCAATGAGCGTAATGACTGAGAAGACCGTTCGCGAGATCGCGTTGGAACGTCCGCAATCGATCCGCGTCTTCGAAAAATTTGGTATCGACTATTGCTGTGGTGGTGCCAAGCCACTGGAAGAGGTTTGCACGCAGAAGGGCGTGGACCCCGGCACTGTGCTCGCCGCCATCGCCGAGCTGGAGTTAAAGGCGGGCGCCGACGACCTCCACGACTGGAGCGCTTCTACGCTGGAAAAACTGGTGAACCACATCGTCACCACCCATCACGAATACGTACGACAAGAGATTCCGCGGCTCCAGACCATCCTCGAGAAGGTGGAAGCAGTCCACGGCAAGAACCATCCCCAGGTCACCACGGTGCGCGGCTTGTTTCTGGAACTCGCTCAGGAAATGATCGCTCACATGATGAAAGAGGAGGAGGTCCTCTTTCCCTATGTCATTTGGATGGAGAAGGCCGTGGAGGCGGGGCGGCCCGCGCCGCCGGCATTCTTCGGATCCGTGCGCAACCCCACCGCCAACATGGTGCAGGAGCACGAGGCGGCGGGTCAGTTGTTGCAGGACATCCGCAAACAGTGCGATGACTTTCGCGTCCCTGAGGGAGTCTGCCCCACCTACCGAGCGATGTATCAGGGCTTGGAAGACTTCGAACGCGACCTGCACCAGCACGTCCACCTGGAGAACAACATCCTCTTCCCGCGCGCGCTGCAGACGGAGAAGGAACACCAACCTAACAACTGATAAAGAACGCCTGCCCCGGTGCGAACCTCTCCGCACCGGCCCGCTTGAACCGCGTCCCCCGTTTTTTCCCCTGTTAGAATCCATTGCTTCACCCACATCAGGAACCGCGGCACCGCGGATCTCGTATGCCAGATATCGTCGGAATTCCAGGGGAGAAGGTTTGGAAGAGAGTACTGCCAATGCGGGTCTGGTAAAACGCTGCCTGAGCGGAGACTCGGCCGCGTGGGAAGAGGTCGTGCGCTCGCACAACCGCCGTATCTATAACATTTGCTACCGCTTTACCAACTCCCCGGACGACGCCGAAGACCTCACCCAGGAGGTCTTCATCAAGATCTACCGCACCCTCAACAGCTATGACCTGGAAAAGGGCGCATTTACTACCTGGATAACGACCATCACGCGCAACCTGCTGGTCGACCACTTCCGCAAGAGCAAACAAGACCGGGTGACCGATTCCATGGACGCCAGCACCACTGCGGAAGACGACGGAATGACCCTTAGCGACCAGATCCAGGACACGAAACCCACCCCCGACGCCCGGGTGGCAACGCAACAGACCCAGCAAATGGTGCAAAGGGCCTTGGAGAAACTCTCCCCGGACCTTCGAGAAGCAGTGATTCTAAGGGACTTACAGGATATGGATTACCGGGAGATCGCCCTCGCCCTCAAGGTACCGGAGGGTACGGTGAAATCCCGGATTAATCGCGGAAGAACGGAACTGGCGCGGTTGTTATCGCGTACCTATAGGCAGGTGAACTGATGACGAACGAACCCAAATCCGGAGGCGCAAACAGCGTGCATTGCGCTGATTTCGATGCCCGGCTCGCGGACCTTTTGGACGGCGCCATGGTGGGCGCTGAACTGGAGACCTTCCGCGCCCATGCGGAAGCTTGCATGGACTGTGGAAGCTTGTTCACCCAGGCTAAAGCGGGGATGGATTGGCTCAAGGTGTTGCCGGAAGTAGAACCGCCGGTGCACCTGGTGCACAACATCCTGGCGGCCACCACCCATGTGGAGTCGAGGGTGAAAGCGGGAACTCCCGCTCTCGCCGCGAGTCCGGCGTGGTGGCAGCGCGCGAAGTCGAACCTGACTCCCGCGTTCACGGCCTTACTGCAACCCCGGCTGGCCATGACGGCGGCGATGGCGTTCTTCTCCATCTCCATGTTGATGAATGTGGCTGGCGTGAGTTGGAAAGACGTAAAGAACCTGGACCTGCGGCCGAGCGCGATCACCAATACCGCCTCTATGCAGTATCAGGCGACCACGGCGAAAGTGGTCAAGTACTACGAGAACCTCCGTTTTGTGTATGAGTTTGAGACCCGGGTGCGTGAACTGAAAAAGGCGGCAACCTCCGATGAGCCGACCACTCCTGCTCCTGCCGACGACAAGCAGCAGAAGAAGGACGGGATCAACCAGAACGACAGCAGCCAGAACCCTCCGAAGGAGCAGAACGAAAAGTACAGTCTGGAAAAAACGGGTGTGGTGATGGCGAAACTGGAAGAGCAAGCGGTCCCGGTGGCGAACAATCCTGAGCTCGAGGGGAGATTCTCCTAATGACTACGACCTGTGCGAACCATACCGGAACGGCAGCCAGCGCATTCTGCCGCACCTGCGGCAAACCGCTCTGCGAAGAATGTAAGCGCGACGTCCGCGGAGTAATCTATTGCGAAGAGTGCATTGCCGCGCGGCTGGCCGGCAATTTTCCCCCGGACCCCGCCATCGCTGCGGGCATTCCGCCCAAGGGACTACCCAATCCGACGCTAGCGGCGTTCCTGGGGATCATCCCCGGCGTGGGCGCCTTCTACAATGGCCAATACCAGAAGGGCGTCGTCCACTTTGTCATCCTGATCGGCCTGAGCATGCTGGCGGATCAGTGGGAGATCTTCGGCTTCGGCATCGTCCTGTTCTTCGGGTACATGATCTGGGACGCCTACCAGACGGCCAAGGCCCGCATCACCGGGGAACCGGTGCCCGACATTTTCGGCATCAACAACCTCTTCGGTCTGGAATCGGCGCCCACCGTCGCCGGAGCCGTGCCGGCCAAACCCCAGCCGCCTATCGGGGCCATTGTGCTCATCGGACTGGGGATCTTGTTCCTGCTGGGCGACATCAACCGTAACTTCGTGCGGGAGTACTGGCCGATCATCCTCATCGTGATCGGATTATGGAAGGGAGCCAAGCGCTGGCAGGTGGAGTAACCACCGCACCGCGGAGGAAAAATTATGGATATGTACATGCGCAACCGCTATTGCCCCTGCGTTCGCTGCAAAATGAATGACATGATGGGACCCGTGCTGCTGGTCAGCTTTGGCACCATGCTGCTGCTGGATAACCTGACTCACTTCGTGCGCGGCGGCACCATCGTCGCGGTGATCCTGATCGTCATCGGCGCGGTCAAGCTGCTGCAGGGCGGCGCTTCCACCGAGGGCCACATCTCGCCGGGCACGCTGCCCACAGGCGCAGTGCCCCCGGTGCCACCGCCGGCGCCGAATACGACTCCAACTTCGACTTCTTCCTCCAGTGAGGCTCAAAATGGCTAGCGTTCCTCCACCGATCCCGCCGATGCAACCGAATCCGGCCTACTATCCGCCGCCGCGCCGGCGCTCGGTCTTCGGACCGATCGTGCTCATCACCATCGGCGTGGTCTTCCTGCTGGTGAATGCCGGGTTCGTTACCGCCAAGTCCGCCTTCGTGATCTTCGCGCGCTACTGGCCCGTGCTGCTCATCATCTGGGGCGTGCTGCGCCTGATCGAATATCTGCGCGCGCGCCAGGAGGGCGTGCAGCCTCCGGGCATCGGCGCCGGCGGCGTCATTGGCATGATCTTCCTGGTGCTCTTCGGCATCAGCGTCTCGACCGCTTATAAGGGCTCGCAGCACGTCAATTGGAACAATCTGCGCAGCGAGATGGACATCCCCGACGACGAATTCGGGAAATGGTTCGGGCAGAAGTACGAATTCACTGACACCGTGGAACAAGACTTTCCCGCCAACGCCGTTTTGAAGGTAGTGGGCGACCGCGGTGACATCAAGATCTCGCCCAGCACCGATGGCAAACTCCACATCACGATTCGCAAAGTTGTCTATGCCGATAATCAGATGGAGGCCGATAAGCTCAATCAGGTAGTGCTGCCCACCATCACTACCGTCGACAACATCCTGACCGTGGACTCTTCCCGGCGTAGCGAGTGGAAGGGAGCGGCCCTGCACTTGGAGATCCTGGCCCCAAAGAAGGGCATGACCGACGTGATGATCACCCGGGGTGACGTCGAGGTCAAAGGACGCGAGGGCAATGTGAAGCTGCAGAGCCAGCGCGGCGACATCCGGGTGGAAGACATCACCGGAAACGCTGACATCCATATGCGCAACGGCGACTTCAATGCGCGTCGCGTGTCTGGCGATGTAGCCGTCGAAGGCAAGGCCGGCGATATCACGGTGTCAGACATCGGCGGTTCTACGGCCCTGCAAGGCGATTTCTTTGGCAGCATCAACTTCACCAAAGTAGCCAAGGGCGTCCGCTTCAAATCGAGCCGTACGGACATGGAACTGGCCAAGCTGGACGGCAACCTGACCATGGATAACGGCGAGATGCGCGGCAATTCCATGTCCGGCCCCTTCCGCATGAATGCCAACCGCGGATGGGACGTGCACCTCGAAGAGGTCAGCGGGGAGATGCGCGTGGAGAACCGCCGTGGCGAGGTCGAGCTGCATACCAAGGCGCCGTTCGGCAACGTGGAAGTCAGTAACCGCCAGGGACGCATCAAGATCGTGATGCCGGAGACGGCCGGCTTCCTGGTAGATGCCCGGGCGCAGAGCGGCGAGATCGAAAACGACTTCGGACTCAGTAAGGTCGAAGACAAACGCGAGTCGCGCTTGACCGGTACCGTGAATAAGGGTGGCCCTAAGCTTACATTGAACAACGAACATGGAGCGATCGAGCTCCGCAAGAACTAGAACGATACCGTGCAACAGAAAGGGACGCCCAAGCGGCGCCCCTTTATTTATTGGCGACGGTTGGAGCGTTGGCCGGCTTCGAGTCAGTTTTTGGGTAGCTTCGAGTCAATGATCGCTTCCGCCCGGGCGATGACTTCGTCCAACTCCATACTGGTGGAGTCAATAATGACGGCGTCGGAAGCGGCTTCGAGCGGCGAGGCCGCACGACTGCGGTCGCGCTGGTCGCGCTCCTTCATCTCCGCAATGACCGCGGCCTCCAGTTGCGCGGAGCCCATCTGATGCTGTTGGAAGCGGCGCTGCCCGCGGACTTCCGGCGCGGCATCGAGAAAGATCTTTACGTCGGCGTCAGGAAAAACTTTCGTCCCGATGTCGCGGCCTTCCATCACCACCCCGCCTTCGGTGCCCATCTCGCGCTGGCGCGCGACCATCCACTCGCGGACGCTCGGATGCACTGATACTTTCGACGCCGCGTTGGTCACATCCTGCTCGCGGATGCGGGCGGAAACGTTCTCCCCGTCAAGTAGCACGCGATTTCCATCGATCTTCGGCTGCAATTCGATCTTGGAGGCGGTGGCCAGGCGCAGCAGCGCGGCTTCATCGTCGAACGCCAGGTCAGAGAGGATGGCTTTGAGCGCCAGCGCACGATACATGGCGCCCGTTTCGATGTTTAGATAGCCGTGACGGCGGGCGATGCGTGAAGCCAGCGTGCTCTTCCCCGCTCCGGCCGGGCCGTCGATGGCAATCACGAGTCCGCGTGGCCGCATCTAGGCGGGCCTCCGCGCGCGCGGCTTGGCGCCGCCCGAACCCGCGCTCTTCTTAAACGCCTTCTTAAACGGCTTCTTAAAACCGCCTGGACCCGCACTCTTCTGGAACGGCTTCTTGAAGCTTCCCGGTCCCCCACTCTTCTTGAAGGGTTTCTTGAACGGCTTCTTGAAGCCACCCCCGGCTTGGCCCGCTTTTTTGAATGGTTTCTTGAATGAAGCTTTCTGGAAACTCGCTTTCGTCTCTGGGCCGCCCGGCGCGCTGCTGCCACCCTCAGCGGAAGCTGCGCCTTGCGTTTCTGCAGCCTTCTGCTCCCATGGCTTCTTCGCCCCAAACTTGGCGTCGAATTTCACGCTGGACTTCTTGCCAAATTTCTTAAAGTCGGGCAGCCCGCTCGGGCGTTGCTTCCATTCTTTGCGCGGACCGCCAGCATCACGCGCACCTCTGGCATCTACGCCGCCGGCTCCAGTCTTTTTCCATTCGCGTTTTGGTGCGCCAGCATTTGCACCGCCTTCGCGCGCCTTCCACTCTTTGCGCGGACCTGCGCCAGCTCGTCCCTCGCCAAACTTCTTCGGTCCTCGATCCCCAAGCTTTTCCCAGTCACGCTTCCCGGCAAACCCACCCGCACGACCTTCCGGCTTCCATTCGCGCTTTTCGCCAAATCGTTTTGGTGGACGATCCCCTGCCGGACGGAAACTGCGCTCCGCAGGTGCACCCTCGCCTGCCGCCGGCGCTCCCATCGGTTTCTGCCACGGCCGCGGAGGGCCGGCCTTCTTCCAGTCTTTTTTCTCAAAACGCCCGCCGCTTCTTTCCGGCCTTCCGCCCGCCTTCTTCCCATGGCGCTTCCCGGCAGAACCTCCCGCTGGACGTTCCACGCCCGCCGCCTTCTGCCACGGCCGGTCTTCGCGCTGGTCGCGCTTATCGAATTTGTCCGGTCTGGCTCTATCCTGCTTCGGCCCGTATTTCTCCCACACATTCTTCTTGGCCGCCTCGCCTTCTGGACGGGGCTTGAAGGAGCGGTTGGCACGACCTTCCGGCTTGGGCGCAGCCGCCGCCGCGATCTGTGCGGCCTTCTCTTCCGCCGAGACCCGCGGAGAATTGCGCAGCAGATTTTTCGCGTTGACCTGGATGAAGCTGAACTCGCGCGCTGCCAGCAGCGCCTTGATCACTTCCGTCACTCGCGAGCGCGGGACAAGGTGTCCGAAGAACTCTTCCACCTCTTTCTGCTCCGCCGCCACGCACGTCTCCAGATATTTCCCGACCAGCGCCGACAGCGCCTCCTGCGCGGAGATCTGCTTGCCCTGATTCACCACCTCGGGCGACCAGCGCATCAGCAAGTCCCACACCGGGCCGCCTGTGTCTTCAATGCGCACAATGCGCAGCTTCTGCCGAAGTTCACTCAACGTCCGCGAAAGCGCAACGTCAGAGACGGTCTCGCCCAGTCGCTCGCGCAAGTCAGTCTCAAGGATCGGTCCGTGCTCCTGGATGAGTTCGAAGGCGCGTTTGAGCAAGGTCCGCTCGCCGCGTTCGCCGGCGCTGGGCGGCACTTTCGGATTGCGATCGCCGATCAGCGCGTAGAAGTACGGAAACTCGATCGCTGAGATCAGCAGGTTGTCGTCTTCACCAAAGCCCGCTTCAAATGCGGATTTCTCCCGCAGTAGGCGGTCCTTGAATTCGGTTGCTTCCTTCGCGCGCGGATGGATGAAGGCGTACTTGGCCGTCGGCAGATTCTGGTCAGAGCCGATCACCGCGCCGATGAACGTAGGCGCCAGCACCGGGGAGCGCAACGGATACTCCAAGCAAAAGCCGACGTTGTGCAGGAACTCGCGGGCGTCGTCCGCGGTGAAGATGGCGCGGGTAGACGTGTCTACACGCCACTGGAAGCGTCGCAAATCCTGTAACTCATTTTCAAACATGGGTTCCTGGGGGTTCAGATCCGCTTGAAGGCCTTCTGTATGTCCTTTACAGAATACCGCAATACGACGGGCCGCCCATGCGGACAAGTCATGGGCGCGGCCGTCTGGGCCAACTCGTGGAGCAACCACTCCATCTTCTTCTGCTCCAGCGGCATGTTCACCTTGATGGCAGCGTGGCACGCAATGCTGGCCGCGATACGATGCCGGACCGTGTCCATGCTCTCCGTTCGCTGCTCGCGCTCGAACTCTTCCAGCAGTTCGCCCAGCATCTTTTCAACGTCTGCAGCATTTACGCCGGCGGGCGCCGTCTTCACCGCGATGCTGCGCGCGCCGAAGGGCTCCACCTCGAAGCCGTTGGCGCGGAGTTCGTCCGCGATCTCACTGAAGATGGCCACCTGCCCGGGCGCCATCTCGATGATCAGCGGCATGAGCAGGCGTTGGCCTTCGGCTTTCTCTCCGCGCTCGCGCAACACTTTTTCGAAGAGCACACGCTCGTGGGCCACATGTTGGTCGATGATCCACAGCCCGTCGTGATTCACCGCGAGGATGAACGAGTCGCGAATCTGTCCCAGCGCTTTCAGCGACGCGAGTGCAGTGAGGTCAACCACCGTCTCTTCTTCTTCACCGATAGCGCCGGCACAGCGGTCAGCCCCGTTCAGCGCGATGGGAATTGTCGTCAGATTCATCCGCGCGGCCGCCAGCGCCGCATTGCCGCGGATCTCCATCCCGTCTGCAAAGGCGAGGCGCTCAGTCACGGGCGGCAGCGGTGGAGGCTGCAACGCAAAACCTTCGAGGGGAGTAAGCACCGTGTTTTGTGCGGCCGCGGCGGCGCGCTCCCCCTTCAACGCCGCACCTGGCGTCAGCGCCTGCCCCGCGGAGGGCTGCGCCGATATCTCCCGCGCGAATTGCGCCACCGGCCGCGCCTTCAGCAGCGCTGCCCGCACGCTGTCGCGGACGAAATCGTGCACCACACTGTTCTGCCGGAAGCGCACCTCCACTTTCGAAGGATGCACGTTGCAATCCACTTCCTGCGGCGGCATGTCGATGAATAACAGCACCACGGGATGCACCGCCGGCGGCAGAATGTTGCGATACGCCTCCGTCAGCGCGTGGTGCACCAGGCGGTCGCGAATGAGGCGTCCATTCACGAAGACGAAGATGGAATTGCGGTTGAGCTTCTGGATCTCCGGTTTTGAAACGAAGCCATGCAGCCGCAACTTGCCCGGCACCGGCTTCTCATACTCTTCGTTGCGCCGCCATGGCGGCGGCTCCGGGATGCCCACCCGCTCCAGATCGATTTCCGCCGCCAGGGGCAGCAGTTGGTCCAGGGTCTCTTTACCGAAGATCTGATAGATGCGCTTGGAGTGTGATTCCACCGGCGGCGCCATCAGCAGGGCGTTGGTGGAGGAGTGCAATTCAAAATGCTTGTCCGGATGCGCCAACGCATAATGCGTGACCAACGACGCAATGTGCGAGAGCTCCGTCGATTCCGCCTTCAAAAACTTCTTCCGCGCGGGCGTATTAAAAAAGAGATCTTTGACCGCGATAGACGTGCCCTGCGGTAGCCCAGCCTCTTCGATCTTCAGGATCTTGCCCCCGGCGATCTCGATGCGCGTGCCTGAATCTTCACCGCTCGCCCGCGTCTCCAGTGACAAGCGCGCGACTGCCGCGATCGAAGGCAAGCCTTCGCCACGAAAGCCCAACGTTGAGATGTTCAGCAGGTCTTCCGCATCTTTGATCTTCGAGGTCGCATGGCGTTCGAAGGCGAGCATAGCGTCGTCGCGCACCATGCCGCTGCCATTGTCCGTGATCTGGATGAGTTTCTTGCCGCCCGCCTCGATCTGGATGCGCAGGCGCGTGGCCCCGGCGTCGAGTGAGTTCTCCAACAGCTCCTTGACCACCGACGAAGGACGCTCCACCACCTCGCCCGCGGCGATCTTGTTGGCGACTTGTTCAGAAAGAACGTGGATGCGGCCCATGCGTATTCGATTTAAACACAGAGCGCATCGCGAGCGCAGAGGGAGAAAGGGCCTAGCTCCGTCCCTTGATCCCCAGCTCTTTCAACTGCTGCTCGCTGACCGGCGTGGGCGCGTCCACCATCAGGTCTTTGGCTTGCGCGGTCTTGGGGAAGGGGATGACCTCGCGCAACGAGTCCGCGCCTGCCAGGATCATCACAATGCGGTCGAGGCCCAGCGCGATGCCGCCATGCGGAGGCGTGCCGAATTCGAGCGCGTCCAAGAAGAATCCGAAGCGCGAACGCGCTTCGTCGTCCGTCATGCCGAGCGCGCGGAAGATCTGCTTCTGAATGTCCTGCCGGTGGATGCGGATGCTGCCTGAACCCAACTCCGTGCCGTTCAACACGACGTCATAGGCGAGCGCGCGAATCTTTCCCAGGGGAGAGTTCGGGTCGGCGGCTGCCTCTAGTCCGCCGGTGAGCTTTTCCATGTCCTGCTCATGCGGCGAGGTGAACGGATGATGCGCCGCCGCCCAGCGCTTGCCATCTTCATCCCACTCGAACATCGGGAAATCGGTGACCCAGAGCCAGCGAAAATCTTTGCTTACGTCGCCAGACTTCTCGAAGAGCTTATGGCGCGCCGCAAAGCGTTGCGCCAGCGCAAGACGGATGTATCCCGCGGCGGTGAACACGGCATGGTCGTGCTGCTTGACCTCCGGTTTCACGCCGCCCGCGGATTTGTGTTCTTCCGGCGCGGTTCCGCCGGCAATAACAACGATGAAGTCTTCCGCTCCCCCCGAAACTTTGGCGCGGATCTTTGTCACCGCGTCGGGAAAAGATTTTTCCAGCCGCTTGAAGTCGTCGATGACCTTGGCATCTTTGCGGTCGGCGTAGATAGGCTTGAGATCGTCGCGTTCTTTGCGCGACAGTTCCCCCACGGAAGGAATCCGTACCGCCACTACCGGCAGATTCGCATCGATGCCCAGCGCCGCCAGATTTTCCGCCGTGAACGCCTCGCGGACGTCCGTCATCGCGGGCAGGCGCATGTCCGGCTTGTCACTGCCGTATTGTGCA
>JBKKBM010000236.1:0-10608 GCA_046714215.1 Terriglobales bacterium | reverse complement strand
GGGCACAGTTTGCGGTTTATTTGCGGATTTCGCTCAGGCTGCCGGCTAAGGCCCTCTCCCCCGGCCTACATCCTGGAGACGAACCACGATCGCGGACCCGGAATCCGAGATCCGAATCCTGCCCCTGTGATTTGGGTGGTCGTGGGGCATAATACAAACTGACTCATGAATGAGGCAGTTGGTTAGGGTTTGAAACCCGAGCCCTAGTACTTTCCCTACGGGACTCAAACTCATTCGCCATATTCCCGGCACTACCGTGCCGGGCTACTAGCGGTCGTCCCTGCGGGACTGGGTTCAATTGTCGTACAGTAATCGCGTCATGAAAAAACCTTTCGTCTTCTTCCTGCTCCTGCTCGCCACATCCGCGCAACCCGCATCCGCTCAGACCAGCGCTGCGCAAAACAAACCTGCTCCTACGCCGCCCGACGCAGTTTCTTCGCCGCAGATTGTAGGTCCGTTCGACATCGCTGCGGCCGAGCGCTTTGCTAACCTCGCGCTGAAGTGCGTTCATCAGGAGTATCCCAATAAGATCGCGCACACCCTGAACTCAGACGCCGACGTCGCTGCTCCGCGCAAACTTACGCCCGCCTTCTACGGATGCTATGACTGGCACTCCGCCGTTCATGGACACTGGTTGCTAGCCAGACTCGCACGCGAGTTCCCTTCCGCACCCTTTGCCGCGCCCGCCCGCACCGCTCTACAGAGGAGCATTACCCCGGAGAACATCGCCGAAGAGGTCAAGTACCTGAACGCGGCGGGTCGCGCGAGCTTTGAGCGTCCGTATGGGTTGGCGTGGTTGCTGCAGTTGGGCGCGGAGTTACGCGAAAGCGATAAGGAGCTGGCGGAGATACTGCGTCCTTTGGAAGAGGCGGCGGTCGTCCGGTTGAAGACGTGGCTACCGAAGCTGTCGCATCCGGTGCGCTCCGGCGAACATTCGCAGACGGCATTCGCGTTGGGGCTGATGCTGGACTACGCCAAAGGTGGCCCTGAGGGTGCCCATCATGACCAAGCGCTTGAGCGGTTGCTGGTGGACAAGGCACTCTCCTTTTATTTTCACGACAAAGCCTGTCCGCTAAGTTACGAGCCCAGCGGCGAAGACTTTCTCTCGCCGTGTCTGGCGGAGGCGGACGTGATGCGTCGGGTGCTGGCGCAAGAGGAGTATGCGAAGTGGTTACGGGGGTTCTTGCCGGTACTATTCCGCGCGGAGGCAAAGACTGGCATCGTGCCTCGGCCGTGGCTCGAGCCCGCGGTGGTGACCGATCCCAGCGATCCGAAGCTGGCGCACCTCGATGGATTGAACCTGAGCCGCGCGTGGATGCTGGAAGGCATGGCGGAGGCGCTGGATACGTCGAAGCTGCGTCCGCTGGAGCAGGCGCGCAGGGGACACAGGAACACGACCGCCATGTGGAAGTTGCAGGGAGCGGCGAAGGCGCATCGCGAGGCGGGTCTGGCGAGCGTCACGGGTAAACATTATGAAGGTGGACACTGGCTGGGAAGCTTTGCCGTGTATTTAGTCACCAAGAGGGGCATTCTCACCACGGAGGCACAGAGACACTGAGGAAGCAAAGGAAGCATTTGCCATGCAGGCGGAGTAGGAACAACAAAAGACCCACCCAAGCGGAGCTTGAGTGGGTCACCCGCACATGCTTATTCGTGGACCATGGTTTTGAAGCCGCCGTAGGCCATGCGTTTGGTGTCGAAGGGCATGAGTTTGTTCATGGTCTCCATCATCTTCTTCATGCGCGGGTCTTTCATGACCTTTTTGTTGACGGCGTCGCGCTGGGCCCTCGACTTGTAGACGACCCAGGAGAAGAAGACGGTCTCCGACGGCTTAAGCTTCATGCGCTTGGTGAAGGGAGTTCCGTAGGGCGTTTTGAGGTCGTCGCCCACGCACTCACGGAATTCGAGCGCGCCGTGGTCGAGCCAGATCTTGCTGGCCGCCTTGGCCATCTTGACGTATCCGGGGACCGCTTTCTTGGGTAGGGGAATGACGTAGCCGTCGACGTATTTCATGGGGGAAGTTTCCTCGTTTGTAGTTTACAGGCTTTGGGCTTTTGGCGGTTAGCTCTTGGCTCTTGGCTAAGAGCAACACCACTTCACTTCCCTATTTGCGCAGCGGGGTGAGGTTATGCAGGCGGGGCTCGCGCAGCCAGAGTCCGAGCCACACCATGATTCCGAGGATGATGGGAATGTAGAACGGATCACCGACGCGAACGTGCGTGGCCGTAGCTCCGCCTAAATACGCGGTGAGCAGAATGGCGCCGAGGACGGACGTCCGCGGAATAACGTAGAGCAGCGTGCAGGTGAGTTCGAGGACGGCGAGCGGGATGGAAAGATGCAGCGGCCATCCGAGATGGTCCATGTTCTTGGCGTAGTCGGGCACGGGCTGCACGAACTTCATAGTCGCGCTCACCAGGAGCATGGCAACCGGGATGGCGCTGAGGACGATGGAGGTCCAGAGCCGGGCTTTTGAAATGGGAGCAGATTGCATGCGAATCCTCCAAGAGCATAAAGATGTGGGCACTGGGTAAAGGGGTTCAAGGAATCACATCACGGCATTGGATCCGCCATGACCAATCTGGCTAGGTTGCGTGCCCTCGAGCATCGATCAACGGGAGCGTGGGCCGAAGAGTTTGGCGTCGAGGGAGAAGCGTCCGGGGCCAAGGGCGATGAAGAGCACGGCTAGACAGAAATAGACGGCGGCGGGCTCCGACGAGGGACCGCCGGTGGAGACAAAGGGATCGCCGCGCATGAACGTATGCATGCCAAAGGCGACGGCCATGGTGCAGGCGATGCCGAAGGCGCCCAAGGGGGTGAGTAATCCGAGGATCAGGGCGAGTCCGCCGCCGAATTCGGAGAGCGCGGCCAGCGCCTGCAGCGGCGCGGGAGCAAAGGCCTGCGGATCCATCCAGTTGAAAGGATGCTGGATCTTACCCCAACCGTGCAGCATGAAGGCGGCGCCCGCGACCAGGCGGGTGAAGAGCAAGGCGAGGTCGGCGGAAGTGGAATGTTGCGGCGGAGAAAAGAACGATCGGAAGTTCATCGTGATTCCTGATGCAGCTTATGCCTCTGTTGTACCGCAAATCGCTATTTGAACCAAGTGTAGCCGAGGACGAACTGGACGCTGGCGTTGATACCGGAATTGCGGCGGTCGAGTCCGGCGTTGGAGATGTGCATATATTTTCCCGTGAAAGTGATGGCGCGATTGTGATGGCCGTTCTTGTCGGGGCGGAGGAAGTGCACGCCGAAACCGCCCTGCGGCGTGAAATTCACATTATTGGTGTTGGCGGGGACGTCGTGATTGGTGAAAAGCAGACCGCCACCAGCTTCGATAAAGGGAATGAGCTTTTTGCCGCTGGTGAAATTCCACTTGAAGATCATGGGAGTGAAGCCGGCGCCGACGGCGTTCTGCGGCTGCAAGACGACGAAGAGGGGGAGGGCGTCGAAGACAACTTCGAAGTTGCCGCGGAGGGGTCCGCGGAAGATGTCTTGGGTGAGGACGTAGCCGAAGCGTCCGCCGGCGTAGAGCATCTGGGTGTTGCTGCGCTTGCCAAAGCCGGTGCCACCGCCGACAAACACGCCGTATTCTTTGGCGCCGCGATGGAGCGGAAGAGTGTTTTGGGCAAGGAGCGTGGAGGAAAGCAGGATGAGGGCGAGGGCCAGTTTCAAGATGGGGAATCTCCTGGGAGGCGGTGGAGAGAGGGTAGCAGAAGCGCCGGTCGAATTGAATCATTTCTTCACTGTTCATTGGATCATTGAAGAGCCAGGGCAACATCAGGTTCACCGCGAGGTCCTTCGGCCAAAGTAATGGCCTCAGGATGACAAGGCTGAGATTTTGTTGAGGTCTGCACAGGCAGGAATGCCTGTGCCACGAAAGTCAGAGATAGTTTCGCGGGTGTGCACAGGAATGCCTGTGCCACGAAGTCGCTTCAGTAACCAGTCTTTTCGGTGACCAGTTCCCTAGCCGGCGACTTCAATCTGCTTTTCGTCGAAGTCGAAGTTGGAGTAGAGATTCTGGACGTCGTCGTGCTCTTCGAGGGCTTCCATCAGGCGGATCATCTGGTTGGCCTGCGCGCCTTCGAGCTTGATGTAGTTCTGCGGGAGCTTGGAAATCTCCTTCACCGTGGGCGTGATGCCGGCCTTGGTGATGGCTTCGAGGACGGCGTCGAAGGCTTCGGGCGTGGTGAAGACTTCGTAGTTGTCGTTGTCAGCGCTGAGATCGTCGCCCCCGGCTTCAAGGACCAGGTTGAGGAGGTCGTCTTCTTTGGCGGCGGATTTCGGAATGACGATGTAGCCCTTTTTGGTGAACATCCAGGCGACGGATCCGGCTTCGCCCATATTACCGCCGTTCTTGCCGAAGGTATGACGAATCTCGCTGACAGCGCGGTTGCGGTTGTCCGTGGTGACGTCGACCAGGAGGGCAACGCCGCCGGGGCCGTAGCCCTCATAGGTGATCTCTTCGTAGCTCACGCCGGGAAGTTCACCGGTGCCGCGCTGGATGGCGCGCTTGATATTGTCATTGGGCATGTTCTCCGCCTTGGCGGCGGCGACGGCCGTGCGCAAGCGGGGATTCTTGTCGGGATCACCGCCGTTTTTGGCAGCGATGGCGATTTCCTTGATCAGGCGGGTGAAGATCTTGCCGCGCTTGGCGTCGAGTGCGCCTTTTTTATGCTTGATGGTTGCCCATTTTGAGTGGCCCGACATGGTGCTACCTCTTTTTCTAAGGGCTCCGCCGCTTCGCGGCTTTGCCCTCGCGCTAGGCTCGCGCGGTTCGGCGCTCGCTCCGCGCTCACCCGAATTTATTTGCAAGGGCTCCGCCGCTTCGCGGCTTTGCCCTCGCGCTAGGCTCGCGCGGTTCGGCGCTCGCTCCGCGCTCACCCGATTATTCTTTTGAGCTGCGCTAATCAGTGCGCAGAGAACGCGGCCCAAGCCCCGTGAATCGGACTCGTCGCGAATATTAAGACCGGGAAAATTATAACACGGGCGGGAGGGAGTTTTGGGCTTCCCGGAGGCGGGCATGATGGGTGCGATACGCATAAATAATCGCCAATAACGGGGCGGCGAGCACCACACCCCACCAGACGGGGATGAGAAACCAAAGAACAAAGGGCATGAGCAGTGACGCCCAGATGGGAACGCGAGTGGTCCGCTTCATGAAGTAGGGCTGGAGGACGAGCCCGTCGACAACGACGATGACCGCATAGACGCAGAGGACCCAGATGGCTCTTTCAGAGTTGTCGCTAAAGAGGCCGGCGAGGATAGGGCCGATTAGCGTTAAGGCCGGGCCGATGTTGGGCACGAACTGAAAGATGAAGCCGAGGAAGGCCCAGAACGGGGCCCAGGGAACGCCGACGATCCATAGTCCGATCAGCCAGAGGGCGCCGACGGCGAGCGCGTCGTAGGTCTGGGCGATGAACCAGTTTTTCAGCGCGGAGCCGGTGATGCGGACGTGGGACAGGGTGTCCATGGAGGGTTAGATGCGGTCGTGGTGCTGGCGGCGGGCTTCCCTCTTTTGCGCGAGGCCGAGGAGGTACGTTTTGATCTGGTCGGGGAGGCCGGAGTGTTTGAGGAGGTCGTGCAGGACGGCGAGGGGTAACGGGTCTGCATAACGGATGGCGGTGGCCAGCGGCGTGAACTCATTGCGCAAAGCGGCGAGTTGGACGTCTTTGCGGGTGGTCCACTTTTGATGATGGGAGACATAGGCGGCGAGCAAAGGCGACGGCTTGGGATGAACCAGCGCCTTGGCGACGAGGGTCTCGGTGAGGTAGGGATTGTTAAGTCCGGCCTGGATGACGCGTTTGTCGGTGTCTTGCAGGAGGGCGGCGGCAACGCGTCCGGAGCTGCGCTTGGCCAAGGTGAGGCGTTCGCCGGGGGCCAAGGTGGTAAGGCGCGAGACGAGAACATCTTCGATGGCGAGCTTGACGTCGGCAGCAACGCCAGGCAGCAGCGCGATCTGCATCAGCTCGAACGTATACATGGGGCGCATGAGGGGCAGGGAGACGTGGCGAGGCGTCTGCGGATGCTCCACGACGGCGCACTTCACCTTGCGGCTTTTCATGACGCGTCCGTTGCGGGCGAGGGCTTCGAGGGCCTGCTGGGGGAGGTCACGGCGCTTGAGGAAGGTGAGCGCGAGGTCTTCATTCAGCGCAGGACTGGCGGCGATAGCGACGAGTGTTGCCGGGTCGTTGTTCGGTGTGGAGAGCGCAGCTTCGAGAGCGGCGGCGTTAGCAAATACGGCCGCGGGCACGGCGGGCTTGCTTCTATGCGTTGCCATCGGACTTCGTACCGGGGTTGGTATTGGCGCTGGCTGGGGCGGGGGGCGCGTGACGCGCGAGGTAGAGCGCGCCCAAGGTGGGATCGATGAGCGAGTCGTCCCAGGAGGCGTTGGGTTTTTCCGCGCGGATGGCGTTCTGCAGCACCTGGCGGATCTGGGAAGAGTTGCGAATGACGCCGCCGGAGCCGGCGACGCGCAGCGCGGTATCGCCGGGCCAAAGCTTGCGAATAACGATGCGGGCGAGGTGGGCGAGTTCGGCGCCGGCGCGGGAGAGAACATCGCGCGCGACCATGTCGCCATCGTCCGCGGCGGCCAGCACTTGGGGAAAGATGGCGGCGAAGTTCGGCGGCGGAAACGAGTTGACGATGCGGATGATGTCCTCACGCGTGGTCACGCCCCAGGAGGTGAGGATGCGCGCCATCATGGAAGTATTGTTGCCGGTATCGAGGGCACGGAGACAGGCGGCGGTGGCGGCGCGACCGATCCAATCGCCGGAGCCTTCGTCGGAGATAACGGGGCCCCAGCCGCCAGCGCGGGCGGTATCGCCACGTTCGTTGCGGCCGAAGGCGATGGAGCCGGTGCCGGCGATGACAAGCACCCCGGGACCGCCGCGGAAGGCGGCTTCATGAGCGATGACATTGTCGCCCACAATGGTGAGGCCTCCGGGAAGAAGTTCCTTCATGGCGACTGCCAACCAGTGGCGGACTTCAGGCTGGGAGGCACCGGCGATGCCGACGCAGGAATGCCGGACCTGGTCGAGCGAACAGTTGGCGGCATACATGGCGCCCCGGATGGAAGCGTGGAGCGAATTGGTGGCGGCCTCGCGGCCGACGCGATGGATCTTAGAGGTGCCAGCGGTGAAGCGTCCGAGGGTGGAGGTAGCGTCGCCGATGATGCAATCGGTCTTGGTGCCGCCGCCGTCGATGCCGAGAAAGAGCGCCATATCGGGGATAGTTCTATCACATCAGGCCTTGTTCACCACGGAGGCACAGAGACACGGAGGAAACAAAAGCAAGATCAAAGGATCAACGCGGAGACGCGGAGGCGCGGAGAAGGTCAAGAGCAAAGGAGGTAAGGAGCAAGGGCAAAAGCGTCCCTCAGCGGCTAAAGCCGGCTTCGTCATCGTTTAATAGGGTGCAGCTAAAGCCGCGCCCTTTCAAAGCAACTTCGCAGCAGGTTTGCTTACGCGGCGGTCCGGATGAAAATGGCGAGAACCGCACAGCCGAGACGGCTGTGCCACACGCTGGTCGGATGGCGGCGAGAGCAGTTCGATGAGCAGGCGAAGAACTTCCCCTTTGTAGGACTCACAATTTCGATGAGCAGGCGAAGAACCACTTTGTAGGAGTCAAAATGCAGTTCAATCCGGCATAATGAACGCGCGGTCAGAAACGGGCACACAACTCTTTCAGGAGAGGCACCCTCACCTCCATGGGATTAGGCACACTGGACCTGCTGATCGTAGCGATCTATCTGGTCGGCATCACGCTCTTCGGACTGCGCTTCCGGACCGCGGAGAAATCACTCAAAAGTTATTTTTTGGCGGACCGCACGGTGCCGTGGTGGGCGATCGCGTTGTCGATCGTCTCCGCGGAGACGAGCACGCTGACTATTATCAGCATCCCCGGGCTGGCCTACGACACCAACTTCAGCTTCCTGCAAGTGGTGATGGGATACATGCTGGCGCGGGTGGTGATATCGGCCATCTTCCTGCCGGCGTATTTCAAGGGCGAGTTGTTCACGGCGTATCAGTTGATCGACCGGCGCTTTGGCAAGACGCTGCACAAGCTCACCGCCGGAATATTTCTGGCGACGCGGGCGGTGGCGGAGGGCGTGCGCGTATTCGCCATCTCCATCGTAGTGAACATCGCCATCGAGCGGTATCTGTTGCAGTTCATGTCGCGCGAGGCGAGTGTGATCTTTTCCATCGGTCTGGTGACGCTGCTGACGCTGATCTACACGTTCGAAGGCGGTATGACGGCGGTCATCTGGACGGATGTGGTGCAGATGGGTATCTACATCGGCGGGACGATGGTGGGATTTATTACGCTGCTCAATCTGGTACCGGGTGGATGGAATACCATCGCCGAGCAAGCGGGCGCGGCGGGCAAGTTCCAAATCTTCGATTTTGTGCCGTCCCTGACCAAGACCTTCAACTTCTGGGCGGGGGTGATCGGGGGAACGTTCCTGACGACGGCCAGCCATGGTACCGACCAGTTGATGGTGCAGCGGTTGCTGGCGGCGCGTAATCAGAAGGAGTCGCGGCTGGCATTGCTCTCAAGCGGTGGCGCCATCTTCATGCAATTCACGTTGTTCCTGCTGGTGGGCGCGTCGTTGTGGGTGTTCTACACGATGTTTCCGCCGGAGGTGGCGTTCACGCGCTCGGACCGGATATTTCCGACATTCATTGTGAGCCAAATGCCGATCGGGATCGCGGGGCTGCTGATCGCAGCCATCCTGGCGGCGGCGATGTCGAACCTGAGCGCGGCGCTTAATTCCCTTTCGTCGACGACGGTGGTGGACTTTTATCTACGCCTACGGCCGGACGCGACCGAGAAAAAGCGCATGGCGGTATCGCGCGGAGCGACGATCGTGTGGGGCATCATTCTATTCTTTCTGGCCATCGTGACGCAGTTCGGCGGACAGCGCGTGCTCGAATTGGGACTCTCGATCGCGTCCGTGCCTTACGGTGGACTGCTGGGCGTGTTCCTTCTGGGCGTGCTGACGAAGCGTGCCAACCAACAAGGTGCGATCATCGGCATCACGTGCGGCGTGCTGACGAATCTCTTTCTGTGGCAGGGCCCGAAGTACGGGCTGATGGAGACTACAGTGGCGTGGACGTGGTACGTGGTGATCGGTACGACGCTGACGTTTATCGTCGGATATCTGGCGAGCCTGCTGTTCCCGAAGCCTTCGGCGGAGAATATGGAGAGTGTGAATGTCTGAGATACGTCGCCCAGAGCTGGCCCGCGACCTGAATCTTTACCATTCAGGCGCGATTGTGGTGGGAGTGATCATTGGCAGCGGCATCTTCCTGGTGCCGAAGCGAATGATGGAAGCCGCGGGCACGGTGGAGCTGGTATTCGCCGCGTGGATCGTAGGCGGACTGCTTTCGTGGTTTGGCGCGCTGACCTACGCGGAGCTGGGCGCGATGAAGCCCGGAGCGGGCGGCGAGTACGTATACGTGCGCGATGCCTACGGGCCGATGATGGGATTTTTATATGCGTGGACGTGGTTCACCATTGGCAAGCCGGCTTCGATCGCGACGGTGGCGGCCGGGGTGGTACGCATCCTGGGTGAGTTTCCTCCTTTCGCATTTCTCCAGACAGTATGGTTGCGGGCGCCGCTGGAGCTGAACTACGGACATCTGCTGGCCATCAGCTTCATTGTGGTGCTGACCTACCTGAACTATCGCGGGGTGCGCAAGGCGGGCGAGTTCCAGTTGTATTTCACGTTGCTGAAGGTGGCGATGATCCTGGGCATCATCGCGATCGGGTTCAGTTATTCCGGCGGGACGACGGCGAATTTCCAGACTACGTATCCGCCGGCGGTAGGCGGCTTTGCCGGATTCATGGCCGCGCTGATCGCGGCGCTGTGGGCGTATGACGGTTGGAACAACCTGAACATGGTGGCGGGCGAGATCCAGAACCCGGAGAAGAGCATTCCCAAGGCGCTCATAGTCGGCATCACGATCGTGGGCGCGCTTTACATCCTGACCTTCGCTGCTGTCCAGTATGTATTACCGGCGGAGGCGATCGCGACGGCGAACAGGCCGGCATCGCTGGCGATCCAACAGGTGCTGGGGCCGATGGGAGCGATGGTGATATCGGCGGGCATTGCGTTCTCGATGTTTGTGACCATCAACGGGCAGATACTTACGGGGTCGCGCATTCCGTTCGCGGCGTCGCGCGATGGATATTTCTTTGACTCGCTGGCGAATGTGAATGAGAAGTATCGGACGCCGGGGATGTCGCTGGCATTTCAAGCGACGCTGACCATCATCCTGATCGTGGTGGGCGGAGCGTTCGAAGACTTGTTCAACCTAGCCATCTTCTCGGCGTGGCTGTTCTACATGGTGGCGGCGAGTTCGGTGTTCGTCTTCAGGAAGCGGGAGCCGGATCTGGTGCGTCCGTACCGGACGTGGGGATATCCGGTGGTGCCGGTGCTGTTCATCACGGCGTCGACGGTAGTATTGGCTTATAGCTTCGCGGAGAACCTAAAGAATTCGCTAATCGGGTCAGGCGTGATATTGGCGGGAATCCCGGTATTTTTGTGGTTTAGAGCGCAGAAGCGGAAAGCAACTTCGTGACATTTCTGTTAGGTAGGGGTCCTTCGAC
>JBKKBM010000235.1:0-4737 GCA_046714215.1 Terriglobales bacterium | reverse complement strand
AGGTTATCGACGCTCGCCGCCTCCGGCGTCCGGCGCCACAGGCGCAGAAACACCGTTTGCAGCACGTCTTCCGCGTCTGCCGCATTCCCAGTCACCTGGTAGGCGGCGCGATAGACGTTCGCGTGATACATGCGATAGGCATCTTCCCAGTCCGTGGGGACCGGAGTTGCCGACGATATGGGAATTACCTGGCTCAAGGTGCTCAACAAAGTTCACCGTTTTCGTGATTTTCTCTCGCGCCCAGATGACGGTCCGGGGAGGCGATTATTAGCAACTGGTCACAAACGATGAATAGGAATACGCAGGATACCGCTAAATGGTTCAAAAGAATGGGGGAAAGTGGGGATTCGCGAGTCAAATGCTTGACAATACATTCCATGCAAGTTATATTCCTTCCATGGCATGGCAGGTCGAATACACCGACGAGTTCGAAGATTGGTGGAACGAACTGACTGAGGCCGAGCAGGAAGAGATCAACGCAAAGGTCATTCTACTGGAGGAACGCGGGACGGTGCTGCCCAGGCCGCACGCGGACGTCATCACCAGCTCGCGACATCCGAATATGAAAGAGTTGCGTGGTTGGGTGATGAAGAGAGGCAAGAAGCGCCAGCTGCGTGTGCTGTACGCTTTCGACATTCGCCGACACGCCATCCTGTTACTGGGTGGAGATAAGACGGACGACCCGCGCTGGTACGAAAAGTATGTTCCCTTAGCTGACGACTTGTTCGATCGTCACCTTAAGCAACTGCAGAAGGAGGCCGCCCATGGCAAAAAAGTTCAGCAATCTAAGAAGTAAGATGAGCGCCGAGTCTCGCGAGCGTTCTCGGACGTTAGCGTCGAAGTATCGCGAGGAGTTGGCCCTGGACGAACTTCGCCTCGCCCGGAACCTGACGCAGGAGCATTTGGCTTCCCTGCTGAAGGTGAAGCAGGCCGCCATCTCGAAGATCGAGCGGCGCACGGACTGGTACGTAAGCACGCTCGACTCGATGATTCGCGCCATGGGCGGCACCCTGGAGATCACCGCCGTATTCCCTGACGGCAAGGTACGCATCAAGAAGTTCGCCGACATCAGCAAGCCCGCAGCCTAAAGGAAATATTGCTGCAGTGGTTCGCTGAGGCCGAGCAAGGCTTCAATCTCCACCAATAGGAGTTGCGCATCCCCAGCGCTAATCGGCGCGCAGCGCCTACCGCTCTGCCGAAGGCCGACCTCGGGCGCTTTCCAGCCCTCAGTCCAAGAACTGCCTCCTATAACTCAAAGAATATTTATACAAACTCGTCCCTTCCTCTTGACAACTATTCTCTAATTATGTTAATCTTTATTTGTAGATTATAACTAATAGCTAACCAGAGAGGCGGCTGTAACCCCTTGAAAACAATAGTTGAAATTGCTAACTCATTGATTCCAATAGTCAACCCCAAAGGGGGGTGGGGGGATAAATTAAATGGTAAACGACATCCCAATCACACCGGAGCAAAGTTCTTTGTTTTGAATTATTTGACTTTAACCCGTTTAGAATCTTGATGTTGGAATCATGTTGTTGATACCCAAGAACTTACCTGTAAAAAAAACTCTTTCCTTGGTAGAGGGGGCTGGCAGATCTGAACTACAGAACATGACATCGCAACCTCTAATTCGTCGGCCCCTCGCCCAACCACTTCTTCAACCATCCCAGCGTCGTGCCGTAGTAAAAGCGGCTGTTCTCGCCCTTCAGGATCCAGTGGTTCTCATCCGGAAAGACCACCAGTTTGCTCGGCACCTTCATCCGTTGGAGGATGCTCCAGTTCTCCAGCGTCTGCGACATGGGCACACGGAAGTCGTTCTCACCGACGGTGACCAGCATCGGCGTCTTGAAATTCTTGGCGAAGCGGATGGGATTCTGGTCGCGCCACACGGCGGCGTTCTCCCACGGCGGCCCGCCCGCGGTCAGCTCGCGATGATAGATGGTGTCGCTCGCGGCCCATTGCGATTCCAGGTTGATGAGGCCGGCGTGGGCGATCAGGCACTTGTAGCGCGTGGTGGTGCCCTGCAGCCAGTTGGCGAGGTGTCCGCCATAGCTGGCGCCGCCCGCGGCCAGGCGATTGCCGTCGACGAACGCGAACTGCTTCACGGCTTCATCCACTGCTTCATTGATCTCTTCGCCCGGCGTTTTCAGCGGATCGAATTGGATGTTCTGCGCAAACTTCTCGCCGAATCCCGTGGAGCCGGTGTAGTTCGTCAGCAGGACGACATAACCCGGGCTGGAGTACATGTGATAGTTCCAGCGCAGACTGATGGCGTCCTGGAACATGTTGTGCGCGCCGCCGTGGATGAACGTGAACAACGGATACTTCTTCTTCTCGTCAAAGTTCGGCGGCAACACGATCATATTGTGGATCTTGCGCCCACCCTTCGAGGTGAACCAGAAGTGGCGGGGCGGTTGCCAGTCGATCTGCGCGGCCGCGGCGGCAGCGAAGGTGGTCAGCGCCTGATGCTTCTTCGCGGTCAAATCTACCCGGACTATCTCGCCGGGATTCACCGAACTTTCCCAGCGCGCGATCATCATCGGCGTCGCCGCTTTTTCCGGCACTTCGATGCCGCTGTAGACGCCGCGCTCCATCGCCAACGCTTCTTTCACTTCGCCGCCATTGGCGGGCACGGCAAATATCTTCACCAGTCCCGCGTCTTCGGCGGTGAGGTAAAGCGTCTTGCTGTCAGCGGAGAAGGTAAAGCTCCCCACCGAGCGATCAAAGGTCGAAGTAATGATCGTGGGTTGCGAAGAACCGCCCTGCGCCGGATTCGGCCACGCAAACATCGCCACCCGCGTCAGGTTGTATTCCTTGTCGTTGGCGGGCTCGAACTGCGCGTACAGCGCCTTGCCATCCGGACGAAACGCCGGCGACCCATACTGCCCCGCTCCCGCAGTCAGTTGCACGGGCTCGCCGCCCTCGGCGGAGACGCTGTACAGGTGATACGCGACTTGCGCATACGCCGCGGCGTTGCGGTCGGTAGTGGCGGAGAAGACGATGGACTTGCCGTCGGGTGCCCATGCAACTTCCAGTTCTTCGCCGGAATTCCCCAGCGTTCCGCCAAAGCCGGCCTTGGTGATCAGCTTGGAACCTGCCAGCAAGTTCTTGGGCTTGGCGGAGGCGTCGGCGTCCTGCACGAAGAGCCCGATCTGTTTGTCGTCAAGCCAGTGGTCCCAGTAGCGGATAGGAAAACTTTCATAGACTCGCGCGTTGTACTTGCGGTCTTTGCGCTCTTTCGCGATCTTCTTGTTGGCCTCATCGTCCGCCGCGCCGGGAAAAACGCTGCTGAGATAAAGCAGAGCTTTGCCATCGGGCCGCCACTGCGGCGACCGCGCGCCGGTGGAGAGATTGGTCACGCGCTGCGCTTCGCCGCCACCGACGACGTCGATCACATAGATCTGCGACTCCTCGTCACCCTCACGTTTCGCGGAAAACGCGATCTTGCGGCTGTCCGGACTCCACGCCCCGCCGCTCTCGCCACCCTTAGTGAACGTCAGACGCTTGGGCTGCACGCTGCCATCGGTCGCGATCAGCCACAGGTCAGAGACTTGCTCCTTCGGATCATAGGAAGGCTCGGTCACGCCGGCCACGGCCCATTTCCCATCGGGGCTCACCGCGGGCGCGCCCCCCCGCTTCATCAGCCACATGGCTTCATGGGTGATGGTTTTCTTAGCCGGACTCTGTGCTTGGGCATTTGCTGCCAACGGGGCAAAGCAGCAAACGGCGACCAACAGTATGCTCAGAAAATGTTTTGGGCGGGACGATGTAGATAGCAAGGGAGTTTCTCCTTCAGTAGGTCCACGTTCTCGAATGTCAGGGACGACGGGAGATGATACCGCATTGGGACTAGTGGAGGGGCGTTACTCGGCTGCCTTGGGGTCTTTGCTCTTTTGGCGCCCCTTGAAGACGATGTAGAGCACAGGGATAAAGAAAATATTCAGCGCGGTCGAGAGCAACATGCCACCGAATACAGTGGTCCCTACCGATTGCCGCCCCGCGCTGCCCGCGCCGGAGGCGATGACGAGCGGCAGCACTCCAAGGATAAATGCCAGTGACGTCATCAGGATGGGACGCAGCCGGATACGCGCCGCCTCAATGGCAGCGTCGGTCACGCTCATGCCCTTTTCGCGCAATTGCTCCGCGAATTCCACGATCAGGATGGAGTTCTTGCTGGAAAGCGCGATGAGCATGACCAACCCGATCTGGCAGTAGACATCGTTCTGCAAGCCTCGCGCCCACACCAGTCCCATCGCGCCCAGGATCGCCGTGGGCACGGCCAGCAGCACGATGAAGGGCAGCGAGAAGCTTTCATACTGCGCGGCCAGCGTGAGGTAGACCACCAGCATGCCCAGCGCGAACAGTACTACGGCCTGCCCACCGGATTCGATCTCTTCGCGCGAGATGCCCGTCCATTCGTAGCTGAAGCCGCGGGGCAAGAGTTTTTCTGATTGCTGGCGCATGGCGTCGAGCGCGTCGCCGGTACTGCGGCCCAGCGCCGCGGAGCCGGATATCTCCGCCGAGCGGAAGAGATTGTAGTGCGATATCACGGGCGGCGTAGTGGTCTCTTTCACGGTCACCAAGTTGTCCAGCGCGATCATCTGGCCGGTGTCAGAGCGCGCGTAATACTGCTTGATGTCTTTGGGCTGGGCGCGGAAATCCTTGTCCGCCTGCACGTACACCCGGTACGAGCGGTTGTTAAAATCGAAATCATTCACGTACTGCGAGCCTAGG
>JBKKBM010000234.1:0-5583 GCA_046714215.1 Terriglobales bacterium | reverse complement strand
GATCACGACATCGCCGATCACTTGGGCCGAGGCGTCGATGTAGCAGCCCTGCCCGATGGTCGGGCTCATACCTTTGTAGGAGCGGAGCATTGGCTTTGAAAATAACACGTTCGCCTGCGAATCAGGAAAAGCCATCGAACCACGAAGGACACAAAGGCCACGAAGGAAACCTTGAGGTCGAACAGTTCTTCTCGCGGACGTATCAAAGCTTGGCCCCGACCCTCGGTCGAACGAAACACCCCGAATCATTTCGTTGCCTCTTGCAGCTTCGTTCTGCCACCTTTGTTTCTCCTTCGTGCCCTTTGTTCCTTCGTGGTTTAGTCGGTTCTGCTCTCCATGAGCAAATTTGCTCACATTTCCGGAATTCCGAACAATAAAATCTTCCCTCTCTGGTTCTTATCTCAAATCGGTATAAGCGATGTGTACGTTGATGTGCATGTTGATGTCTACGTCGATGGGTGCGCTATGCCCCTGCTGGTCCTTTTCATCGCTGCTTTTTCCTGGATGCAAGACGCCTCCACCGGAGCTTTGCGCGGCAGCGTCAGTGATTCTACCGGAGCGCGCATTGCGGGCGCGGAAGTCGTGCTGCGCCAGCCTGAGACCGGATTCGAACGCAAACTCACCACCACCGCCGACGGCGAATTCAGTTTTGAATTGTTGCGTCCCGGCGAATATGAACTGGTTACGTCGGCGGAAAATATGCGCGCCCAGCGCCGCACTCGGATCAAAGTAGACGTTGGCGGCAGCGCGGAGCTGACCATCGTCCTCGTGGTCGGCTTGGTCACCGAGGCAGTCACCGTCGAGGGCGGTTCCCCGCTGGTTGAGACCTCGCCTAGCGCGGTCTCAGACGTCATCGACCTGCGCGCGCTCGACGATCTCCCCCTCAACGGACGCCGCTTCACTGACCTCGCCTTGCTCACGCCCGGGGTCACGCCTGACCCGCGCGGACTCACCTCCTCCAGCAATGGCGATTTGTCATTCGGCGGCGTCCGCGGCTACCACACCAGCTTCCTGGTCGACGGCACCGACAACAACAACGGATTTTTCGCGCAGGCCCGCGGACGCTATCGCGCGCCCTACCAGTTCAGCAATGAAGTCGTGCAGGAGTTCCGCGTCTCCTCGAACACCTATGGCACCGAGCTAGGACGTTCCGGCGGCGCGGTCATCAATATCGTCACAAAATCCGGAAGTAATCATCTGCGCGGCAGCCTCTTCTATTACCTGCGCGACGGACGCACCGCGGCCTCGCATCGCTATGTGCGCAAGAAGTATCCTGACCAACAGAACCAGTTCGGCTTCAGCCTGGGCGGGCCGTTCAAGCGCAACAAAGTATTTTTCTTTACCGGCTTCGATCAGCACATCTTCCACGTACCCACCGTCGTCCAGTTCGAAAATGGCGAATCGCAGCTAGTCGCGCAGCCCTCTGACTATGAGGCCACTGACCAGGCCCTGGTCACCGCCACCGCCGCCAAACTCTCCGCCTTGGGCGGACAGTTCCGCTCGGCCCTGCTCGGCAACACCGGTTTCCTCAAGCTCGACTTCGCACTCTCTCCACAGCATTACCTGAGCACGCGGCTGAATGTCTCCCGTTACTACGGGGAAAACAATGTTTTCTTTGATCCGGGAAGTCCCATCACCAACCATGCCACCAGCGAGAACGGCGAAGAGCAGGTGGCCACGGAGAGCGTGTCCTTGGCGCTGACCAGCGCACTCGCCCCCCGCTGGAACAACATCGTTCGGGCGCAGTTCTCGCACGACCAGCAGCGCAGCGCCGCCAATTCCGAATCCGTGCGCGTCACCATTGACGACGTCATCGCCGGCTTCGGACGCTCCGCCATCCTGCCGCGCAACACGAACGAGCGACGCATTCACCTCACAGAGACTCTGGGCTTCGAGGGCCGACGCCATTCCGTGAAGTTCGGCGCCGACATCAGCCTCACCCGCATCCGCAATTTCTTTCCTCTGCTCTTCGGCGGCCAATACATCTTTGACACCATCCGGGTGAACCCGTTCACCTTCCGGCCGCAGACGTTTGGCCTGCGTATTTCGCCCTTGCGCGCGTATGCGCATGCCGTGCCCCGCTTCTACATCCAGGATTTTGGCGAGTCCATCGCCCAACCCGACACCAACGAGTTCGCCTTCTTCGCGCAGGACACCATGCGCGTGTCGAATCGCTTCGCTTTGAGTTTTGGCGTCCGCTATGACCGGCAGACTTTTCGCAGTGACCGCATGCAGACCAATCCGCTCTGGCCGGATTCCGGAAAAGTCCCGCACGACTACAACAATTTTGCGCCGCGCATCGGAATAGCCGCGTCATTCTTTAATCCCGACCGGCCGCTGGTCCTCCGCGGAGGCTTTGGCATCTTCTATACCCGCATCCCGCAGATCTACAACTCGGTGGTGGAAACAGAGAACGGCCTCGCGCGCAGCCACCTCTTTCTCAGCAACACCAACTTTTTTGCCCAGCAGGTGTTTCCCGTGTATCCCAATCCGCTGGTCGCGTGTGCGGCTTCGGCGTTGACGTGCACGGCGCCCGCCAACGTCAGTGGCTTCATTGAACGCGAGATCTCCAGCTTCGACCGCAACTTCCAGATCCCCTACGTGCAACAAGCCAGCCTGACCATGGAAAAAGAAGTCGCACAGCGGACGGCCATCGGCATCGCATATCTGTTTGTCGCCGGCCGGCACTTGATCCGCGCCCGTGATGTGAACCTGCCGTCGCCTGAGGAGCTGAGTTATCCCGTCTTCGCCGACGATGGCACCACCTTCACCGGCGACTACTACAACGTGAATTCGTTCTCCGCGTGGCGCTTCACCCCCAGCATCGAGTGTCCGTTCCCGCCGTGCATCGATCCGCTGGCCCGGCCCATCTCCGCGCTTGGCTCCATCACCAGCTTTGAGAGTGCGGCATCCAGCACCTATCACGGCTTCACCGTCTCCGCGAAGCGGCGCATGACCGACGGCTTCTACTTCCGCATGGCTTACACCTGGGCCCGCGCGGTCGATACCGGCCAGGACGCGCTCGTCGCCGGACGGCCCGCTCAAGTGGAGAACGCAGCCAACGCGGCGGCCGAGCGCGGCGTAAGCTCCACCGATCAGCGCCATCGCTTCGTGCTGTCCTTCTCTGCCGACCCTAAGCCCTTTCATCGCGATCATCCCCACCTGCGGCGCATCTTCAATGAGTGGCGTTTCTCCGGCGTGATGACCGCAGGCAGCGGACGCCCGGTGAACGCGCGCATCCAGGGCGACTCCAACCGCGACGGCAACATCGACAACGACCGCCTGCCCGGGGCCGCGCGCAATGCATATACCGGACCGAATTACATCTCCACCGACACGCGCATCACTCGCCGCTTTTACATCACCGAGCGTTGGCGGCTGGAAGCCAGCATAGAGAGCTTCAACGTCTTCAACCGCGCCAACAAGCGGGTCACGGCCAACGACGACGGCTTCGCCAACATTGCCGCCACCTTCCAACCCATCGACACCATGGTCAACAACACGCATTACCCGGCATACTTTCAGAAGCAAGCCACGTTCTTGCAGCCGTCGAATGCGTACGCGCCCCGGCAGATCCAGTTCGCCCTGCGGCTGAAGTTTTAGAGCACCGTTTCCAGCGCCTAAAACTTCTCCGCAACTTTTTCCCTGCCAATACATCTACGTAGGATGATGTTCCGCGTCTCCGTCCTGGCCGCCGTACTTCTGGCATTCGTTGCGTTGGCGGTCTCGCGCGTGGCGCAGACCTCCTCTGCCCAGGTGCCGCCGGCCCGCGTTGCCCAGGGTCCGGTGGTGGTGGAGTTGTTCACCTCGGAAGGCTGCTCCAGTTGTCCGCCGGCGGATGCGTTGCTGCGCCGCTTGGAGGCGGAACCCGCGCTCAAGGGCACGGAGATCATCGCCCTCGGCTGGCATGTGGACTACTGGGACCGCCTGGGATGGAAAGACCGTTTTTCTTCCCCCGAGTTCACCCGCCGCCAGCAGCAATATGCTGGCACCTTTTCCAGCGACCAGATCTATACCCCGCAGATGGTGGTAGACGGCCGCGATGAGTTCGTCGGCAACGACGAACGGAAGGCTCGGGCTGCGATTGGTGCGGCGGCAGCGCGAGAAAAAGCTCCCGTCTCTCTCGCCGTCAAGCAGATCAGTCCCGCGCGGATCCAGATCCAGGCCGACGTCCAGGCTGACGTCAGCAACTTGCCGGGTACCCGGGGCAATGCCAGCGTATGGCTCCTGTTGACCGAGAACAACCTCGCCTCTGACGTGCGCTCCGGTGAGAATCAGGGCAGGCAGCTGCAACATACCGCGGTGGTCCGCCTGGTGAAGTTGGCCGGCGTGGCCCGGGTCGGCCAGACCTATCACCACCAGACGGAGCTGCAACTCGATAAGCAATGGAAAGTCCAGGATCTACGCGCCGTGCTGCTACTGCAGGACGAACGCGATCGCGCCATCCTGGGCGCGGCCAGCATCCCTTTGCGCTAGTTTGACGGCAACGCCTAAACCTGAAAAACTAGAAGAGTCCAATCAGGATAAGGCTGGGGGTGTATTTCATTGGCAGAAGTCAAAGTACAAGAGGGCGAACCGTTAGAGAATGCCCTGCGCCGTTTCAAACGCAAGGTCCAGACCGAGGACATCATCAAGGAAGTAAAGCGACACTCCTTCTACCTGAAACCGGGCGAAAAGAAGCGGGTAAAAGCGGCTCTGGCACGTAAGCGGAACCGTAAAAAGGCCCGCAAAGAGGCCGATTAAGGTTTTCCACAATTTAGCTTGAAACGGGCGGCATTCCAACATAGAATGCCGCCCGTTCCCATTTTCATACCGTAATCATGGGTTTGTTGGGTCCATCCACGTGGCCTTTCACGCGGAGGATGGAGGGCCGAGTCAGGGAAAGGGACACGAGAACCAGGCTAGTACTTCCGGGCGAAGGCGTGATTGTTCACCTCCGGGTGTGAACGCCGCCGCCTGAAGATCGAACCCGGTAATCCCAGGGTGGGAACATGGAATTCCAAGACAAGAGTCTCAAGTGTGTTGATTGCGGCCAGGACTTCGTTTTTACCGCGGGCGAACAACTCTTCTTCCACGACAAGCAGTTTAAGAATGAACCTAAGCGCTGCAAGAACTGCAAAGCGCAACGGGCTACCTCGCACGGCGCTGGCGCCGGAGGGCGCGGCGGCTTCCACGCAAAAGTAGAGACGCGCACCAACTGCTCGGCCTGCGGCAAGGAAACTACCGTGCCCTTCAAGCCGACGCAAGGGCGTCCGGTGCTGTGCCGGGAGTGCTTCCAGCAGAAGCGGACCTCAGTCGCCACAGCTTAGGGGTAGCTTCGGTTCCCCGCCCAAACCCGCGGACCTCCGTTCTTGCCTGCGTCCGCGCATCAGATTCCCAAAATGAAACGGGCTCCGCTGCGGCGGAGCCCGTTTTCGTTTTACTTTCGCGAACTAGCTGGCTTGGCGCGAAGCGGCTTTGCTGGAGCGCGGCGACGGCGACTTCACCGCCTTGGCGCGCTTCTGCTTGGCGTCCTCATGGGAGATAAGCAGCACTTCGATCTGGCGCAACAGGTCGGCGGTGTTCATCGGTTTCACCATCAAT
>JBKKBM010000233.1:0-23318 GCA_046714215.1 Terriglobales bacterium | reverse complement strand
TGTTATAATTTTCATTCTTTGTGGATGTGTTGTTCTCGGGCGGGGCGCGCGCTAAGGGGGTGATCCTCAAAGGGTTCATTCCGGTGCATGAATTAAAAGTCAGCGGCATATTGAAGACCGTGACCATCGGCTCCGCCGATCAGTTGCGCGCCGACGCGCAAAAGATGTTGCAGCCGCTTGAAGGCAGCCAGTCGGAGTTACCCGCGCCCGCACTCGCGCCCATCGTTCTGGGCAAGGAGTTAGCGCAGGACATCGGCGCTACCGTGGGCTCGGTCGTCCTCGTCACCAGCCCGCAGGGCGAACTCACTCCCTTCGGCCTGGTGCCCAAGTACGTCCGCTTCAAGGTCGTCGGGATCTTTACCAGCGGCTTTTACGACTATGATTCCGCCTGGGCCTTCACCCGCCTGAGCGATTCCCAGCGCCTCTTCGGCCTGGGCGACATCATCTCCATCATCGAATTCAAACTCGACGACCTCTACCTGGCCGCGGAAGTGGGCCGCGCTCTCGAAACCGCCGCTGGCCCCGGCTTCCAATCGCAAAACTGGATGCAGCAGAACCAGGCGCTCTTCCGCGCGTTGCGCCTGGAGCGCGTGGTCACCTTCATCACCATCGGACTCATCGTCCTCGTCGCCGCCTTGAACATCCTCATCTCGCTCATCATGATGGTGATGGAGAAGCACAAGGACATCGCCGTGCTCATGTCCATGGGCGCGCGGCGCGCGCAGATCCGCCGCATCTTCATCGCGCAGGGCATGCTCATCGGCGTGATCGGCACCACGCTCGGCCTCATCCTCGGCTACGCGCTCTCCTGGGCGGGCGCGCATTACAAACTCATCGCGCTCTCGGCGGAGGTCTACTCCATCGACTACGTTCCCTTCGCGCCGCGCGCCATCGACGGCATCGTGGGCGCCGGCGTCGCCATCGCCATCTCCTTCATCTCGACTATTTATCCTTCGTGGACCGCCGCCAAGATACTGCCCGCGGAGGCGCTGCGCTATGAGTAATGCTTTGCCTCCAACCCCAAACGTCCTCATGCGCGTCGAGTCCTTGAAGAAGGTCTACCGCACCGGCAAGCAGGACCTCGTCATCTTTGAGGACTTGTCATTCGACGTACACACCGGGGAGATGCTCGCCATCGTGGGCGAATCGGGCAGCGGAAAAAGCACTTTACTGCATCTTTTGGGCGCGCTCGATCGGCCGTCCGCCGGAAAAGTCTGGTTCGGCGACGTCGATCTCAACTCCCTCGATGAAGCCGCCGCCGCCGACTTCCGCAACCGCGAGCTCGGATACGTTTGGCAATTCCACTATCTGCTGCCGGAATTTTCCGCGCTGGAAAATGTCGCCATGCCGCTCTTGCTGACGGGGATGCCCCAGCAGCCCGCCCGCGAACACGCCGCTAACTGGCTCAGCCAGGTTGGTCTGCTCGAGCGCGCCGAACATCGCCCGGGCGAACTCTCCGGCGGTGAGCAACAGCGGGTGGCGTTGGCGCGGGCGTTGATCGCGAAGCCTAAGATCTTAATGGCGGACGAGCCCACCGGCGACCTGGACGGTAAGACCGCCGAAGCCGTGCTCGGGCTGATTCTTCGCCTGCATCGTGATCACGGGCTTACGTCATTGCTGGTGACCCACAATCTCGATTTCGCCGCGCGCTGCGATCGCGTGCTGCGCATCCGTAATGGCAAGCTGGAAGAGGTAGGTCCGGGATCAATCTTCCGGAATACCTAAGCGCTCGCTGAGAATCAAAACCCTACCTCAGCGGCTAAAGCCGGCAGCAGTCCGCCCGATACGGCACGACTGAAGTCATGCCCCTCCCAGATGAACGTCTGTCCGGTTTACGTACCCTTAGTTTGTCCCAGGCTCCCTCGGCCTCGTGCTAGTCGCTGAAAACGCCACAATTGGCACGCAAAATGCGCCTGCTGATTTCAACCCCGTAGCAAAGTTTTGCACTCGCGACGGAACCCCTGCGTCTCTCACGGGATACATTATTTGGAATCTGGCTAACGGTTACTTTGTACGCGCCGCCCAGGCGATTTGTACGATTTTTGCAGCGGGAGGCCCGCGAACTGCGTCTAATAGGGTATCAGTCGGCCATCAGTTATGGGGGAGGCGGAACGGTAGTCACCAGGAGTGGTGCAAAAGTAATCTTGAATTTCCCATCAAATAGTCAGATGATGGGTTCAAGCAATCGGGCCAGTCGGATTCCAGCAGTAGCTTTTTAGAAGGGGGCACATGTTCGAACGCTATACAGAGAAAGCGAGACGCGTCATCTTCTTCGCGCGATACGAAGCCAGCCAGTTTGGCTCACCGTATATTGAGACCGAGCATTTGTTGCTGGGTCTGCTCCGCGAAGACAAAGCGCTGACCAATCGTTTCCTGCGTTCGCACGCCTCCGTAGAATCCATCCGCAAGCAGATCGAGAGCCACACTACCATCCGGGAAAAGGTATCGACGTCCGTCGACCTGCCGCTCAGTAATGAGTGCAAGCGCGTGCTGGCCTATGCCGCAGAAGAGGCGGAGCGCCTCTCGCACAAACACATTGGTACGGAGCACTTGCTCTTGGGTTTACTGCGCGAAGAGAAATGCTTTGCCGCGGAGATCCTCCACGAACGCGGGCTGCGCCTCGGGACCATCCGCGAAGAGTTGGCTCGGACGTCGCAAGAGAAGGCGGCGCCTTCGCAGCGCAACCGCGAGTCTTCCCTGCTGGCTGAATTCTCGCGCGACCTTACACAGGCTGCCATCGATAACCAGCTCGATCCATTAGTCGGACGCGACGACGAACTCGAGCGCGCCATCCAGATCCTTTGCCGCCGCACCAAGAATAATCCCGTGCTCATCGGCGAGCCGGGCGTAGGCAAGACCGCCATCGTGGAAGGTCTGGCGCAGCGCATCGCTGACGGCGAAGTGCCTTCGTTCCTCGCCGATAAGCGCATTCTCGCCCTCGACCTTTCGTTGATAGTCGCCGGCACGAAGTATCGCGGTCAGTTTGAAGAACGCCTCAAGACCATCATGAAGGAATTGATGGAGAACCAGAATGCCATCGTCTTCATCGATGAACTCCACACCCTGGTGGGCGCTGGCTCCGCGGAAGGTTCGCTCGACGCGGCCAACATCCTGAAGCCAGCGCTATCGCGCGGCGAGATCCAGTGCATCGGCGCCACCACGCCCGGCGAATATCGCAAGTCTATCGAGAAAGACCGGTCACTCGAACGCCGCTTCCAGTCCGTAAAGGTGCCGCCTCCGGGTGAGAAGGAAGCCGTCCGCGTGATCCAGGGAATCAAGGAGCGCTACGAGAAGTTTCACGCCGTCACTTACACGGACGACGCCATCGAATTTTCCGTACTGCACTCCAGCCGGTACATTCCTGACCGCTTTCTACCGGATAAGGCCATCGATCTCATCGATGAAGCCGGCGCACGCGTAAAACTGCGGCAGACTTCCCTGCCGGAAGAGATCACCGATGTGCAGAAGCGCATCAAGTTCATCGTCCACCGCATGGAGAACGCCATCGCGAACCACGAGTTCGAGAAGGCGCGTTTCTATTCGGACGAAGAGCGCAAGGAGCGCGAGAACCTGCGCGCCCTGCGGGAAAAACATCACCTGGATGAATCCGCCACCGGCGTCGTCGGTCGCGAAGACATTGAAGACGTGGTCTCCCGCTGGACCGGCGTCCCTGTCAATTCCATCAAAGAAGAAGAGACGCAGAAGCTGTTGCGCGTGGAAGAAGAGCTGCACAAGCGCGTGATCTCCCAGGACAAAGCCATTTCCGCGCTGGCGCGCGCCATACGCCGCTCGCGTGCGGGCCTGAAATCGCCCAACCGCCCCATCGGTTCGTTCCTGTTCTTGGGTCCCACGGGCGTGGGCAAGACGGAAGTCGCGCGCACCCTGGCGCAGTTCCTCTTCGGCAGCGAGAAATCGCTGATCCGCTTTGATATGTCAGAGTTCATGGAGAAGCATTCCGTCTCCAAGCTCATCGGCTCGCCTCCGGGATACGTCGGTTACGAGGAAGGCGGCCAGCTTACGGAGCGCGTGAAGCGTTCGCCGTATTCGGTGGTGCTGCTCGACGAGATCGAGAAGGCCCATCCGGATGTCTTCAACATCCTGTTGCAGGTCTTCGAAGATGGACAGCTTTCAGACGGCCTGGGCAATACCGTCGACTTCAAGAACACTATCATCGTGATGACGTCGAACATCGGCGCGCGGCATTTGCAGAAGCGCACCGGCCTCGGCTTCCAATCGGAGAAAGACGGCGCCACTTCAGACAAAGTGGAAGAGATGGTGCGCAGCGAAGTGAAGAAGACCTTCAATCCGGAGTTCCTCAACCGGTTGGACGAAGTCATCATCTTCAATGCGCTGGGCGATGCCGACCTCATCCAGATCGTGGAACTGCTGGTGCAGCAACTTAACAACAACCTGGCGCAACGCTCCATCACATATCGGTGACGGACGCGGCCAAGAAGTGGATCCTGGACAAGACGCTGACCGACCGCGCTTATGGCGCGCGTCCGCTGCGCCGTGCCCTGCAGAAGTACATCGAGGACCCCATGTCAGAGGCGCTGATTCAGGGCACGTTCACCACGCGTCCCGCGTTCATCGAGGTCTTCCTCGAAGGCGACAAACTGTTCTATCGTCCGGTGGGCGAAGAGAAACAGGAAGGCGTGTTGTTGTACAGCTCTTAGCCGTTAGCTTTTAGCTGTTAGCTTGAAACCTTCAGCACTCAGCATTCAGCCAAAAGCCGCCCGCGAAAGCCGGCGGCTTTTGCTTTTTGGTGGGAGCACGGGGCTTCAGCCCGGTGAATAGCTACGCTTAAGAATTAGGGCTTTAGCCCCGGGCCCTTGTGATCCCGAATGAGCCGCCGCTCTTGCTTTGCGCCTTTCAATTACTCAATTATCCGATTTCTCAATTACCAAATTACCAATCCCCCGCCCCTCCGTTTTCATCCAATACACATGACCCTGACCGTTTACTGTGCGCCCTGGTGCGGTGACTGCCGCGAAGCTAAGCGCTTCCTCGCCAAGCACAACATCCCTTACACCGAGATCGATATCGAGTCCACGCCGGGCGCGGCCGATGAGGTCATCCGGCAAACCGGCAAGCGCGCCATCCCGCAATTCGTCATCAACGGCAAATGGGTGCAGCCCTACCGGCCCGGACACGGCTTTCTCTACGATGAAATGAGCGCACTGCTCGGCGTGACCTAACCATAAAAGCCAGCCATAAAAACCCCGGTGGCTTAAGCCGCCGGTCCCGAACACCATTCTTTCTCATTGGCACGCGCGACGACGCGGACCCCTACCCTCAAGCGGCACCTCGTGTTCATTCCTTCGTGCGTACTTCGTGCCCTTCGTGTGAACGCGCTTAGATTTCCCCCTTGACACAATCTTCAAAAAGTTATTACAATGGGCCATCGAATATCAATTAGATAACTCGTTTGTTCTCAGGATTTTGCCTCTAACTGCCGCAGAATCAGAAATCTGGTCGGATTTCACGACTCAACTCGCTGATTCTAAAGCACGAGAGGGGAATAGGGTGGGGGGAGGCCGACCCTCCATTTACAATCAGGGGTTCCCTAAGGAGCCCGCGTGATCCCCCGATACACCCGCCCGGAGATGGGCCGGGTCTGGAGTGACGAAAACAAATACCGCCAGTGGCTGGCCGTAGAGATCGCCGCCACGCTCACCCTGGCCGACGCCGGCATTGTCCCCCAGGGGGCGGCCAAGGCGCTAGCCAAACGCGCTGATTTCGATGTCGACCGCATCCAGACCATCGAGGCGGAAGTGAAACACGACGTCATCGCCTTCACCACCGCGGTCGCGGAAAAAATTGACGACCCCAAAGTCTCGCGCTGGCTGCACTACGGCCTGACCTCAACCGACGTGGTCGACACGGCGCAAGCGCTGCAACTCAAGGCCGCTTCCAACATTATTCGCGATGATCTCTATGCGCTGCGTGAGGTCCTGCGCCGCCGCGCCCATGAGTTTAAGCACACGCCCATGATCGGGCGCACGCACGGCATCCACGCCGAGCCCACCACCTTCGGCCTCAAGCTGGCCCTTTGGTATGCGGAGATCGTGCGCGACATCGAGCGCTTTGAGCGCGCGGCGGAAGAGATGCGCGTTGGCAAACTCTCCGGCGCGGTCGGCACCTTCGCCCACCTCGACCCGGAGCACGAAGAAAATATCTGCGCGCGCCTCGGCCTGGAACCGGCGCCCATATCTTCGCAAGTGCTGCAGCGCGACCGTCACGCCCATTACGTGGCGACGCTGGCCGTGATCGCCAGCACACTGGACAAGATTGCGACGGAGATCCGCCACCTCCAGCGCACCGAAGTCCGCGAGGTGGAAGAGTTCTTCAGTGAGAAACAAAAGGGCTCATCGGCCATGCCACACAAGCGCAATCCCATTTCGTGTGAGCAGATCTGCGGCTTGGCGCGCGTAGTCCGGGCGAATGCGCAAGTCGCGCTGGAGAACGTGGCCCTGTGGCATGAGCGCGACATCTCGCATTCCTCCGCGGAGCGCGTGATCGTGCCTGATTCCACCATCCTGGTCGACTACATGCTGGCGAAGACCATCACCCTGCTCGACGGCCTGATGGTCTATCCCGAGCGCATGAAGCAGAACCTCGATTCCACCGGCGGCCTCATCTTTAGCGGCCAGCTATTGCTGGACTTGGCCGAAGCCGGAATGTCCCGCGAAGACGCCTATCGGCTCGTGCAGAAGCACGCGATGCACGCCTGGCGTGAAGGCCTCAACCTGCGCACGCTGGTGTTGGGCGATCGCGCCATCACCGCCGTAGTACCCATGGACAAGTTGGACGCTGCCTTTGACCTCAAACGCCAACTGCGCAATGTGAACAAGATCTTCGACCGCGTCTTTGGCAAGGGCCAAGCGAAACTCAAGGGAAAGAAAGCGGCGGCAGCGGCGGGCGGCAAGCCCAGCCATTCGTTATGAGCGTTAGGCAGCAGTCTTATGAAGGCGCGCTATGAAGCCAGCCTCACCATCGGCGCTACAGACGCTGACCATCGCCGCCACCGGCGCGAGCGGCGCGGTCTTCACCCGGGAGATCTTGCGGACGCTGGAACATGACCAGCGCATCGCGACCGTGAACTTCATCGCCTCCGACGGAGCGTTGCGGGTCATGGCCGAAGAGTTAAGCATCCGCGGACGCAACGATCTGGTGACGCAACTCCTCGGCACCAAGTCGAAGAAGATTCGCCAACAATCCAACGACGACATTGGCGCTAATATCGCCAGCGGCTCTTACCCGACCGACGCGATGATCGTGCTCCCCTGCAGCATGGGCACGCTAGCGCGCATCGCCAATGGCTTGGCCATCAACCTGATCGAACGCGCCGCCGACGTTTGCCTCAAGCAGCAGCGCCCGCTCATCCTCTGCGTCCGCGAGACGCCGCTCAACCGCATTCACCTGCGCAACATGCAGTTCGCGTCCGACGCGGGCGCGGTCCTCTTCCCCGTCATCCCCGCGTTCTACAACCAGCCCGTTGACTCCGACGAGATGGCACGGCAATTCGTTTATCGCGTGATGGATTTCATCGGACTGGATCAGGCGGGAACGTTTCGCTGGCCCGAAAGCCGGAAATCCTCAAGGGGAAAGTCGGAAAAGAGGAAGTAGGCAACCCGATTAGGATCGCCGATCGGATCAGAGATTTCGGGCCAATACTTCTTTGATCACCGGCAGCGTGAGTGCGGTGATCTTGAGCGCGTCGAGTTCGCTTTCAGCGATCCAACGCACTTCGGCGGCGTCCCCTCCGACGCGCAACGTGCCGCCCGCGACGCTGCACACATAATCGATGAGCACGTAATGGAACTGCGTTTTACCGGCTGCATCCGGCATGATGCGGTCATACACGCCGGCAAGGCCAAGGATGCTCACTTCGAGTCCGGTCTCTTCCCTGACCTCGCGCCGCAATCCATCTTCGAGGCGCTCACCGGTCTCCAGGCCACCGCCCGGCAGCGACCACTGCCCCTGAAGCGGCTCGGAGCCGCGGCGAATGAGCAAGACTTTCCTTACGGAATTATCTTCTGTAGCCAGAATCACCGCGCCGACGCCAACGACTGGCCGTTCTGGATATTCGCGCTTCGTCAAAGTCGCACCATCAAAGTCGCCCACCAAGGAAAAGGCGGCCGCTTCAAGACGAGAAGCCGGGCCGCCTGCTCACATTACATCAGCTTAGTTAGGAAAAGAAGTCTAGGAAAAGAAGCCGCGATCGCGGAAGTCGACCACGCGCCAGCCCTTGCGTCCCAATTCCAGTTCAAAGCGCAGTTGCGCGCGTTTGCGCTGCGGCATCGCGCCGCCGCGCGGCGTCTGTTCCATCTCCGTGTCTACCAGGACGACACCCTTGGTGCCTTCCACGGCGACGTTGGAGATACGAAACCGCACATTGAATTCCTGATAACGCTCGAAGAAGGCGTCGATCTGATCTTCGAAGGCGAGGTAGCCATCCATCTTGTCAGAGTCGAAGGCGGAAAGCATCAAGCGGCGGCTATGTCCTTGCAAGCCGTCGCGGATCTGCCCGAGCACGTCATTGGCGATGCGCTCGTTGAAGACCCCGGAAGTATCGATGGGATCCGAACCCTTGCGGTCCTTCTTGTCCTTCCTATCCTTTCCCTTCTTGGCCTTCTCGGCGGCTTTCTTGGCCTTCTCGGCCTGCTCTTTCGCAGCCTTGTCTTTGGCCGCCTGGTCTTCCTGTTTCTTGGTCTCAGTAGACGAAGAGGTGCTGCTTCCCGTCTGCGCGGCGGCGGGCATAGAAAGGACTCCAGCAAACGCCAGGGTAAGAATCAGGAAAGTGGCCATCGAAAGCATGATTCGCTTATGCATAGTGCCTCATGGTAAGACGTGCGGGTGTTTACCTAGTTTAGATGCAGAATCTCATCTTTTGCCGGCCCGTAAAGCAGGATAAAACACCGGGCCGCGAGTTTCCGCAGCCCAGTTCTCGCCGTTTAGGGCCGGAACGTCATATCGAAGTACATCAGGGCGTCAGCGGAGATGCGTCCCGCCACATCTCCGGCGCCGGTGCTGCCGGTGTCACCACCAAGCTTCTTCAAGATGCGCACGCCGTTCAACCCAAAGCGGAGTTTGGCTTCCGCCGCGAGCTGCCGTGGAGTGAGCGATGCGGAAAACTTCACATAGCCGACCCGGCCGCCGGACATCTGGACAGCATAGGTGTGACCGAGGATGAGGGTGGCGTTGGCATTGAACTGGGCGTCGGCCGCCTCCGCGCGGTTGGGCTCCACCACGCCGATGTCAGCCACACCCAGAGCGGCGTTCAGCACAAAGCGGGAGCTCTTAAAGTCCTCAATTGTGATATCGAGGTCCGCGCCCGCGTCGCAATCGACCACCGCGCCGGAACTCAGGCGGAATCCCGAGCAGATGGTATTCATCTCCAGATAGACGCGTTCGGCGGCCGCGCGCATTCCATCCACCGGAGTGCTGAGCCCGGCTTTGGTGAGGGCGACCGTCTTGTAGGCGGTGGATTTTTGCTTGAAAGCGCCCCGGGGATCGATGATCAATTGTGCGGTGATGCCACCTGGGCGGCGGGCTCCGCCGAAGTCCTCAACTTCACCATCAGACTTATAGCGGGCGGGGCGCAGTTGGGCGGAAGGTTCGCGGGCGGCGTCGCCGGGGGCAAGCTTCCATTGGAAGCCACCCAGGGTGCTGGCGCCCGGTTTGAGCGAATAGGTCTCCGTAGCGACGATCACGCCGTTGACCTGCAGTGCGACGGGGACTTCGGTGGCCGCGCCGTCGCCGGCATTCACTAGTTTGAAGCGGACATCCAGCGTGTCACCAAACTGCGGAATCGAGGGCGCCATGGAAACGTCTACCGGCTTGAGCTGGAGGTCTGGCAGCGCCGCCGCAGCGGCCACTCGCTCCACCGACCGGACGGCGGAGCTGGAACTGATGGGTCCACGCTTCCAGTAGCTGCGCTGGAGGTTTCCGTCCGCCCGGCCGGCCGCCGCGCGGCCCGCGCCGAAGGCGCAACCGGTGCTGAACGGGTACACCGTAACATTGAAGTACTTAGTAGCGGTGCCATTGCCGTTCGAGATAGAAATGGCCAGTACGAAATTCACTACGGTAAAAATATTCGAGGTTTCGTTGTTAACGAAGGTGGAATTGATGTTGGCATAGGGCGGCGCCGCACTGCTGCCCGTCGGGTTGATGATGCTTACGTTCAGGCCACCCGTGCTGATCCACTGCCAGGAGATGGGCTTACTGAACCCGGAGAGATTGAGGATAGGGATGCTCACCGGCTGGCTCTCACCCGGCCCAAAATCGATACATGCGAGGTTGATGTCGATGTCACCGACGTTGAAATACAGCGTAGTCTGCTGCGATCCAACTAGATCCAGCGGGGGAGCCCCGCGCTGCGCGGTGGTGACAGCAGTGGCGCTGACGATGCTGTATCCGGGACCATTATTCAAGATACCGCTGGCGCCTTCGTCCGCCGCGAAGTTAACCTGCGCGGGCGTGTTGTAAGGCACCGCAGTCAACTGCTGCACCTGCGGCGAACCGGACGTGGTGACCCGGCTGATGATGGTGGCACCGTCATCGGAAAATACCAGATCGGTGGCACCGCTGGTGCCGCCGGAGCGCGTGGCCGTAAGGGTCACGGTCTCGACCAACAGTCCGTCAATCTGCACCGGAGTGCAGGGCCCGCTGCAGGTGCTGGGGAATCCGGCGAGCGCATTGTTGGGGCTGGAGGTGAGCGTGACTGTATCCGCTGGGGTACCGCCATTGACGGTGATATGGATGGTGAGCGACCGCACGGCGGTCACGGTGGCGCCGTCCATCATCTTGGCCAAGACTTGCACCGTGTAGGCGCCGCTGGGCGTTACCGGCGAGGTGCTGGCCACGATGGTGACCGGTTGACTGGCTTGAATGGTCCCCGCGATCACCGGCGTCATGTAACTAGAAACCGCGCCAGTTCCTAGTTGGATCGGAGTAAAGACAGCACCGAGGCTGAAGACGTCCACTTGCACAGTCGTATTCCCACTTCCGGGACTGGGCACAAGGATATTCAGTGGTACTCCCGGACTGCCATTGCCGGTTACGCTCAAGTCCCAATCCGACGACTGTACTGCCAGCGAGAGGACGTTGTTGGCGGTATTGGTCTCGAGCGGATCGGAACCGAGTTGCACATCCCAGGAGGTGGCCAAGGTCGGGGCGTTATCGGGCACCCGCACATGCACCGTCAACGTGATGCTGCTAGTAGCGGGAATAGACGGCACCGTGACCGGGTTGACATTCACCGGGAGGCCGCCAAATAAATTCACTTGCAACGGTATGCCGGCGGTGGAAGGCCCGGCGCCGATGTTGCTGATGGTGATGCTCAAGTCCCCACCTTCGCCGCTCAGCACGGGATGGGTGGTGAAATTTCGGGAGCCAAAGTTAGCGCCGGTGGGATTGATCGCGGTGACTGCGAGATCGGGCACCGTATAGGCCTGCACGTAGAGGGTAGTCGAGGCCGTCTGCGGCGGATTGGTGTTGGGGATGGTGAAGAGGATGGGAATGCCCGTGACGATGGTGGGTGCACCTGCGATGGCGTCCACTTGCAGGGTGAAGGTGTCATTGGGCACGCTGGGCGGCGCGCCACCCAGGTTGATGTTGAAGCCAGTGACCACGGGGGCGACATAAGTGGCCGCGCCGGCGAAGTCGCCGACCAGTTTGAAATCCACAAAGGTGCCCGCGTTGCCGATGGGCAGCGGGATGGGATTGCCGTTGGTGCTGCCCGGCTGTCCGCTGGTGATGTTGTTGACCCCGGCGGTATAGAAGCGCACGTTCTGGATGTCAAACTTACTCACGCCGAAGCGGGTGATCTGCGCGTTGATGATCTCGGTGGCGCCGGAGACCGTGCCGCCCGCCGCCGTCACCTGAATGGGGATGGAGCCGGGACTGACGGACGTCGAAGTAGGATTCGTAAGCGCCTTGCCGCCATTGCTGACGACCAAAGGCAAAGCCAGCGGAGCGGGTGGGCCCGATTCGGTAAGCGCCATGCTCACGATGCCCAAGCCCGCCAGCGGCACATTCTGCTCGACTAGCGGCGCCGCATTCGTCACCGTGTAATCAAAGACATCGAATGAGAATGGTCCGAGGGTGTTGTCGCCGGTGTTGCTCTCCGGCGGCGCGGAAGTGATGCTCACCGTCTGCGTATAGGCACCAGTACCACAGGAAACGGGCAGGTTGACCCCTCCGCTTTCGATCAGACCCGCCGCAGGCGCGGCTACGCTGGTACTAAACACTCCGCCACAGCCGTTGTTGATCGAGACTGAGACCGTTCCCGCCTGGGTGAGGTTGCCGATGTTCTGCACGGAGAAGACGATCAGAGCGGTTTCGCCCACTTGCAAGGCATCCGCCCCGATTCCGGTAGAGTGGGGAAACCCAAATCCCAGGATGTTGAAGATGTAGTTGGCCTGCCCGTTGACGGTGCCATTGAAGGGAAAGCTCACATTACCGGCGGGCGTGCCCGTGGCGGGGACGCCGTTGTCAGTACCCTGCACCGTGACCACGAAGGAGCCAGTGGCCGCGGTGAGGTCGGCGCTGATGTTCCAAGTAACGACTCCCGGCCCGGTGAGTACGACGGAGACCGGGCTGGCGGTGGTGATGCCGGTGGGCAGCGTACCCAGGCTAACGGTCACGGGATAGACGCCGCCGCTGACATTCACCTGTAAGGGCTGCGCCGAACCGCCGGATTGCACCGACCCGAAGGCGGTGCCCAGCGTAATGCTGATCTCCGGGACAACGTTGAGCGAAAGGACCCCGGTACGGGTGCGGGTTACGGCGTTGACCGTACCCGTAGTGCCGATGGTGAAGGTGCCGGCGGGCCCCGCGGGCGGGCCAGTCAGGTCTTGTCCAAAGGGCGAACCCGAGCCGGAAACCCCTCCCGGAAGATTGGTGTAGTTCAGCGTGAAAGGCAGCGGATAGGTGTTCGGCAGCACGTTGACTGCGGGCACGATGCTGGCCGTGCGTCCGATCACGACGGTGCCGCCCGAAGAAGCTGCCGTCAAGGCAAAGTCCACCAAGTTGATGGCGGTGCTGAGCAGGTTGTTAGCAGAAGTGGTTTCCGGGAAGGCGGCATTGCCGTTCGCAATGGCCTCCAGCGAATAGCTGCCGTTATTGGTGGGCGCAGTACCGATCTGCGGCAACGTCACGCTCGGACTCTGGGTGATGGTGGCTCCGCCCGCCAACATGCTGCCGATGATGATGGGCGTAATGACCGGAGATCCGTTGATGCGGATGCCCAGGCTCCAACCTGAGGGCGCGGTGTCTGTACCGTTGTTCTGTACCACGACGGTGACGGGCTCGGTGCTGCCCATCTGGCCGAACGACGGTCCGGTAACGGAGAGCACTTGCAAGTCGATGTTGCTGTTCACGGACACTGCGGTGGTGCGGGTGTTGTCGGCGAGTGCGCCCGCCGCTTCCAACGGATCCTGACTGACGGAGCAGGTGATGTTAGACGAGGGCGCCATGTTCGGTGGCATATTGAAGACCACGGGGATAGTCGCAGTCCCGTTCTGGCCGGGGATGGACGCGACCGTACCCGTACCCACTGCGAAGGTACCGGGCGTCCCACTTACGCTACAGCTATAAGTATTGGTAGCGCTCGACGGAGCATTCCCGCCGTTGCGGAGATTCAATTGCGCGCCTACGCTCTGACCGCCGATGAACGGTGGCGGCGCTGTGAAGGTGAAAGGCAATACCTGCAGGTCGACGGTGGGGGGAGTGAGGTTGAGCGAGCCGGTCAGGTTATCGTTGGCCGGGTTGAATTCTCCCGGACTAGGGGGCGCGATGGCAATGGTCACGGGCTGCGCGCCGGAGAGATTCGGCGGAATGAATTGCAAGGGCGTGGTAACGGTGACGCCGGGCGCGATGGCCGGGATGGCGCCGCTGCCGGCTACCGTGGTGCCAAAGATCATCCGCAGATTTCCAGCGGTGGCAGTGGAAGTACGCGAACCAAGATTCTTGATCTGCACATCCACTTGTCCGGGAAGGGTGCCGATGATGGTGCCCACCGGGCTGAAGCTGGTGACTTGCAGATCAACGATGCCGATGATGATCTCGAGCAAGGTGGCGTTGCCGCCATCGCAATTCTGCTCGCTGACCACGCAACCGGGGTTGACTATAGCGAAAATGCGAGCGCCTACGCCGGGGCCAAGGTCAGGCACGTTCAACTGACCGATCACGGTGGCGCTGCCGCCCACCGGGATGGGGCCCGGAAGGTCGCGGTCGTCGGTGGCGAGCGTATTGCCATTCCCGTCGCGGGCGACGAAGCGGACGCGGACCGAGGTCTGCAGATCGGCTTGGCCGATGTTTTCCACCACTGCCGCAAATCCATTCGCGCCGGGGGCGACCCCGATCACATTATCGGCCCTGCCCGCCGCCGCCCCGGCCGGTATGGCCACGGGAGTCAGCGAAGAGATGCGAAAGTCCGGCAATGACGTATCGCGTTGGATGGGGCCCGGCGGCGTGCCTTGCACGGTGCCGTTGTCGCCCTGTAATTCCGTGATGTACCAGTTCTTGCCGGGGATGCGCTTCATGCGCACGGTCAACTGTTCCTGCTGCTTGAAGACCACGCGCTGGCAAATGGTGCCCGGCAGCACGTTGGCGCAGGTGAGATCGTCTTTGAAGGTGTAGGCCTGCTCCCAATCGGCGCGCACCGTGGCTTCATTGCAGCCCATGGCCGCCTGCGAGAGGCGCAGGTTGATGTTCATCGAGGCAAGCGAGGTAAAGGTGCGGCGGATGCTCTCCTGTAATTCCGTCAAGCCGGAGAAGCTCTCATCGAAGAAGCCCAGGAATGAATTCAACTGGAGCTGCTCGTAGGCGTCTGACAAGCTGCGCAGGCGGCGGCCCGGGCCCTCATATTGCGGCGCCAGGATGCGCAAGCGCACGTCCATCGCGGTGGCGCGGTTGTTGGTGTCCGTCACGGTCACGCGGGCGATGTGGTCTTGCGCGTTCAGCTCGCAGGTGGGGAACTTGAAATCAGACGACGTCGAGGCATAGCCAGCCATCGCCTGGCACCGCGTGTCATTCGGGGGCAGCGGCACGCCCACTTGCTGGGGCCGATAGGTGGGATCGCACAACACCCAATTGAAGTTGGCGATAGAAGCTCCGGGCGAGGGATTGGAACGGGCGGCGTCAAAGGACGCCATCAGCCCCAGGTCGTACGTGCGCTCCTCGGCGTCCACCCGGGGAATCGGTACCGCCCTTTGCCGGGCGGCTTCAACCTTCAAGTTCTCCGTCCAGCGCGCCACAGTCTGCAGCAGTCTGGCGTTCACCGACTTGGCCACGCCCCCCAGTCTGTCCTGAATCTCCTTGAACCGGGCCATTAGCGGAGCGTTGACGCGGTCGAAGATATCTTTCGCGAGCTTGAGCTTGGCATCGTCGGAAGGCGATTCATTGGCCGCCGCGATGCGCTTCTGCGCTTCCGTGAAGAACGCGTCCAGTTGCCGGGCGGCGTCAGCCGTCTCTTCGTTGATGGCGGCGCCGGCGGTGCTCATCGCCTGGATCATGGGCGCAACATCACCCTGGATGTCGCGCTCGATGGGCGGGACCGGGAGCGGCGGCTGGAGCCGGTTATTTTCGTTCTCGATGACCTGCTGCGTGTCCGCAGCCGATTGCTGAACGCCGATGCCCAGCGCGTTCACGCCGGTGATGGCGGATTGCCGCTCTTGTTCAAGGATCTCCAAATATATCTTCTTAACGATCTCGAGGTCGGTGGTGCCGTCAGCGCCTTTCCCCGGCGGCGCCAAAACGCTGATCACGGCGGCCGCTGTCTGGCCGTTGGCTTGGGTGAAAGTCACGGTGCGGGTTCCCGCCGGGGCGTCGGGGTCGATCACCACTTTCACGTTGGCATTGGTATCCGTCGGCGTGCCTTGCAGGGAGACAGTCACGCCGGAGCCGCTGATGCTGACGCCGTTGATGCCGCCCAGCTTGTTGCCGCTGGCGGCGCTCACCACTTCCGTCCCGAGCAAGGCTGACGCGGGTGAGAGTGAGGTGATGATCGCAGGTTCGGTGTCCTGAATAAGTTGCTGGATCTGCTGCTGGGTGGCAGGCTTAGGCGCCGTGGGCGGCAAACCGGTGCTCACGGTGGTAGTGGTGCCGGCCAGACAGGTAACTTTTCCGGGCACCTTGGGGTCAGAGTTCGAGACTTCCACACTCCCTGAAATGCAGATAAAGGTGGTGACTCCGGGGACGGACGAGTCGGCGCCAAAATCGGTGCCAATGACGCCGGCGACCGCCGTGGGAGTACGCAGTTCGAAGCGTCCACCATCGCGGGTGACGGAAGCCACCTCCGCACGGACCCGGCCGTAACCGAGTTGCAAGGCAGTCTGCTGGGTACGGGCGTCGTGCTTGATGATGCGCAACTCCGCTTGCGAGCCGAGTGAGAGGATGGACTGGTCAGCAAGGGTGATGCGGGCGCGTCCGCCTTTTTCCGTCTGCACCAGATCGTTGTAGACGACGTTATCGCCCTTCTTGGCTTCGAGGATGGCGCGATTGCGGCCCGTGCCGCGCGTGATCTTTGCCACTGGCAGCAAAGCGGTGATGCTGCCCGCTCGTTGCCCCGCGGGCGCGGCGGCGGGTGCAGGTCGCTGCGCAGGCGACGCGGGACGCGATTGTGCCGCGGGAGCGGGGCGCGTTTGCGCCGCGACCCCTTCCGGCCGCACCAGAGAACATGCCAACACCACTGCCAAGCTTACATACTGCACGCAACGCTTCGTCATCGATCGCCTCGATAAAACTCAGTCACCAAAACCGGTGCTGCGCCGCCCGGAGGAATAGCAGCGAAGCGGGGAGCGCCACGTGTCTGCGCACGCTTTGCGTTCCTATAAACCTAACTAGCCAGACTCAGCCCTACAACTTACCCCGGTAACCGGCGGAGACTCGAAAGTGAATACCGCTCCGAAGTTCCCCTTAACCAAAATGTTTACTTCGACTTAGCCACCCACACTCCGTCCCACTCACCGGTGGGAGTCTGCGTCGCCAGCTTCTCGTGACACCGCTTTAGAAACTCATGCGACGGGCCATCGTCGGGATAGCGGTGCAGTAACGCCTCATACTTCTGGATGGCCGCGGCCCAATCGCCGCGGCGATAATCGCCGACAGCCGCATTCCACTGCGAGAGCAAGTCGTGGTAGCTGGCCGCATCCTTGCCGAAGGCCAGTAGCTCGTAGATGTTCACCGGCTTCAACTTGCCTTTTACGCGGATCTTGTCCAGATCGCGGAAGATATAATGTTCCCTGGCTTCGGTATAAGTGGCCTCGCCGACGATGATGCGCACGCGGTAATCCTTGGTCTGGCCTTCGAGACGCGAGGCGAGGTTCACGTGGTCGCCCATCACCGTCCAGGCGAGACGTTTGTCTGAACCCATGTTGCCGACGTTGACGGGCCCCGTGTTCAGGCCGATGCCTATGGAAAGCTGCTTCTTGCCTTGCGCCTCCCACTTCAGGTTGAGTTCATCGAGGCGGGCCCCCATGTCGAGCGCACCGGCGCAGGCGCGGATGGCATGGTCCGGTTGCGGGAAGGGCGAGCCCCAGAAGCCCATGATGGCGTCGCCGATGTACTTGTCGAGCGTGCCCCAACGCTTGAAGAGGATGTCCGTCATCTCGCCCAGGTATTCGTTCAAGAGATGCACCAACTCGTCCGGCGTAAGCCCTTCGGCGATGGTGGTGAAGGAACGGATGTCGCTGAACATCACGGTCAGCTCTTTCATCTCGCCGCCCGGACGGAAATATTTCTTGGGGTCCTTCTCAATGAGGTTGATGACGCCCGGCGAAACGTACGACGAGAAGCTCTTGCGGATCTTTCGCTTCTCGCGCTCTTCAAAAATCATGCGGAAGCTGGTGATGGAGGCATAGTTCGCCAGGATGGTGCCCACCGGGATCACGAAGCTCAACCACATGCCGAAGCGGGCGAAGGCCACATAGACGATCACGCTGAAGAGGGCTACACCCGCGAATGCAACCAACGTGGAATAGAGCGGCTTCAACCGGCCAAAGAGAAAGCCCAGCCCCAATCCCATAGTCACCAGCAGGAACAGGTCGATCATCTCCTCATTGCCGCCGTGCTTAAGGAAGGTGCGGCCGCGGTCGCGTGCGTGGAGAAGATTGTCCATAACATTGGCGTGGATCTCCACTCCCATGTAGGCAGCGGCCTCGACGCGCTCTTTCCCTTCCGCGTCTTTGAAGTATCTGTCCGGGAATGGTGTATTACGCAGATCGCCGATGCCCTTGGCGGTAGCACCCAAGAACACGATCTTGTCTTTAAAGATCTCCGCTGGCACGGTGCCATCCACCACATCGCCCATGGAGTAATGCTTATACGTCTCATAGGGGCCGGTGTAGTTAACCAGCACGGTCCCGTTGCGGCGGGTGGGAAATTCATACGGCCCGGCTTCGATGCGCTCCAGACCGTTCTCTGCCATGTACCCCATGGTGGACTGGTCCTTGATGTCTTCGTATTCCCGCAACGCCTGAAAAGGAAGCGAAGGGAAGAAATCCTTGTCCTGATAGCGGATGATAAGCAGCGCGTGCCGCATGGTGCCGTCCGCGTCAGGATTGTTATCGAAGAAGCCGTAGGACTTCGCCGACTCCGCCAGGATGCGGATATTCGATTCGATGCCGTACCCCACCATGCCGCCGGCACTGATCCACGCGTTGTTGAGGTCGAAATCCTTCTTGGTGTCCTTGGCCTTCAGCATCTGCGGGAAGGGTTTGCCCCAGAGGACCTTGTAATAATCTTCCGCCGCGGCCGCATCAGCGGACTTGGCGCGCGCTTCGTCGAGAAAAAGGTGTCCCAGAATGACGTTGTTGGCTTTCTTCAGCGATTCCGCCAGCTTCACATCATTGTCGCTGGTCATCTGGATCTCGCGGATCTTGGCGATGACATTCTGCGGAGCGGTCGTACCCAGTTCCGCTTCCAAGCGTTTCAAGGCCTCGACGGCGGAGTTTTTCTCGGGATTGGGGAAGGCCACGTCGAAGGCGACGACTTTGGCACCGCCGGCGGCAAGTTTTTCCACCAGCTTGGCATAGGCGTCACGCGGGATGGGCCACGCGCCCACTTTCTGCAGGGTCTTTTCGTCGATGCCCACGATCACGATGCGATCGTCATGGGGACGAGGTCCGCGGGCCTTGAAGCGGGCATCCACCGAGCGCAATTCGATGTTGTGCAGAAAGCCGAAAGCAGCCATGGTGTTGCCGCCGATCTCGACGAAGGCATACGCCGCCACGCCCAGCAGCGTGATGAGCACCGCCAGGGCGAGATCGATCTTCTTGGCGGGCACGCGCTCCAGCAACTCGCCCAGCATTTTCCCGAAATGTTTCTTCTTATCCATCTGCCTTACTGGCCCCGCCGTCCGAAGCGGTACAGCAACGAGCCCGCCCAGATGCGCTCGTCATAATTCGGCGAGGTGAAATAGAAATTGTTGTTCCGCTCGAAGCTGAAGGTGAACACCATGTTCTCGTCGTTCCTGATCTTGTAGCTCAGCGCGCCGCGATATGCAGGCCGGCTGAAGCCCGTGGCCCCTTGCGTATACGGGGGCAGCGGCAAGCAGGGCGGCATCTGCGTGGTCGAATTGCAATTGATCGTGTCGCGGACCTCGGTAAGCGCATTCAGCGTGGAACTGGAAGCGCGGAAAGCGCCTTCCAGGATGAACCAGCGGGGCGCCTGGACAAAGATATTGGCGGAGCCAAGGCGGTTCGAATCGCGCACCAGCAAAGGATCGCCGGGCTGGTTGCAAAGCTGATCCGGTGGCGCCGTCACCCCGGTGGGCGAAACGGGGAAGGCGCACTGTCCGGGCCGATGGCTCTGCCGCTCCAGTTCCCAGCGCAGCGAAGGATTGAGTTCCCAGCCGCCGATGTCGTAAATGCCGCGCACGCCCAAGTAGACGCGGTCCGTATTGGATGTCAGCCGCGAGTCACGCTGGTCCTGCGCCTGGCGGCGTTCATAGCCCACGCTCAAATATGTCTGCTTGATGGGCATGGTGAATTCGACGAACGGAGTACGCACAAAGCGGTTGGCCGAGCCGTCCGTAGTGCTCACGACGCGGTGCCGATAGCCCAACTCGAAGACGCCGCGCTTGTAGAAGGGCAGATCATGGAAGACGAAGCGCGCTTCCGGACCCCACAACGTCGTCTGAAAACTCTTCTGATTTTTCAGGTCGTCGTTGGATCGGCGCACGGCGCCATCGACCGTAAGCCATTCCGTCATCTCGTAAGACGTACGCACCATCCAGTCTTGCAGGTCGGATATCTGGCGTGCATTGATGGAGGCGAAGTTGGGCTGGTAGCGCACGTAAGAGCTGCGCACGGAGAGCCTCTTGTAACGATAGCTGCTCTCCAGACGTCCTCCCCAGTCGCCCTGGATGCGGTTGAGCTGCGGCTGCGGCAAGCGCGAGTCGCATGCCGTCAAGCACCCGTCGAAGGTGCCCGTGGAGAATCGCTGATCAAAGTCGGTGAACGAGTAGGCGAATTCGGCGTCCATGCGGAAGCCTTTGCGGCTCAGCAGCCGCAAGTCGAGACTGGCGACCTCGTTGGTCGCGGGCTGCGGCGATTCCCCCGCCAACAGGATCGCTCCGCTGGTGGCATTCGTCCGGCTCAGCGAATCGATCCGATCGCGACTGGAGGAAACGTTGAAGCCAAATGTGGATTCCGGGTTGAAGACTTTCCGCTCGACGCGCGCTCCGCCCACGGCCGCCATGTACGGACGTCCCAGTAAGTCCTTGTATAGAGAACCATAACGGTCGATGAAGACCCCCGCCGCCACCGAGGCCTTCCAGTTTTCTCCGACCTTCGAGGTGAGGTGGGCACCCTTAATGTTCTGGTTGAAACTCAAACGCGAGAAATTCACCAGAGCGTCGCCAAAGATGTATTCGTCGCGCGGCCCGAAGATGCGCACATACGCCTTCTGCAGGCTGTTGTGCTCAGGGTCTACGCTGGCGTCTTCCGTGCCCCGGTACATCGAGAGGAATTGAATGCGACGCATGCCGAGGAAGCGGCGGTCCACGAAATAGTTGAACTCCGCAATGTTGTTCTGGCGGGCTACGATGCAGCCCGGGATTGGCGTACCCGTGGTTGCGGGCGCTACCGGCGCGGTCACGCATTGGCGGTTGATCTCATGCTGGCTTACGCGGAAAGAGCGAGTGGGGTCGCCACCCACTTCCGTCCAGCGCGTAGTGAGGCGGAGTTCGCCCAGTTGCTGGTCTTCACTTGAGGCGCCCCGGTCGCCGATATCGAAGTTCGCCGCTTTGGGCTTGTTCTGCTCCGCCTCGGTGGGCTTCTGCGGCTCCTCCAGCGGGTTGACGGGCGCCTGATTGGGAGCAGGCGGATTCTGCGAACCTGGCGTATTCGTGGTCCCCGTCGGGGAAGAACTCTGCGCCAGCGCCACCGACGCCAGTATGATCACGCTCAAAACGCTCTTCAAGGCACGCATGAGGACACCTTTTGCCGGGACTTAATTGTGCAAACCGACCTTGGCGGTTCCGCGCAGCTTCTGCTGGCTCTTTGGGGGGAGAACCTTTTCTGGCCCGCCGCGAGGGGGATCGCCTGCGAATCGAGAAGGAGAAAACGAAACCAGCTACCGTGTTTAGTGCGCTCAACTGTACATGAAAAGAGCCGCCAATTAAACATTTGTTAGGGGGTAAAGTGCCATAAGAATCACCTGAGAAGGCACCTAAGTCGCAACCTAAGGGATCGTCTGATTGACAACTCCGGGCCCTAGGGGGAGCGGGGCCGGAAAAGCGGCCGCCCGGGGGCTGGTATACTCGCCGCCTTCCCTGCCTCAGGAGGCTAGAATGCGTTTTCCCCGCTTACTTTTCGCGTTGGCTTGGCTCGCGACCGCCGTTTATGCCCAAACCTCGCCGTTTCTGCCGGAAGATACGTATCGCAAACTCGTGAATGAGATCTCTGGCGACAACGCCTATGACCACTTGCGCCACCTGACCCAATTCCATTCGCCCCATGGGGTCGACCGCGACTTCAAACTGGCGGCCGCATGGATCGAAGGCAAAGCCAGAGAAGCCGGACTGCAGGACGTTCGCTTCATTTCCCTGCCCAGCAAGCGCGTGCCCTGGTCGCCCATCTCCGGGGAAGCCTGGCTGATCGAGACTACGACAGACAAGGACGGTAAGGTCTCCACGCGCGAGACCAAGTTGGGTAGTTATCGCGAATGGGCGACGGTGCTCGCGGATAACTCGCGCTCGACCGACGTGGAAGCCCCGCTCGTCGACGTAGGCGAGGGCGTCAGCGAGAGCGATTATGCCAGCAAAGATGTGAAAGGCAAGATCGTGCTGGCCAGCGGCAGTCCAGCACGCGTGGAAACGGAAGCGGTGTGGAAGCGGGGCGCGCTCGGCGTCCTCTCGCATGTCTCCAACCGCGTGAATCCCATGGATTATCCCGACCAGGTGGCATGGACCCGCATCAATGAGCGCGGTAAAGACGGCAAAGAACCCAGCTTCGCTTTCGTGGTGTCGCCGCGGAAGGGCTGGGAGATCCGCAAAAAACTGGAACCCGCCGCGCCCACGGCCACCGTACCCAAGCCGGCGGTAAGCCTGCGGGTAAAGATCGAGAGCGAGATCCTCCCGGAAGCCACCATGGGCATTGTGGAAGGATTCATCCGCGGCACGAAGAGTGAACTCAAAGACCAGCAAGTGGTGCTCACGGCGCATATCCAGGAAGAACGCTATAGCGCCAATGACGACCGCTCCGGCTGCGCCAACCTATTGGAAATGGCGCGGGCGCTGAACCGCATGATCGCGGAAGGAAAACTTCCGCGCCCGGAACGCGACATCCGCTTCTGGTGGGTCAACGAGATCGATGGCCCTTACACCTACTTCGCGCTGCATCCGGAGGAGGCGAAAAAGACCTTCGTCAACATCAATCAGGACATGGTGGGCACGAATCAGACCATCGGTAAGGCGAGCCGCGTGCAACATGTCTCGCGCACGTTGTGGTCGCGCCCCACGTTCTTCAACGACGTGGTGGAAAGCATCGTCACGGCGCTCTATCAGGGGAACAACTCGTATATCGTCGCCATCCAGGCGGGCAGCGTGGCCCCGGGTAACTGGTATTCAAAACCCATCTTCTCGCTGCTGGGCTCACGCGACCGCTACTCGGTGGAGATCATTCCCCACATGAACAACACCGATCACATGGTGTTCGCCGATGGCTACATCGGGACCACGCATGGCGGCATCACCTTCACCAACTGGCCGGATGATTACATCCATTCGTCGGACGACGACATGTGGCAGATGGACCGCACGACCTTCAAGCGCAATGCCGTCGCGGTGACGGCGCTGGCGTGGTATATGG
>JBKKBM010000232.1:0-7677 GCA_046714215.1 Terriglobales bacterium | reverse complement strand
AGGTTGTCCACGTGGATCAGGTTGTCGGGCAGCCGGCCAATGGTCACCACCCCTTGGGAGAGCGGGACCTCTTTCAGCACTGCCTGCTCGAACTTCAGATAGAGTTTTGCCACCTTTTACCTCCGGGAAAAAGCCATTGCCACAGCTGCTTGTACCACGGCAGTTCCACCATCTTTAGCAACACCACAGTGATGTTGTCATCGCCGCCATGTGCTTTGGCGGAATCAATCAAGTCATGCACGGCCCCATCGAGGCTATGGGCCTCGGTCACGATCCCCAACATCCAGTCATCCTTCACATGCTTGGTCAGGCCATCTGATGCCAGCACCAGCACGTCTCCCGGCAAAGCCACCAAGTCATCCACATCCGGCTTCACCGTATCTTCTGAGCCCAGCGCGCGGATGATGATGTTCTGCATCTCGCTCTTTTCCGCCTGCTCGCGCGTGATCAATCCCCGCCGCACCTGCTCCATCACCAGCGAATGATCGTTGGTAAGCTGCTGGATCTCGCCTCCGCGGACCAGGTAAATACGGCTGTCACCCACGTGCCCCACGGTGAAGAAATTCTTCTCCGCCAGCACCGCCACAATGGTCGACCCCATGCCCCGCTGTGACGCTTTGCTCTTTCCCATCTCAAACACGGCCTTGTTCGCCAGATGGATCGAGCTAGCCAGGGCCTTGGCGCGCTCCGAGTATCCATCCTCCAGCGCCTCCCCGACCTTGGGAAAATGCTTGTTCGCCGCGGCCTGCCGGAAGTACGTCAGCACCGTATCCACCGCCAGTTTGCTGGCCACTTCACCCGCGGCGGCTCCACCCATGCCGTCGCAGACCACAAAGATCCCGTGGCGCGCGTCGTACCCGAAGTTGTCTTCGTTGTTGGTACGGACGCAGCCCACATCGGTTTTTCCGGCGACCTGGATGCTTAAGCTCACGCTAACCTTGTCCCCTGTACCGCTGATTCTCTCGTTCGACTGACCGGCATCCAGATCTGGTCTTATTTCAGGAGACCCGCCGTGCCGTCATCGTAACGCAATTCTTACCTTCCGGAGCCAGAAACCTTAGCCCTGAACCTTAGGACTAACCCGGGACTCAGCCCACTTTAAACCCCTGCCCCCGCTGACTTAACAATGGCGGCGCGCAAGTCGCGGGCAAAATCCCCACCCCTCGCATAACGAATATCTGGATTCTTCTGCAAAGCCTTATCGATCACTGCCGCAATGGCCGGTGGCAGGTCCGCGCGCGTGTTCATGATGGGCGGATGCGGCTCGTTGGCGATGCGATACATCAACGTGGCCACACTCTCGCCCGTGAAGGGCTTTTCACCCGCCAGCAACTCATAGAGCGTGACGCCCAGCGAGAACAGGTCAGCGCGCCCATCCACCTTCTTGCCCGCCAGTTGCTCGGGAGCCATGTAACTGGGCGTGCCCATGACCGTGCCCGTCGCGGTCTTCGACTGCGACGTGATGCGCGCAATGCCAAAGTCCGCGACTTTGATCTTGCCGTCCACCAGCCGCATGATGTTCGCCGGCTTGATGTCGCGATGCACCACACCTTCACTGTGCGCGTAGTCCAACGCATCCGCCACCTTGGCGATGGTCTCCATCACCTCATGGGCCGGCAGCAGCTTGCCCTTGGTGACATACTCTTTCAAGTCCGTGCCGCTCAGCAGTTCCATGGCGATGTAGCTGATGTCGCCATCGTCGCCAGCGTCGTAAATGGTGACGATGTTCGGATGCACCAGCCGTCCCGCGCTCTCTGCCTCGCGGAAAAAGCGCTCCTTCATCGCCTTCATGTCTTCCGGCTCGAACTCATCTTCGAAGCGCAAAGTCTTGATGGCGACCTCGCGATTGATCTTCGGGTCCTTGCCCAGGTAGACGATGCCCATGGCGCCCTTGCCCAGTTCCTTCAGGACTTGGTAGCGGCCCAGTTGCGGCTTGGCCAGATCACCCACGCCGCCACCCACCATCACGGTGGAATCCGGGCTGCCTTTGCGCGCGCCCAGCGCCCCGCCAAAGATCATGGTCTCACCCGCGGTGCGCAGCTTTTCCGCGCGCGTAGAAACATCTTTGAACTTCTTGTCCACCGTCAGGATGTGGTCATAGACGGAGACGGCCTTGTTCAACTGCCGCTTGCGCTCAAAGTCCAGCGCCAGGTTGTAGAGCGTGTCTTTCATGCCTTCGTCGATCGGCACCTTGCGAAACTTCTCGAACGCCATGTCGAGCATGCCCTGTCCCTGGAAGCTTAGGCCCAGCATCTTGTTGGTCTCGACCGATTCGCCTTCGAGCACCTCCGTGCGCTTCTCTTGCACCAGGTAGCGTTTGGAGACGACCACGGTGTAACCGACGATGAGCATCAGGCTGGGATAAACGATCTTCAGCCAGTAGCCGCTCGCGGTGAAGAAATAAATGCCGCCGCCGATAGTCGCCGCGAGCAACACGGCCGCGATGATGGCGCTCTTGCCCGCGCTGATGTGCGGAATTGCCAGCGAAACGAACAGTGCGAACAGCACCAGCAGTCCGATCTCCGCCGTCGAAGCCCACGTAGGCCGAATGATGTACGACCCGCTCAAGATGCCCTGGATCACGTTGCCGTGGATCTCGAAGCCAGGGACCGAACCCACCGGAGTCGTCTGCGCATCGCCGCCGCCCGTCGTGTCCAGGCCGATCAGCACGATCTTACCCATGAAGACTTGCGGATCGACTTTCTGGTTGCGCACGTCAGAAAAGTAATAACGCGGGAAACTCTCGCGGTCGATGTAATCCACCAGCATGCGGCCTTCAGCGTCGACCGGGATCTTGGCGTTGCCCAGCACTAGTTCGCCGGGCGAGTAGCGGAAATCATTCGACTCTAGCTTGTAAAACGCGCGCAGCATCTGCAGCGGGAAGCTGGGGAAGAGCCGCCCTTCATAATTCACTACCAGCGGAAAGGCACGATTCACCTGGTCAGCGGCGGGCGAACTGTTGATGGTGCCAATGGCCTTCGCGTCTTTGCCGAACTTGTCGTACGCAGGCACAAAGTCCTTGACGGCAAAGATCGCCGGGTCGGCCTTCAGGTTGGCGACAAAGTTTTTCTCCACCTCTTCCGGAATGGCCTTGTTACTCTTGCCCATCGCCTGCCCGGGAACGAAATACATGGGCAACACTACTTTGGTGGAGAAGGCGATGGAGCCCGCCAGTTTCTCGTCGTTGTCGAGCTCCGCGGCTGACTTCTTCAGGATGTCGGCAAACTCCTGCGCCTTGGCCGCAGCCAGGCGGCTGTTCAGGTTGGGCTTGGCCGCATTCGCGGCCGCGTCGGCTTCGAAGGTCGCCGCTAAGTCCTGGATCTTCACCAAGCCGGGATTCAACTCCGGCTTGTCCATGACCACGGCCACGCCGATGGTCTCCGCGCCCGCCTCGGTGAGCTGGTCGATCATCTCCGCCATATAGTTGCGCGGCCACGGCCAGCGCCCCAACTCCTGCGTGCTCTTGTCATCGATGGTGACTAGGACTACCTTGTCCCCGGCTTTGCCCTTGGAGCGCATCTTGGCCCGCACGTCGTACAGCTTGGCCTCGAGGCCGTCCGCCCAGTTCATATAGAACACGGCAAAAATGACCGCGCTGACCGCCGCGCCGATCGCGACATCCGCCCCTGCAAACTTGAATTTTTTCATGTGGATCCCGGCTTCCTAGTGCCCGCGAATTTTCGCTGCCTCGTTGCAAACTTCGGGGACGCCGTGCCCAAAGCACAGCCTGCCCGGATTTACCCAGGGGAAAGGTTGACGCGGATTCTACTTTTGATAAACGGGGAAAGGCAAGGAAAATCAGCCACTTAGGATGGGGATTCGCCTTAGGCAAGGTTTAGGGATTGGGCCTTAAAGCTGGGCCACCACGGAGACACGGAGGCTCGGAGAAAGACAGGATCGAGGTCAAACGCTAAATCCATCAAGCCCTCGATTTTCAGTCCTTGGTTTTCTCCGTGTCTCTGTGCCTCAGTGGTGGGTTTTGGGTTCTGTACTTGGTTTTCAATTATAAAACCCAATCACCCGATTACCACTTCCCTACCATCCCCATCGCCTCTTCATAGCTCGAGGCGACGGCCTTCGCGACTACGCGCTCGTCGTCGAACCGGATGACCTCCCAGCGCGGCACGTCCTGCCAATGCAGCACGCAGACGCTGGCGCAACTGGCTCCGGGGTAGTACATCAACGCGCTCCAGCACGAACCTTCGACGAAGGTGGCGAGGTCCGGCCAGAATTGAAAGTTTTGGTTGACGTCCGACTGGCCATCGCCCCCCAGCGGCAATATCAAATACCGCGGAAAAGCGCAGAGCTTGGCCCCGAACTGGTGGTGCCAGTCATGAGTAAAAGGGTTGGGAGTTTGGAGACGGGAGAAAAGACTGTCAGTACTGCTGTTTTCGATACTCATTCGATGCATGCTCCTTCGCATGCATCAGGAGAGAGATTCAAAAAGCTGCTACCAAACACAAATGCCGCCCAATAAATGGCGGCATCAACACATGAAACAGGAATGGAACGCTTTTTGTGAGACCTTTTTGTTCGGATGTTACTCCGCACATCGAGCAGATCATCTCTGCTCTAAGCACCGAGGCGTCTCTACCCCGGTTGCCGGACCCTCGCGGGTCACTCCTGATGCCGAGGTTCAATATACCACAAACGGGCTAACTCACCACGAACGCTACTCGGCGAGTCTCTTGGTCGACAGCCTTCCATCGGTCCAGCGATAAACAGCGAACAAGGCAGTATTGATCGCAGCAATCACGAAGCAAGCAAGGACATCGGCAGCCGCGCCGGAACCAAACAGATCGCCAATTGCGCGGGTGACAAGGATGCCGGGGAAAAGCAAGATCAATGCAATGAACACGGTCGGGTCGCCATGGCCTCCTCCGGAGAAGCCGACGATAATTCCCGCCACCTGCACTAACGCGAAGATGACCCATGGATTCTTCAGCCAGCCAGCGGAAGCTCTCTTAGACGGGTCTCTAGTGAACACTTCCCTGACTGGCATTTTTCTCCGTGCCTCCGTGTCTCCGTGGTGAATAAGATCTTCTCCGTGCCTCCGCGTCTCCGCGTTGAAAAAGGACTCTAAGCAAACACCGCGGTCTTGTTCCCGTACACCACTACCCGGTTCTCCACGTGCCACCGCACCGCGCGGGAGAGCACGACTTTCTCCACGTCGCCGCCTTTGCGAATCATGTCTTCCAACGAGTCACGGTGGGAGATGCGAACGATGTCCTGCTCGATGATGGGGCCCTCGTCCAGCACCTCGGTGACGTAATGCGCCGTGGCCCCCACGATCTTGGTTCCGCGTTCAAATGACCGGTGATAAGGCTTGGCCCCGACGAACGCCGGCAGGAACGAGTGGTGGATGTTGATGACTTTATTCGGATAGCGGTGGATGAAATCCTTGGACAGGATCTGCATATAGCGTGCCAGTACGACGAGATCGATCTTCTCGCGCTCCAGCAGGGCGAGCACTTTGCGCTCGGCTTCGTCCTTGTTGTCCTTTAAAACCGGCACATGGTGATACTTGCGCTCGTAAAACTCCGTTAGCTTGCGTTGGTCGTCGTGATTGCTGATGACCAACGGGATCTCGCAGTTCAATTCGCCGATCTGATGCCGATAGAGCAAGTCCGCGAGACAGTGGCCCGACTTCGACACCATGATGGCCACGCGCGGCCGGTCGTTCGTCGAAGCGACCTTCCACTCCATCTGAAATTCGTCGGCGACGGCGTTAAATTCAGAAGCAAAAACGTTTAGCGGCAGCGTAAAGCCTTCCATGCTCCACTCGATGCGCATCATGAAGAGTTTAAGCTGCGGATCCTGATGCTCATCGGCGTGAAGGATGTCGCCATTGTGCGCGTAGATGAAGTTGGCCAGCGCGGCCACCACTCCCTTGCGCTCCGGACACTTCACCAGCAGCACCGCATTATTCGGCTTGATCATGAAATGTGACTCAAATGTGACTCACGCTTCCGGCTTCGCATTACGCGCTTGACGCTTCGCCCTCTGCGCCTCATCCAACCGCCTTAGCGGGTCCCAGACCAGGAAGATGATGGCGACCACGATCAGCTTCAGGCCGATGGCGGTCGCCCAGATGGTGTCCCACTCGTGGAAGCTGTCGTAGATGAGCATGGCGACGCCCAGCACCAGGAAGATGGTGCCCATCACCGGCCGGTTCATCTCAGGCTTCGCCACAGGCCCATCCTATCGCATCCAACAAAAAAGCCGCCTCGCGGCGGCATCGCTTGGTTTTCACTGGCAGCTGGAAGCTGGTAGCTGCCCCTCTACGGCAACACGTTCGCGACGTCGCTATTCACCTTCTTCGACACCGCAATCCGCGTGCTGGCCCGCGCTAAATCAGCTTCGAGCTTCGAGTAATCGCTCTCACCCTTGCCGCTGGCGGCTTTGAGGGCTGCTTCGGCTTCGATGCGGGCCCGCTCCGCGCGCGCGATGTCGATGTCTTCAGCCTTCTCCGCGGTCTCCGCCAGGATCGTTACCTTGTTAGGCAGCACCTCAGCAAAGCCCCACGCCACGGACAGGAACTTCAACTGTCCCGCCGAATTGCGATAGCTAATCTCGCCAACCGACAGCTCGGTGATCAACGGGGCGTGCCCCGGCAGGATGCCCAGGTAGCCATTCTTGCCCGGCATGGTCAACTCGGTGGCCTGGTCATCGACGACCATATGCTCCGGTGTCACGATCTCAACTTGTAGGGTCTCTGCCATGCTCTTACGCGTTGACCGCCTTCATCTTCTCCGCCGTCTCCAGCACTTCCTCGATGGAACCCTTCATGTAGAAGGCCTGCTCGGGCACATCGTCATGCTTGCCTTCCGCGATCTCCTTGAAGCTGCGAACCGTATCCGCCACCTTCACGTAACGGCCTTCGAGTCCGGTGAACTGCGCGGCCACGAAGAATGGTTGCGAGAGGAACTTCTGGATCTTACGGGCGCGCGCGACCATGATCTTGTCGTCTTCGCTCAACTCGTCGATACCGAGGATGGCGATAATGTCCTGCAGATCCTTGTAGCGTTGTAGGATCTTCTTCACGTTCTGCGCCACGGCGTAGTGCTCCTCACCAACGATGCGCGGATCGAGGATGCGCGAGGTCGACGCCAGCGGATCGACGGCTGGATAAATACCGATCTCCGTCAGCGGACGCGAAAGCACGGTCGTCGCGTCCAAGTGGGCAAAGGTCGTAGCCGGCGCGGGATCGGTCAAATCGTCGGCGGGCACGTAAATCGCCTGCACCGAAGTGACGGAGCCCTTCTTCGTCGAGGTGATGCGCTCTTGCAATTCGCCCATCTCGGTGGCCAGGTTCGGCTGGTAGCCTACGGCGCTGGGCATGCGGCCCAGCAGCGCGGATACTTCTGACCCCGCCTGGGTGAAGCGGAAAATGTTGTCGATGAACAGCAGCGTGTCCGCGCCTTCCGCATCGCGGAAGTGCTCGGCGACGGTCAGCCCCGTCAGCGCCACGCGCAGACGCGCCCCGGGGGGCTCGGTCATCTGGCCGTAGACAAGCGCTGCTTTTGACTTCGAAGGGTCGCCCGGCTTGATCACACCCGACTCTGACATTTCCAGCCACAAGTCGTTGCCTTCACGGGTACGCTCGCCTACACCCGCAAAGACGGAGTATCCGCCGTGCTGCTTCGCGACGTTGTTGATGAGTTCCATGATGACGAC
>JBKKBM010000231.1:0-7068 GCA_046714215.1 Terriglobales bacterium | reverse complement strand
CAGCAGATGTACATGGAGATGGGGATGGACGGGAACATGCGCGGCGGGCCGATGGGTGGAGGGCCGAAGATGCCGGACGTGAAAGCCTTCAGCGATAACCCGTGCGCCGGACGCGCGGGCGTGACCTGCAAGCTGGTGGGCCCGGAGATGATGAATGGCCGGATGTGCGATAAGTGGGAGTTCGCGTCCGCCAACAAGAACGAGGCAGGCACGACGTGGATCGACCAGAAGACCAGGTGGCCGATCAAGAGCGTCCACGCGGATGGCGGGGTGATGGAGTTTACGAACTTCACGGAAGGTCCGCAGGCGGCCAGCCTGTTCGCGGTGCCGCCGGGGTATCAGAAGTTCGATATGGGCAAGATGATGCGGAGACAGTAGGGGCAGCCGTCAGCCGTCAGCAAAGAGCAAAAGCAACTTCGTGAACCACGAAGGACACAAAGACACACGAAGGAAACCTTGGGGAAAGAAAACCAAGGGCAAAAGGCTGGAAGCGCCGGGGCTAAAGCCCCCAGTGTTTAGGGGCGCGAGAATAGGCAGCGCTGAAGCGCTGCTCTGATACGTGCGCGGTGGTGGGTAGCAAGGGCGCACAGCCGAGACGGCGGTGCCACACGAGCGCGGGAGACGTAGCAAGCTACGTCTCTACAAAGCTGGGGGCTGGTCTTTCGCGCGTTTGCGGATCTCGATGTTCAGCCGCTTGATCTTCTGGTTCAGCGTAGAGAGCGGGACGTGGAAGCGCTCGGCGGCGTCGGTCTGATTCCAGTGGCATTTCTCCAGCATGTCGGTGATCACGCGACGCTCGCATTCCTCGATGATGTCAAACAGCGACGCATCGGGGCGCGATTCCAGGATGTTCGAGATGGGGGCGCGTCCAATGATGGAATCGGGCAGCAGGTCGAGCGTGACGAACGGGCCGGAGGAGAGGACGACGGCGCGCTCGATCACATTCTCCAGTTCGCGTACGTTGCCCGGCCAGGCGTGGTCGAGGAGCGGGCGCAACGCCTCCGTAGTGAGGTTGAGCGTGGGCTTGCCGTTCTCCTTCGAGTAGCGTTCGAGGAAGGCGTGGACGAGCAGCGGGATGTCTTCGGCGCGGCTGCGCAGCGGCGGCAGATCTACGGTGATGACGTTGAGGCGGTAGAAGAGGTCTTCGCGGAAGCGTCCGTCTTTGACGAGCTGCTTGAGGTCGACGTTAGTGGCGGCGATGATGCGGACGTCCACCTGCAACTCAGAGACGCCGCCGAGGTGCATGAACTTGCGGTCTTGCAAGACGCGCAGGATCTTGGCCTGGGTCTCGACGGACATGGAGCCGATCTCGTCGAGGAAGAGGGTGCCGCGGTCGGCGATCTCGAAGAGCCCTTTCTTGGAGGCGATGGCGGAGGTGAACGCGCCTTTCACGTGGCCGAAGAGCGTGGACTCCAGCAAGTCCGCGGGCATGGAGCCGGTGTTCACGGGAACGAACGGGCGGTCCTTGCGCGGGGAGTTGGCGTGGATGGCCTTGGCGATGAGTTCCTTGCCGGTGCCGCTCTCACCCTGGATCAGGATGGTGGAACGGCTGGGCGCGACCTGGGCGACGAGGTCAAAGACGCGCAGCATGGCGTCGCTCTTGCCCACGATGTTCTCAAAGTTGTAGCGCTGCTTGAAGGCGCGCTTGAGATGCAGGTTCTCTTCTTCGGCGCGGCGGCGGGCGACAGCAGCGCGGACGTCGGCGAGCAGCTTTTCGTTGTCCCAGGGCTTAGGGATGAAGTTGGCGGCGCCGGATTGCATGGCGCGGATGGCGTTGTCGACCGTGCCGTGCGCGGTGATCATGATGATGGGCAGGCTGGGATCGCGTTCGCGAATGTCTTCGAGGACATCGAGGCCGCTGCGGTCGGGCAAGCCTATGTCGAGCAGGACGAGGTCGTACGGATTGTTGGCGAGGCGCGCGAGGCCGGCTTCGGCGGTGTCGGCGCCATCGACCTGATAGTTCTCGAGTTCGAGCAGCGTCTGGAGCGATTCGCGGATAGCATGCTCATCGTCAATGATGAGGATGGAGCCGGGATGGTCGGGATCGGTATCGCGCGAGAAGCGGCGAGGAACCACGGCGACGTCAGACATTGACTTTCACCGCCTGGCGCGACGACGCCTTGATCATGGGAAACTCGAGATGGAAGGTAGTGCCTTCGCCGGGCAGCGATTCCACTTGGATCTTGCCGGCGTGCTCCTGGATGATGCCGTAGGTCACACTGAGGCCGAGGCCGGTGCCGCGGCGGTCGCCGTCCTTGGTGGAATTCTTGGTGGTAAAGAACGGGTCGTAGATGCGGGCCACGTGTTCGGGCGCGATACCAGAGCCGGTGTCTGAGACGCGGACGTTGACGGCGTGTCCGTTGCCGGTGGCGATGCTGATGGTGCCGCCGTTGGGCATGGCGTCTTTGGCGTTCAAGAATAAGTTCAGAAATACCTGCTGCAATTTTCCCGGGTTGCCGAGAATCAGGGGCAGCTCGGGATAGAGCGTGGGCTCGACCTTGATCTTGGCGGTGCGGAACTGGTGCTCAAGCAGGGCGAGAGTGTCGGCGATGATCTTGTTGACGTCGACCTCACTGAATTCGGTGCCGCTGGTGCGGGAGAAGTTCAGCAGGTTGTTGACGATCTCGGACGCGCGGAAGGTCTGGCGGGTGATCTTCTCGAGCAAGGCCGAACGTTTTTCGTCGCCCTGAAGCTGCTTGGCCAGCATCTGCGCGTAAGAAGAGATGACGGCGAGCGGAGTGTTGACCTCATGAGCGACGCCGGCGGCAAGCACTCCGATGGACGACATCTTCTCTGACTGCGAGAGTTGGGATTCAAGGGCGATGCGTTCGGTGATGTCGTCGACGATGACGAGGCGGCCGACCACCTGGAAGTTCTTGGTGACCAGCGGCGCGATGGCGATGTTGGCGCGGCGGGTCTCGCCCGTCGGCGTGTTCAGCCGGAACTTATAGAGGTTGTGGATGCCGGGATTCTGGCGCGCGCGATAGAACGATTCCACGAAGTTCGCGGGGAAGATCTCGGTGAGGAGCTTGCCCTTGGCTTCCGCGCGGGGCATGGCGTACATGACTTCCATCTGCGAGTTCCAGGACTCGATGCGGTCGGCGAGGTCGACCACGAGGACGCCGACGCTGATGGATTCGACGATGTTCTCGTTGAAGTCCTTGAGGCGTTCGTACTCGCTGGCTTTCTGTTCGAGCGAGGCATAGAGCAAGGCGTTCTGAATGGCGATGCCGAGATAGCCGGCCAAGGTCTCGAGCAGTTCGACATCTTCACTGGAGAGGAAGTCGCCGCGGGTGGTCTTGCCCAGGCCGAGGACGGCAATGCTGCGATTCTGCACCTTGCACGGGATGTAGTAGTTGAGATCGAGTTGGGCAATGGTGGTGCGGGCGGCCGGAGTCTCACGGACAGCGGAGCGAGTGTTGTCAAAGAAGATGTGTCCGGCGCCTTCACCGGGGCGCTCGATGCCGAGGAAGGTGAGATCGAGGTCGCCGGTGTAGTTGATGCCATACGACTTGGCCAGGAGGAAGCCCTCGGGCGAATCCTGGTCGGCGAGGAAGATGGCGACGCGGTCCACGAGCAAGGTGCGGGAGAGGCGCTCGACGACGGCGGTGAGCATGGTGCTGAGGTCGGTCTCAGAGCTGAGTTCGCGGCCGAATTCGATGAGCGTGCGGCGATAGTCGTAGCGTTTGCGGTCGAGCAGCTTGTCGAGGCGGTCCTGGATGGCGTGCTTCAGTGGATCGAAGAGCAGCGCGGTGATGACGATGGCGGCGATGAGTCCCCAGTTGCCGAGGGGCAGTTTGGTCTGCACGATCTGGGCAATGACGGCGCCGATGGCGAAATAGACGCCAACGATGGACGCCGTGGCCAGGGTGTAGATCATGCCGCGCTTGAAGATGATGTCCACGTCCATCAAGCGATAGCGGACGATGGCGTAACCGAACGTGAGCGGCAGAAAGACGAGAGTGAAGACGGAGAGTTGCATGGTGCGGCTGGGCAACTCGCCAAAAACGTACGGCCGCACGTAGAAGAGCGTGAAGGGAACGATGGCGAGGATAGTGCCGCGGGTGACCAGCTTCATCTGCTGGCGGAGCAGCGGGGTATCGGCGCGATCGTAAGAGTGCCAGAGGACGCCGGCGGAGATGAAGAAGAAGAGCGCGAGGTAGGTCCACTCCATCTGGTCAAGCTGGAAGCGCAGGACCTCCGTGGCGGCCAGTTCACGGATGGCGAGGATGTGTGTGGCCAGCAGGATGGCGCCCGGGAGATAAACAATGGCGGTGAGCCAGCGATGGCGCTCGACAAAGCTCTTGCGCTCCGGGAAGGTCAGGGCGAAGTGGAGGAAGAGCGCGGGCTGCAGCAGCCAGGCGACTACGTTCGACCAGTAGATGCTCCAGTCGAAGAGGTTGAACTTGCCGGTATACTTAAAGGAATAAAAAATGAACGAGACCAGGCAGAAGATGAAGAAGTGGGCAGACTTGGGCGCGGTCCAGCGTCGCAACAGGACAAAGAGTCCGATGAACAGATAGACCAGCGCGATCACGCGCTGTCCGTTGTTCAGGGAATTATCCGCGGGAACAAGAATGACCGGGACTTCAAGGGAGACGCCGTTGCGATGGAGTCCGTATTTGACTTCGGAGTAAACGCCCTTGGGATAAAGCTTTTTCTGCAAGCTGGCGGTATTGGTGACCGGCTGGCCGTTGACTTCGAAGAGGTGGTCATCCACCTTGATGCCGGCGCGATCGCCGGGGCCCTGAGGATGGACGCGTTGCGCGCGCAGATGGTCGTTTTCCTCGAGCCACCAGACGCCGTCCGTGGGGGTGGCGATGAGCGCTTCCTGACGGAAATTCAGCCAGGCAAAGACCATGGCGGCGACTGTGACCAGCGCCAACAGAATGGCCGTGGTGCGAACTTGAAGATCTTTCACCATGGGGCTTGCACTCGCCCGCGAGGGCAAAACATCTGGCTTGGTTCCAGTGTGCATGCTGGAAGCAGACAGATTATTTTTAGTAGGTTGCAAGTTTGCTGCCACGGTGACTCCGGAACGCAGGGAGTATTCCTAGTGTTTGCACCATTATAGAAGATAGCCGGCGCCGAATATACAAAAAATGGGATACGGATGTGAAAAACTGGATGGGGGATGGGTGAATCTTTCTATTTTGTTGACCCGCTTAGACAAACCGACTTAGACTAAAAAACACCCAAGGAAATGAAGAACGAAGATTCATGATGAGCCATTGGGCCATTCCTGAAATAAAACCGAGTGTAAGAAAATTCGCGTTATGGGCCGGGTTACTGGCTCTGCTGCATATTAGCGTGCTGGCTTTCCTGGCTATGCCCGCAGTGCGGATCTCCAGCTCCAATCTCCTCCAGTTATTGTCTTGCGGCTTGGCGCTGTGGGCATGCGTGGACGCCCGGCAGCGCGCTGATTCGTTTGGGCGTTCGTTCTGGGCGTTGTGCGGGTTGGCCTACCTGCTCTGGATGGTGGCCCAGGGAGTATGGACGTACAAAGAGTTCCGTTACGGGGTGGAAGCCACCGGTCAATACAGTTTTACCGATGTGCTGTTCTTCTTCGCCTTTGCGCCCTTCGCGATGCTGCTGTTGACCGACCCGTCGCAGGAAGAGCGAGTGGATTGGCAACGGACGCTGGATGTGGTGCAGGTGGGGATTGTGATCCTGTGCGCCTATCTCTACTTCTTCCATATGCCGTCGCGGTGGGAGACGGAAGAGCAGACGATGAATCGGATGGTGGGGCAGGTGTTCTTCGGCCGGAATCTGGTGCTGGCGGGGGCCCTGTGGCTGCGGACGCTGGTCTCGACGGGGCGGCGGGAGCGTTCGCTGTTTCTGACGGCGGCGCTGTGCATGACGACCTATGCGGTGCTCACGCGGGTAGGCAATTATGCGCGGCTGCATTGGGACAGGCAGACGGGGACGTGGTTCGATGTGGTGTGGGTCCTGCCCTTTCTGCTGGCGGCGCTTTTCATCGCGAACTGGGAAGAGACGGACGAGCCGCAGGTCGCAGCGGTGAAATCGGGTGACCGGGTGAAGCAGATGCTGGCACTGCACCTGACGCCGATGCTGATGCCGGCGCTGGTGCTGTGGCTGGGAGCGAAGATTGCGACGGAGCAGGTGGCGGTGGCGTCGGTGGCGATCCTCGCGTCCTTCGGGTGCTACAGCCTGCGGCTATGGGTGACGCAGTACCGGCAGTCAGCCGCGACGGCGGCGTTGGCGCGGGCGGAAGAACGCTTTCGCACGGTGTTCTCCGCCAATCCGCAACCGTCGTGGGTGTATGACCAGGCGACGCTACGATTTCTGGAAGTGAACCCAGCGGCGGAGCGGCAGTATGGATATACCCCGGCTGAATTTCTGAAGATGAAGGTGACGGAGATCCGCCCGGCGGAAGAAGTGGGCCGTTTTCTCGAACGGCAGCCGACGACGGGGCCGTACAGCGGCGAATGGCGGCACCTGGCGAAGGACGGGCGGGTCTTCGAGGTGCAGGTGATGGCGCAACCGCTGGAGCTGGCGGGCCGCGCGTGCACGCTGGTGATCGCGGTGGACGTGACGGAGCGGCGGAAGCTGGAAGAACAACTGCGGCACGCGCAAAAGATGGAGGCCGTGGGCACGCTGGCGGGCGGGATCGCGCACGATTTCAATAACGTGCTGACCATCATCACGGGGTACTCGCAGGTGGTGCTGGAGCGGGAGCGAGTGCGGGAGGATGCGCAACTGGCGCGCGAGATGCGACAGATCGAGAGCGCGGCGCAGCGGGCAGCGGCCCTGGTGCGGCAGTTGCTGACATTCAGCAGCCGGCAGGTGATCCAGCCGCAAGTGATGGAGCTGCGTCCGGTAATCGCCGGAGTGCAAAAGATGCTGGAGCCGCTCCTGGGTGAGCATGTAGAGGTGGTGACTTCAGTGACGGCGCCAGTAGGGGTCATCCAGGCAGACCCCGGGCAGATTGAGCAGGTGCTGGTGAACCTGGCATTCAATGCCAAGGACGCCATGGGACAGAATCCGCCGCCGGGAAGCTGCTTGGCTTTCCTGACGGAGAATGTGCAACTGCTGCCGGAGATGGCC
>JBKKBM010000230.1:0-3123 GCA_046714215.1 Terriglobales bacterium | reverse complement strand
AATCTCTTGATGACGTTCGTGGTTTGGTGATCGTACGGCATTTGAGGGAACTCTTTTCTGTTGGGGGAGGATACCGAGCCTTCTGATGTTACGTGATGGCGCAGCTTTGTATAGCTCTCGCCAGTACAGCGACCCTATTAGAGATAACCCTAGTCCTTTAGTAACTACGCTAAGTCAGCGCTACGGCCCGCTGCGACACCACCTGTAGGAGCGCCGGACCAGCCAGATGAACACGAAGACGGCCACCGGCAACGCCACAAAAAGCGCCAAGCGGTCAAGGAATGGCTCCCACTTCTCGTAGCCTCGGGTGAACATGCAGTAAAAGACACCCACCACGAGGACCAGGTAGCCCGCGATCGCTGCCACCAGCCCGGCGAACAGAGTGGAGATGATGCCCGCTGGCACCGGCCCCAAGGAGCGAAGCGTGGAGCGTAGGCTCATGACAAATCCTATCTGCTGGCTTGCTCCGCGATCCACGCCGAGCACTCTTTTGTGCCCAGCGCGCCGCCGATATCTTGCGTGGTCTTCTGCTGCTGCACCGCGGCCAGCACGGCGGCGTTCACCTTCCCCGCCTCGCGCTCGAAGCCGAGGAACTCCAACATCAGCGCGGCCGAGGCGATGGAGCCGATGGGATTGGCCACATTCTTGCCCGCGAACGGTGGCGCCGACCCATGCACGGGCTCGAACATCGAGGTCTTGCCCGGATGGATGTTTCCACTGGCCGCCATGCCCAGGCCGCCCTGGAGCGCGGCGGCGACGTCGGTAATGATATCGCCAAACATATTGTTGGTCACGATGACGTCGAATTGCTTTGGATCGCGCACCATGTGCATGCAGAGTACGTCCACATACATGTGGGCGGTGGCGATATTGGGATAGTCCGCCGCCACCAGCTTGAAGACGCGCTGCCACAGGCCGCCAGCGTAAGTCATGACATTGGATTTGTCTGACATCAATACTTTTTTGCGGCCGTGCTTTTTCGCGTACTCGAAGGCGTAGCGGATGACGCGCTCCACGCCCTTACGCGTGTTGTAATCCTCTTGCGTGGCCACTTCGTCGAGGGTGCCCGGCTTGAGCGCGCCGCCTGCGTCCATGTAGAGGCCTTCGGTGTTTTCGCGGATCACTACGAAATCGACATCCGCCGGCTTCACGTTTTTGATGGGACATAAGGCTTCATCCAGCAGCTTCACCGGACGCACGTTCGCGTAGAGGTCCATTTTGAAGCGCATGCCCAGGAGGATCTCTTTGGCGTGGATGTTCGAGGCGACGCGCGGATCGCCCAGCGCGCCGACAAAGATGGCGTCAAAGTCGCGCTCGAGCATCTGAAAGCCGTCGGCGGGGATGGTGGTGCCGTCTTTGAGATAGCGGTCGGCAGACCAGTCGAACTCGGTGAAGTCGAGGGGGGCACCGGTGGCGCGGAGGACTTCGAGCGCAGCCGGAATGACCTCTTTGCCGATGCCATCGCCGGGAACCACCGCGATCTTCCTTTTCTGGGTCATGTTCTGGGCCACGGCAAGCAAGATAACAGAAAAGCGCGGGTTGGGCCTCGTGGTGAAGCGTTTCCTCTTCCCCTATAATCAAATGTTGCAGTGAATGTTCAGCGAATGACTGAGACCACCCAAACCGTGCCCCGGACCGCGTTGGCGGAGAAGCTGGCCGCTACCGGTGCGGCTCTCGCTGCCTATGCCGGCGTGGAGACGCCTGCGCATTTCGGTGGAGCGAGCAATGTCGAACGCGAGTTCGCGGCTATTACCACCGGCTGCGGCATTTATGACCTGGGCTGGCGCGCGAAGATCCGCGCGACCGGCGAGGACCGCGTGCGCTGGCTCAACGGTATGGTCACCAACAACATCAAAGACCTGACGGAGAATCGCGGCAACTACAACTTCGTGCTCAGCGCGCAGGGACGCATCCTGGGCGACCTCTACATCTACAACCGAGGTGGCGATGTCCTGCTCGACACCGAGCGCTCGCAAGCCGAGCCGCTGCTCAAGGTGCTCAACCACTTCATCATCATGGACGACGTGGAGCTTACGGATATTTCCGAGCAACTCACGTCGATCGGGGTGCAAGGGCCGGATGCCGAGGGCCGATTGAAGAAGCTGGGCATCACGCCGGACTGCGCGGACCCGCTCGTCATCTGCAACCTCACATGGAACGGCCAGCCGCTCGCGCTCACGCGGATGGCGAATCCAGATTACCTGACTTATGAGATGTGGCTTCCGCCGGAGGACGCGTCCGCGCTGTGGGACGCGCTCACCGCCGCGGGCGCAGTGCCCACAGGCACCGCGGCGCTGGAAAAATTCCGGGTGATGGCCGGCGTGCCGCGTTATGGCGTCGACATCACCGAGCGCTATTTGCCGCAGGAGACGAATCAGGACGCTGCCCTGAACTTCACCAAGGGCTGCTATATCGGGCAAGAGATCGTGGAGCGCATCCGCGCGCGGGGTCAGGTGCATCGGACGCTCGCCGGATTTGTAATAGACGCGGCGGTGGAGCGGGGGGCAAAGATCTCCGTCGGCGGCAAAGAGCTGGGCGAGATCACCAGCGTGGCAAGAGTGCATCCGCCCCGGTCAGATGGCGAAAAAGTATTGGCGCTGGGGTACATCCGTCGCGAGGCGGAGAAGCCCGGGACCGAGATTCAGGTGGGTGAAGCAGGCGGGGTGGTCGCTTCCCTACCATTCAAGTTTTAGTTGAGGTATACATGGTAAACAAAGGTGAGAAAGAACAGTTTGTAGTCTCTGACCGGCGCAAGTTTACCTCGGAAGGGGAGCTGCGTACGGACGGGCCGCCTGCTCGCGAGGAGGCGGAACCAGCGATCTTGGTTACGCAGACTCCGGTTACGCAGACTCCGGTCGCTCCGCCGACGGTTGCGGAGGCTACCGTCGCGGATACTGCGCGCCCCCAGAACAAACCTCAGGAAGAAATGCCGGTGCCGCCTTCGGCCGCCGAACAGCATACTCAGCACAGCGATTACCAAGCTGCGGGCAAGCAGATCGATTCCATGTTGGACGCCGCGGGCGCCAAGCGCCCTCCCGACCATGAGATGAATTTAGAGAAGCTTATTATATAGCTCTACATTACGGCGATGATGCAACTTGGTATTGTCCGCGATGAGGAGAC
>JBKKBM010000229.1:0-19662 GCA_046714215.1 Terriglobales bacterium | reverse complement strand
GCGCTGCGGGGGTCGGATCGGGGGGCGGACAAATGACCTACGACGTCGTCATCACCGACAGCCGCGGCCGCACTACCACCCACCGCGTGGAATTGAAGCGTGCGCAGGATACTGGAAGTTGGGTATGTCACGTCGACGGCCAGCCCTTCGCCTTCGATAGCTCCCAGCCAGAGGCTGACGTCTTGTCGCTGCTCATCGGCGGCCGCTCTTATGAGATTCGTCGCGACGGCAATGGGCAGAATAATGATTTAGGTATGGTGATCGCAGGCCGTCGTTATGCGGCCGAGGTCTCTGATCCCCGCTCGTTGCGCGGGCGCAAGGCCAAAGCCGGCTCCACGGAAGGGCCGAAGAAGATCAAGGCGCCCATGCCCGGCAAGGTGGTGCGCATCCTCGCCCCTGAGGGCAGTGTTGTGGAAGCGGGCCAGAGCGTGATCGTGATCGAAGCGATGAAAATGCAGAATGAGTTGAAGGCGCCCAAGGCGGGCAAGGTGAAGAAGATCATGGCCGCCGAAGGCGATACGGTGAACGCCGGCGACGTGCTCGCCATCATCGAATAGTTAGGGAGCAGTCAGGGCTTACTTCTTCGCCGCGCCGGAATTCTTCAGCAGTTCATCCGCCATGTAGTTCTCTACTTTGGCTTCGTTGCGCACCACTTCGAAGTATGCTGCCTTCAGCAATTGTTCGCGCCGCTCCCGCAGTTGCTGCCGGATAGAGGCCTGCACGCGGGGGTCAGAAAGTTCGCGTTGGCCGGCTGCTTCCCGCGCCATCAGCTTCACGATGCGGTATCCCGCCAAGTGATTTGGCGAATCGAACGCAGGAATGGGCGTCGTGTATTGTCCCACCTTCAGGCGCGCGATGGCCTCCATCGCCGCTTTGTCCGCCTTCAAAGATGACTCCGGGATGAACCCCATGTCGCCGCCATTTCCCGATGTCCCCGGCTGTTCGCTGTAGTTCATGGCGACCGTGCCAAACTCTTCGCCGCTGTCCAGGCGATTGAGGATCATCTGCACCTTCTTGCGTGCTTCCGCCTCATTCCCCGCCTTGTCATTCTTCAGGTTATTCACCTGCGGATTCGGCGTGGTGGTGACCACGATCTGCGCCAGATGGTACTGCGGCTCGATGAAATTGAACTCTGCCTTGTGCTCGTTGTAATAGTTAGTGATGTCGGCGTCGGTGATGCTGATCTTGGAATTGATCTCCTTGTTGATCAGCTTGTCGGTAGTCAGGCCGCGGCGGATGTCACGCTTGAAATCGTCGGCGCTGATGTTCCGTTCCTTTAGCCGCTTCTGAAACTCTTCCTGGGTGAACGGCGCCTTGAACTCCGCGAACTTGGCTTCCACCTCTTCGTCGGTGGCCAGCAGGCCCAGCTTGCGGGCGCGCTGCATCAGGATCTCTTCTTCCACCAGCGTTTTCAGGATGTTCAGCCGCAAGCTGGTGGCCTGTTCACCGGCGGGCTGCTGCGGCGACCCGGCAATGCTGTTCTGATAGTACTTTTCCACGTCAGAGCGGGTGATCTTCTCGCCGTTGACTTTGGCCATCACATCGCCGGAAGTCTGCTCCCGGTTGCAGCCAGCCAGCGCCAGCAACACGACGGAAAACGCCACCACCACTGCGGTTTGGTGGCTATGCCAAGTCTTCAAATCCTTACGCTTACCCAAGTTCCCTCCAGGGGAAGTTGTTAGCTGCGAGTCATTCATTTTACAAGAGTTAGCCCAAAAAACGAGGAAAAACCTCTATTTCGGCAGGGCCTGCGGCGTGGGCACGATGTTCACCTTGGGCGTCTCCGGAGGCGTTACCCCTTCGGCCTGTAATGCCCGGTCCAAAACCGCCCGCATCACATTCAACGGCAACGCCCCTGACATCTTCTCGCCATTCACGAACAGCGTGGGCGTAGACTCCACACCCAACCCCTCGGCTTCCGCCATCGCCACCCGTACCGACTTCTCGTCCTGCGCCTGGATGCAAGCGCCTAACGTCTTCGCGTCCAGGCCGTATTTTGTGCCTTGGTCAAAGGCAGCTTTGTCCAGCGTCATTACCTGCTGGTTCAGCGGACGGCGCTTCTCCTGCGGCCCCATGATCTCCTGCTGGTTGATGTGGACGTAGTCCGCATAATCCCAATACGCCTCGTTCTTCTGCGCGTTCAGGCAATTCGCGTTGATGGCCGCGTGCATCGCCCAGGGATGGATGCTGAGCAGCGGATAATCCTTGTAGATGATCTTTACCTTGTCGCCGTAGGTCTTCAGTACGTCTCCCATCAGCGTCTCATGCATGCGTGAGCAGAAGGGACACTGAAAGTCGTCATAATTCACGATCGTGACCTTGGCCGCGCGATTGCCGCGCACCGGGCGCCCGGCCACGTCGATCTTGGCCATCACATCCGTGCCCAGGTCGAACTTTTCCAGCCGCGCCAGAGTCTTGTTGTCTTTGGAGATCAACATCTCCATGCTGAGCTTACGCTCGCCGCTGGAGAGCGTGACCGGCAGGGTCTCATAGCCGGCGATGTCGCTGGCCCGGCGCTGCCCCAGGGTGATCTCGACGTTCGGCGGTACGCCCAACTGCGAGCGGATCTGGTTCTGGATGCGGCGGTCGAGGGGCGTAAGACCCGCTGTAGCGGCACCCGAAGTGGGCGCCTGGGCGGAGCATCCGATCACCGCCAGGGCGACGAACGGGAGCAAAAACCGGCGCAGACTGGGCAAAAGCAAAGTGAGATACCTCATGAGTTGGCCCCTCGATTATCTCATGCAGAGGGAGCGGGGGCGGGCCGGAGAAAAACTGGGACGAATGGCTAAAAGAGCCTTTCTTGCCGCTTCATGTTGCCAAAAGTGCCGATATTGGCCAGGGTGAACGCAAATCGGAACTGATTCTCATTTCGCACTGTGCCCAGCGCGAAGCGCCGGTATTCCATGCTCAGACCGCAGCAATCCCAGTTGTAGGAGCTCTGGAGGGACCCGTACTGGAGGAATTCGCGGTGGGCGTCAAAGCCGATGCTAGCCGCCGAACTCAGCCCCCGCTTGTTAGGGCCGCCGTACCCCGCCAGCACCCGGAACTGGCTGAAGCGGTCCGGCGAAGGCATGGGCGTGGAAACGAAGATCTCACCGGGCGAGCGCAGGAAAGCATGGCTGCCCCCGAGGAAGAAGTCCCCCATCCGCTGGTTGACGAAGGCGGTGCTTGAACTGATCCGTCCCATTTTGCTGTCGTAGTCGAGCTGCCAGGAGATGTCAGTGCTAGGAGTGGCCCGCATGCGCAGCTTGGAGACGGTGGGCGAGAAGCGCCGCGGCTCGGTGAGGAAAGCGACACCGGTGAAGGCCGCGCTGCTGGTCACCACATTGCGCTTGCCATCCACTACGGCGCCCCCGAACTTATCGTCCAGGTAATACTGCTGCGCCACCTCCCAGGTGATGAACTCGCGCGGGACCGTGGGGCACTCTTCGCCGGGCAGCTTGTCTTTGCAGGTGTCGCCCTTAGAGGGCTTGATGAACAGACGCTGCACCAGGGCCAGCTCTAATTCCTTGGTGTCGCTGAGGATGTCACGGTCGTCAAAGCGGATGATGTTGCCAAATCCGGAGACGCCGCTCACCAGCCGGTACGTCAGTCGCGTTTCGATGGTGTGCTTCAAGGTGCGTCCCCAGACCGGCCTGTCGAAAATGCGGCCCAGCGTGGGCGGCCGTAACTCGGCTTCCACCTCCAGTGCGCGCCGGTTCAACGCCTGGTTCAACGGAGTTCCCACCCCCGCTGCCGCTGACTTGCGCTGCGTGTAGTAGGTGTTGCGCATCCCGATCTCCGGGCGGAAGGTCCAGCCCTTGAAAAAGACGGGCAGGGAAGCGCGGGGGTGTACGTCAAAGCGTCCCACCAAGTCGTTAGTCTTAAAAGCTGGCTCGCGCCGGGAGACGCCCTCCACTGCTCCGGTGAAGCCATAGAAGAACGGCGTCTTGGCCAGCCGCCGGTCTACGCTCGACACCTCGAAGCTCGGCACTCGCAAGATGGTGATCACGTCGCCGCGGGTGTCGCTCTGGAAGTTCTGATAGCGCGCCGCCAGCGTGTTGAAGGAGAATCCGTTGTGGTTCTTGGTGAAGAAGACCAGCGACTTCACCTCCGAATTCACCGCCTGCGAAAAAGTCTCCGTGAAAGCCAGCCGGAAGACGAACGAACTCAGATAATTCACCGCCGCCACTCCGCGAACGCCTTTCGGCAAGTCGATCTCCGCGTTCAGCCGGATGTCCTGGCCGCCCTGGTCGATCTTCAAGGGGCCAAAGCCGCGGTCCATCACGCCGAAATAGGTCATATCGAGCGACGACTTCTGGCTGGGCTTGGTGCGGAATTCACCATGCTGCGCCCAGCCCCGCGAAGAGTAGTACTCCGCGCCGATGGTCGCATCCGTGCTGCGATTGATGGCCCAATAGAACGACTCGCCAATGATCGTCCCCTTGCGCGACGACGCGCCGAACGTGGGGATGAGGAACCCCGTCTGTCGGCCAAGATTCGCCACCGGATGCGCCGCGAACGGCAGATACAGCACCGGGATCTCTCGCACCCGGAAGGTCGAGTTATAGATCTTGGCGCTCCCGCCCACGTCAATGACTACGCGCTCAGCGTTGAATGTCCATTTGGGATCGGGCAAACGGCAGCTCGTGACCGTCCCATGATGAATGACGTAGCGGTTTTCGCTGACCTTCTCCACCATCTTGCCGGTGAAAGCGAACGGGTCAGACGAGGTCAGCGTCATGTTCTTGCCCTTGAACTTCACGCCGGTGGTGCCAGTCACGTCGTAGAACTTGCCCGTCTTCGTTTTTACGTTGAATTCGCCGCGTGAGGCTTCGATGTGTTCATCGTGCAGGCCCCCGTCAAACATCAGATTGCCGGTCAAAGTCACGTTCCCGGTGGTCCGATCGTAGGTGACTTCATCGCCCTTCAGAACGAAATCACGGAACTCGATCTCCACGTCGCCCTTCAGCTTGTAGACTTCGCCGTCTTTTTCCTGTTCACGCGACTTGATGGTGACCAGGTTTTCGTCAGTGTCAGTCAGGTAGCTGCTGGGTTGTTGCGTGAGGAAACGCTCCGCCGCCGGCGGCGGGGCCGCAACGGGCGCGGGCGGGTCCTGTTCTCCGTCTGGCACCGCAGGCCGCAACTGGCTGGTTAACAGCCGGCTGCACAGAAGAACATGACAAACCAGAAAAACCGTGGTAACTCTTTTATTGCGAACGAACATGAGGACGGCTCGAAGTTAGCACGCGCAGGCATCTTGCGCAAAATCTTCGACGCTCTCATGCGCTTTCTCAGCTCTGGGCTTCGCACAATTCGCTATGGCCTGTCCGCTCTGCGGCGACCGCTGCACCTGCTCCGCCACTGGCAACCAGTTTGCCGGTGAGCACACTGCTGTCCTCATTGACCCTGATTCCAACGTCCCGGATGCCAATTATTCTTCGGAAGTGACCGAGGGGCAGTTCGCCTCCAGCCTAGAGAGCCGACCGCCCACGCCGACGGCGACCTCCATTTCAATGTCCCGGCCCAATCTGACCTCGTGTGTGGCCGTGGGCCAAACCGCCACCGCCACCGCTGACCCCGCCTTTTACCGCCGGGTCGCCAATGATGATTCCAATGAAGGTGGCTGGCGCGATGAGATCTCGCAACGCGTGCAGGCACACAAGGCGCGCCGCCGGCGTCGCTTCGACCCCGAGGCGTCACTGACCTTCGGCTTTGAGCCGGGTGTGACCGCGGAGGAAGATACCGAAGCGGTCGCCGAAGCTGCCGCCGCCGTCCCCGAACGCACCGCGCCGCCACGCATGTACCGCCGCATTGCCATGGAAATAGACGCCATGGAAGCCAGGGAAGCCAGCGCCGCCTATGCTGCTGCGGTCGCGATTGAAGCTGCCGAAGCCGCTGCGGCCGCGCCCGAAACCAACCTCATCGAATTTCCCCGCGCCGTCACCGCGGACCTTTTCGCCGACGAACTCGCCGAACCCATGCTCGATTCGCCGCGCATCCTCGATGTCCCGGAGGAGTCCATGGCGCCGCTGCCGGCCAACCACGCGTCCTCGCTCTCCAGCCTCCGCCTCGACGAAGGCTTCGCTGAAGACGCAAACGAAGACAAGGAAGTCCCCGACTGGATCCGCAACTATCGCGACGCATACGACGAAGCGGAACTCGAATTGCCGTTGCAAGTGGCGCCCTTGCGCCCGCGCTTTGTCTCCGCCGTGATCGATTCAGCACTGGTGCTGACCGCCACCGCCGTCTTCTGCGTGATCGTGCTCAGCATCACCAAGTTTATGCCGCAAGGGAAGGCGGCGCTGCTCACCGCCATCGGCCTCTCCGCCACTTTCTGGCTGGCCTATCACTTCGCCTTCCTGGTCTTCAGTGGACTCACCCCGGGCATGCAGGTAGCCCAACTCGAACTCTGCAGCTTTGAGGGCTGCTATCCGTTGCGTAAGACGCGCGGCGCTCGCGCCTGGGCCATGGGCGTCTCCTGCATGTCCTTAGGCATGGGCTTTGCCTGGGCGCTGGTGGATGAAGACGGCTTGGGCTGGCACGACCGCATCACTCGTACTTACCTGCGCCAGAGCTAGCCCAAACCGCAAGCGGACTCAACCCACCACAGCCGTTGCCACCGCTGACGCCGGGCCGTTCTTCTTTTTCCTCAGCACAAGTGATGAGATGACGGTGATGACAAGTCCGATGGGCAAGGGCTCCATGAAAGTGATCGCCGCGTTGATGAACGGGTTCCTATACCACTCCATAAAGCGATTCATCTCCGCGATCTGCGTCTGGATAGCGGCCGCACTGGCGCCCGCTGCCTTCGCCTTCTCGATCATGTAGGCAGCGTACTTATCCATAAAATCGCCTAGAACGGTGTAGTAAAGGATCTCCCACGTGATCATGTAGCAGGCGCAAGAGATCAGCGTGATGAGGATGCCCACCTTGAATGCCCGTCCGAATGACACTTCTCCGCCCGCCACGTTGTCGCGATAACTCCTGATGCCAAAGAATACGAGCATGAATGACAACACCATGCTGGTGTAACCGATGATCTCGCTCTTGTCGAAGCCGATCTGGTCGGCGAAGGGCACCGTTCCCACCATCATCAGGGATGAGACCGCGCCGGAGATCAACCCGAAGGTTATGACTGTCTTTTTCATTTCAATTTTGCCTCCTTAAGGGGCTGGATTAGGAGCGCACCATAGCCCGGAAGGGTAGTCACGGTCGTCATTCTTTCGGATGATTTCCGGATTATTTCCTGTTTATTTCGAGTTGTCGGCTGAAAATCATGCTTTCGGGTGACTCGGTCAGGGGATCAGGCGATATTCCTTGCCCAGTTGTACGGCTTGGGTGCGTCGCCGCGCCCCCAGTTTGTCGAATACCCGGCTGGAATGGGTCTTCACCTTTCTTTCGCTTACGAACAGCTTGTCCGCGATCTCGCGGTTGCTCAGGCCCTCGGCGATCAGTTGCAGCACCTCGAGTTCGCGGGCCGTGATGCGCAGATTCTCCAGCTTCTCCTGGTTCACTTGGAAGCTCACGTCGAAGGGCCCGGTCGTCGCTCCAGGGACTTCTTTGACCACGATCGTGGGACGCGGCCGCGTCAACTTCAGTCCGAGCCAGATCCCCAACCCGGCAAATACCGCCGCGACCAGTCCTCCGTAGATTTCCAAGGAATGCTCAACCACTAGGAAGCGGTATTCCATCCATTTCAGCAAAGCGATCAGGACGCCGCCGATCGCACCATAGAGTAGGACGTGTCGCTTCGTAAGCGGTCCTGAAGTTCGGAGGAGCGACAGATTCTACCACGCAGTTTCCCGCCGGATCAGCCTGCGTCTTACCCTCAACTCGCCACTAGCCGTCGCCAGCGCTTTCCTGTTTAATGCTCATGCACAGAAGGTGTCCTATGGCTTCGTCGCTTCCCGTCTTCGATTACCGCAACGCTCTTTGGAGCGCCGTTTCCGACCATGGCATCACGGAGTCTGACCTCGACTTCGCCCGCGCCATCTCCGCTCTGCGCGATTTCCGCAGCCGCGTCGATTCCGGCGAGATCGGCTTCCCCAGCCTGCCGGACGACCAGGAGACGGTGGCGCAGATCAGGAAGTTCGCCGCCACGCTGCGCGGCCAGGTCAATACCGTTATTGTGTTGGGCATCGGCGGCTCGGCCCTCGGTGCTTACGCGCTCGATGCGGCCATCCGCGGCCCGCATCCGGTCCAAGTCGGCGTCGACAAGAAGCATCCCCGCCTCGTGGTCCTCGACAATGTTGACTCCGGATTCATCGCCGCCGCGCTGGAGGCGATCGATCCGAAGAAGGCGGCGGTGTGCGTGATCGCGAAATCCGGTGGCACCGCCGAGACGCTCTCCACCTTCATGATCGTGCACGCGTGGATGACGAAGGCCCTCGGCGCGAAGAAGACGGCGGCGCGCATCATCGCCGTGACCGACGCCAACAAGGGTGATCTGCTGGCCATCGCGCGCCAGGAAAAGTATCCGCTCTTCCATGTGCCCGGCAATGTCGGCGGACGCTTCAGCATCTTCTCGGCAGTGGGTTTGGTGCCGGCAGCGTTGATCGGGCTCGACATCAAAAAACTGTTGCGCGGCGCGGCTGACGCCACCGCCGCCTGCTGGTCGCCCGACCTGAAGAAGAATCCCGCCTTGCAGTCGGCGCTCGTCCACCACGCTCTCGACACCCGCCGTCAGAAGAAGATCGAAGTTGTCTTCAGTTATTCGTCGTACTTATGGGCGTCCGCATTCTGGTATCGCCAGCTCTGGGCGGAGTCGCTGGGCAAGCGCGTTGATCGCCGGGGAGAAGTCGTGCACACCGGGCAGACACCGGTCGCGGCCCTGGGCGTGACCGACCAACATTCGCAGGTGCAGCTCTACATGGAAGGCCCCAACGACAAGATGATCACCTTCTGGGCAGTGGAGAAGCCGCGCGCGGAGGTCAAGATTCCCGCCACCGCGCAGTTCAAGAAGTTCGACGCCTGCGGCTATCTCGCGGGCAAGAACTTGTCGTCACTGCTTCATGCGGAGCGGCGCGCCACCGAAGCTGCGCTGACCGAGGCGCAGCGCCCCAATTGCCGCTGGACGTTACCTCGCGTTGACGAATACACCATCGGCGCATTCTTCCAGATGCTGGAGTTCCAGACGGCCTTCGCCGGCGAGCTCTACGGCATTGACGCCTTTGACCAACCCGGCGTTGAACTCGCCAAAAAACTTACCAACGGCCTGATGGGAAAGAAGGGTTTTGAAGAATGGGCGAAAAAAGCGACGTGTAAGATAACCCCCTAGTAGCCCGGCCATGGAACCTCTTAATACGATATTGCTTCAGCTGATCGTCATCCTGACGACGGCTCGCCTGATGGGATGGCTCTTCCGCAAGATGGGCCAGCCCTCCGTCATCGGGGAAATGACCGCTGGTTTGATGCTGGGCCCATCGCTCCTGGGCGCTCTCTTTCCCGGCCTCTCCGAACTGATTTTTCCGGAAGACAGCTTCATCACCCTCAACACCCTGAGCCGACTGGGCGTCTGGCTCTTCATGTTTCTCGTGGGCGTGGAACTCGATCTCTCCGTGCTGCGCCGGGTAGGGAAGACCGCCTTCGTCATCAGCCAGGTGAGCATCATCACGCCGCTGATCTTCGGTAGCTCGCTGGCGATCCTGCTTTATCCGGAGTTCGCTCCGGAAGGCGTTTCCGCTCCCGCCTTCGCCCTTTTTCTTGGCGCCGCCATGAGCATCACCGCATTTCCCGTGCTCGCTCGCATCCTCAAAGAACGTGGGCTCACCAACAGCAAGCTCGGGGTCATCGCCATCGCTTGCGCCGCGGTGGATGATGTCACCGCCTGGTGCATTCTCGCTCTCACCATCGTGCTCATCGATCCCCAGCTGGCGGGGCCGCTGTTGTGGTGGAACCTGGGCGCGCTGGTCCTTTACACGGCCTTCATGCTGCTGGCCGTGCGCCCACTTTTGGCCAAGCGTATCGGCAGCCGCCAGGAGCTGAGTGATGAACTCTTCGCTGTGCTGATGATCTTCCTTTTCGTATCCTGCCTCAGCACGCGGTTGATCGGTGTCCATGCACTCTTCGGAGCTTTCCTGTTCGGTGTCGTGCTGCCCAAGGACGCTTGGCTGGGCCAGGGTCTGGAAAAACGCCTGCAACCGATCGTCGCCTTCGTACTGCTGCCGCTATTCTTCGCTTTTACTGGTATTCGCACAGATATCGGTCTTATCCACGGGACGCGGATGTGGCTGATCGCGCTGGGCATCGTGGCGGTCGCAGTCGCGGGCAAATTCATCGGCGCCATGGTGCCCGCCCGGCTCATGGGACGGACATGGCGCGAGTCCGCCGCCATCGGCGCGCTCATGAATACTCGGGGGTTGATGGAGTTGGTCATTCTGAACATCGGGCTGGAGCTCGGCATCCTATCGCCCAGCCTCTTTTCCATGATGGTCATCATGGCTCTGGTCACCACCTACATGACCGTCCCGATATTGAATTGGGTGATGCCGCGGCATGGTCCGGGCGGCGCGGCAGCGTTCGAGGGCTAGGTTCCCTGAAGAAACTTCTAGTTTCCCGTAGCTCTTTCCAGCCACTGCACCGGCGAGTTGCTCTCGTCCGGGGACGATACTGAAGCCAGGAACGTGGGCGGCGCGGCATAGAGCAGCACCTTCCGCAATTCCTCTGCGGCCACCGTCTCCAGCAGGAAGGGTCGCTCGGTTCTGACCTTCCCATAGAATGCGGCCGCCACCGCGACCGCGCCAATAGTTCCCAGGACCTTCAGCATTTACTCAACACCTTTAGGAAATATTTGAGGGAGACTCCAGGATGAATGAGCACCTTGAGGGCCATTGGGCTCCGCCTCTAACTATCGTGTTTGTCGCGCCAGAAAAGCGCGTACATGACTGCTCCGTGCAATGTTTTCCTGCTATGCGGCCAATTCTTCCTAGGACAAATGCACTAGTCCTCCAATCTCATTCCTAATCCTTCTAATGTCTGCTCAGCGTCGCGCCTGGCACGGACGGCTGCTGGTAACATGAAAGCGTGAGTCCTGCCTCCCCCATCCCAGCCGGATCTGTTCGCGTACGTTTTGCCCCCTCTCCCACCGGGCATCTCCACGTAGGCAACGCCCGCACCGCCCTTTTCAACTGGCTCTTTGCCCGTCGCCACGGCGGCACTTACATCCTGCGGATTGAAGATACTGACGTCGAACGCAGCGAAGCCCGCTACGAAGACCAACTCATCGCCGACCTGAAATGGCTTGGCCTGGAATGGGACGAAGGTCCCGACAAGGGCGGTGCCTTTGGCCCGTACCGGCAGTCAGACCGCATGAAGCTCTACCACGACTACGCGGAGAAGTTGCTGCATGAGGGCAAAGCTTATCTCTGTTTTTGCCGCGCGGAAGATCTGGAAGAGGACCGCAAGCGTGCGCTGGCGGAGCACCGTTCGCCTATCTATTCGGGAAAGTGTCGCGCCATCGACCCGGCGGAGGCGCTGAAGCGTCGCGCCAACGGCGAGGCGGGCGCCATCCGGCTGCATATTCCGGAGCATCCCATCCGCTTTCACGACATCGTGCATGGTGACGTCGAATTTTCCAACGAAGTGGTCAGCGATCCCATCATTGTGCGCTCGTCCGGCATGCCGGTGTACAACTATGTCGTCGTCATCGACGACGCGGAGATGAAGATCACCCACGTGATCCGCGGCGACGACCATCTCTCCAACACGCCCAAGCAAGTCGCGCTCTATGAGGCGCTGGGTTGGCCGGTGCCGGAGTTCGCGCACCTTTCTACCATCCTGGGCGCGGACCGGGAGCGGTTGTCGAAGCGCCACGGCGCCACCTCCATCGCCAACTTCCGCGATATGGGAATCCTTCCTGAGGCGTTGAACAATTACCTGGCCCTGCTGGGCTGGGCGCCCACCGGCGGCACCCGCGAGACCTTTACGGCGGAAGAATTGGTAAAGGAATTCTCGCTCGAGCGCGTGACGCCTTCGCCCGCCGTCTTCGACATGCCGAAGCTCCACTGGCTGAATCGGCATTACATTGCGCAGAGTAGTCCGGAGCGCATCCTTGGATTAGCCCAGCCGTTTTTTGTGAAAGCCGGATATCTCGCCGAGAGTCTGGACGCCGCTACCGCTACCTGGTTCGCATCCGTCATCGCGTTGATCCTTCCCTCGGTGGACAAGCTGGAAGACCTGCCCGCGCGTGCCGCCATGATCTTCCAGTTCGACGCGCAAGCCGCCATCAGCGCGCCCGACAATGCCGAAGTGCTGAAGGCAGAGAAGACGGCCGCCGTCATCGCCGCATTCGCCCAGCGCGTGGCCGCCGAAGGCTCCACGTCAGAAAGCGCGACGCCGCAAAGCTCGACTGGGGAAAATGGCCTGACCGCCGATCGCTTCAAGGCCATCGTCAATGAAGTGAAGACGGAGACGGGCGCGAAAGGGAAGGAGTTGTTCCATCCGATCCGCACGGTCATCACTGGGTCACATTCCGGGCCGGAGTTCGACAAACTCATCCCCATCATCGAAGCGGGCAGCCGATTACAATCACCCAATCACGTGTTGAGTGTGCGCGAAAGAGTAGAACGCTTCACCGCCGCGCTGGGAGTGTGATTCAAGAGCAATGTGGTTTTGATTTTGCCAAAAGCCAATAGCTTAAGAGCCAATAGCTAAGAGCCCCATGCCCCCCAAGATTGAACTCGACTTTCCGCACCGCTACCAGGTGGAGATCCTCACCAACGCCGTGAATGACCGGCCGGTGCGCATTCCCGCCTCGCCGGAAGAGGTCGATTCCATCCTGGTGAAGGTCACGCCGGCTGATTCCGCCCCCTGGGTAGGCAGCTTCGCTCGCGGCTTTGCCACCGACGATCTCATCTCCGGCGTCTATGCCTGGCCGGATGGCGAATCTCTCGCCGTGGTCTCCGCCGGTTACGGATACGTGCTTAAGGCCGCCGACAACGGCAAACACTGGGTGCGTCTCCAGCCCATGCCCATCACCGACGTGCGCACCATGGCGGAGCAGAAACTCATCCTCTTCGCCGATTTCACCCACATCTTCGCCTACGGCGCTGAGCGCGCCGCGTGGAAGAGCGAGCGCCTCTCCTGGGACGGCGTCACCATCACCCAGGTCGCCACCCACCACGTCTTCGGCCTTGCCTGGGACGCGATGCAGGACAAGGAAGTTGAATTCGTCATCGACGTCCGCACCGGCGAACATACCGGCGGCGCCCGCCCCTGGGCGAAGCGGTAGCGCCCGGTGGGCGAACAGCCGACTGCATCTGTGACCGTATTCCCCTTCGCGAACCTAAGATGATGGGATGGCTAACGCCGTTACCCCCTTCGCCCCGCTTGGACGATCCGCGTTATTTCCTCACCCGCGCACTCTATCTGGGAAGGATATGGCTTCAGCCATATCGCACGAACGCTTGGAACTAGCCGGCTTTAGCCGCCGAGGTGACGTCTTCCCGTCCAAAATCCCGCCCGTCGGTGTCTAATCCACGCAGACGATTATGAAAACCATTCTGGCCGCCTGCGCGCTGGTAGCGGTACTTTTCTCGCAAACGCCTGCTCCCGATCCGGGGCAACTGGAAGCCTTCACCCCCCGCCTGGTCGCCGCTGCCAACGAACGGCCCCAGCAGACAGTCCGCTATGACGGAAGTTATGTTCGCCTTAAATATCCGGGCGGCGACGTCGCCACCCACACCGGCGTCTGCACCGACGAGATCATTCGCATCTATCGCGCCGTTGGTATCGACTTGCAGAAGGAAGTTCACGAGGACATGGCCGCGAACTTCCGGCTGTATCCGCGCAAGTTCGGCCTCGCGAAAGCAGACTCAAACATCGACCACCGCCGCGTCCCCAACCTGCGCGTCTTCTTCGCCCGCAAAGGCAAGAGCCTTCCCATCACCGAGAACGCCGCCGACTATCTCCCCGGCGACATCGTCACCTGGGACCTCGACGGTGGGCTCACGCACATCGGCATCGTTGTGAGCCAGCGTTTCGGAAATCGCTACGGCATCGTGCACAACATCGGCGCGGGACCTAAGTTGGAAGACGTTCTCTTTGCCTGGAAGATCACCGGACACTACCGCTATCGCGGTCCCGCAGCCTCGACCGCCGCGCCCCGAAGATGACCGCCGCGGTTACCAGCGTCGGCACCCATATCCACACCAACTCGCTGGCGATCACCTGCGCGCCCCACTCGGAGAATATGAGGCGAGGGTCCAGCGGAGCTACCGGGATTGGCCGCCAAGGAAGAAAATAGCGGCTGTTCTCGAAGGGGGTGAAGAACGCGACGCCTAACCCACCGTCCGTCAGTCCGTCGAGCACGCCATGCGAAGCGGTGCAGAGAAAAAAGAAGAGCCACAATGTTGCGAGACTCGCTTTCCACTCCCGACGAAAGTAAACTGCCGAGAGCAGCGCCGCCCCGGCCGCGAACAACAGCGAATGCGTGAAGCCGCGATGTCCCATCATGGAGGGGTACGGGATCCCCATCTGGTAGCCAATGAAGTCGATGTCGGGGAGGGCCGTGAGCACGGCGCCCCACGCCCAGATCCAGACTGATATTTCCCGCCGGTAGAACGGTGCCCCCAGCGCCAGCGTGATGATGGGATGGGTAAAGGCCATAGCGACCGAGGCCTTACGGTTTCCTCTTCTGCGCCAGCATCCACTTCACGAACTCCGGCTCCGCATAGGCGCGGTCCCACGCATTGTGCGTGGCGTCGGGATACTCGTTATAGCGCACATTCCCGCCCGCCGCCTTCAGCGCCTCCGCCATGCGCCGCGACTCTTCCACCGGGATCACCGGATCTTTCGCGCCGTGGAAGATCCATACGGGAACATTGCCGATCTTCTTTGCCGCCGCTGCATAGGGGTCCTCCGCATCCAAATCTGCCTGCCGGGAATGGAGGTCTGGCAGCATGGTTGAACCTCGCAGGGCTCCGCACACCGGCGCGATCGCGGCAAAATATTTGGGATAGCGCATCGCCATCTCCCACGTGCCGTAGCCGCCCATGCTCAGGCCAGTGACGTACACGCGCTGCCGATCGCCGCCAAACTCTTTGATCGCGGCTTCAAGCGCGACCATCGCCATCTCCTGCATCGCCTTGTCCACCCAATAAGCGGAGTTAGGACACTGCGGGAACACGACGACGAACGGAAACGCTTTTGCATTCCGTCGGATCGCTCGCCCTATCCCGTTCTCGGTGGAGAAAACGCCGTCATTTCCCCGCTCGCCCGACCCATGCAGCGATAGGACTACCGGCCACTTCTGCTTGGCCGTCCACTCCGCCGGTACGTAAACCTGGTAGCGGTAAGTCACGCCGGCCACGGTCACGGATCGATTGAGAAAGCCGGTGTCGCGGGCTGCAGCAGACTGGCCGAGGAGCACCGTGATGCATGCCGCCAGGATTCGCCATCTCATGCGGGCTTCTCCAGTTCTTTTCGCAGAGCCGGTTCCAGCTCCGTGTCCTCAAATTTGAATCCTTTTTCCAGTAACCGCTGCGGCCACACCCGCGCGCTGGCCAGGATGGCTTCCTGCGCCATGTTGCCGGGTAGCAATCTCAGCAAAGCTGCGGGTACGGGAAGAAACGCCGGAGGTCCCATTATTCTTGCCAGCGTCTCCGTGAAGGTTTTGTTGTTCACTACATTGGGGGCCACCGCATTCACCGGTCCGGCGAGGTTCTCATGTGCGATGGCAAAGCGCACCACGCGCACCATGTCAGCCAGCGTGATCAAGGGAAAATACTGTGTGCCTGATCCCAACCGGCCCGCAATGCCCAGCTTGAACGCCGGCAGCATCGTCTTCAACGCGCCCCCGTGCTTGCTCAACACGATCGCCGTCCGCAGATGGACCACGCGGATCCCCGCATCTTTGGCGGACTGCGCCGCCCGCTCCCACGCCACGCAGGTCTCCGCCAGAAAACCGGTGCCCGGCCCCGAATCCTCGGTCAAGCCTTCACCGCCGCGGTCACCGTAGTAGCCCACCGCGGAGCCGCACACCATCACCTTCGGTTTGCGCGCGCATTGCGCCAGTCCGTTGCTCAGCGCCGCTGTTCCCGTCGTCCGGCTGTTGCGGATGCGCTGCTTTTTCTCCCCTGTCCACAAGCCAAAAACCGGCTCACCTGCCAGGTGGACGACCGCATCCGCTCCCTCTAACCCTGCAGCGTCAGCGCCGCGGAGGGGGTCCCATGCGATTTCATCGGCGGAACTGCTTGGCCGTCGCACCAACCGTTTCACGGTCCAGCCATCTGCCTTCAGCGCCGCTGCTACTGCGCTGCCGATGAGCCCGCCTGCCCCGCTGATTAAGACCGTCTTCGCCATTGCGTGAATGCTATCAGGAAACCCGTTCACCACAGAGACTCGGAGACACAGAGAAAGCACGAAAGCAAAAATAGGGCGAGAACAAAATCCTTTGCCGCTGGTTTTACTTTCCGGTCAGCCAAAGCTCTTCCGCAGCGAGCCAAAGCCTTTCTTGGTTTTGCTTTTCACCGTTCCTTACGCTTGCCTTTGCTCTTGCTTTGCCCCTCTCTTGCTTTTGCTTTCTCTGTGTCTCTGTGGTGAGTCCGCTTTTCCTGATAGCATGAACCCGCTTATGGACCCGCTCGCCCACCACAACCGGGAGATGGGACGCGCCGCCGCCGCGGCCATGCAGCAGCATTATCAGGAGACCATCGATATCTGCTCCGAGTTGCTCACCAGCGACACCTACGACGCACTGGCCAAGCGCGACGCGGAAGCCACCCGCCGCGCGAAGGCTGAAGTCCGCCTCATGATGGCCACTGCCATGCACTACGCCGACGGCCACTACGATGACATCGTGCGCCAGCTCAGCCTCGCCATGGACGCGCCCCCGCTCATCCAGAAGGACGCCTGCTTCACGCTCGCGGTGGTGCAGCTGTCGTTCGGACATAAACAGGAGGCGAAGGATGCTATGACGCAATGCCTGGAGCTGATCGGCGAGCTGCGCCGCTCTAACCTGCATGACCTCGACAACAGCCTCAATACGCAGGCGCAGGAAGCGCAACAGTTCCTGCGGGAGCTGACGAGCGTTAACTCATGACGCGGCAACATCGCATCGCCGTCCTGGTCGCTTTGGCGGTCGTGATCCTGGGGGCGCTGGCGCTCTCTCCCCGCATCCCTCAACCGCAGGAGTACCACCAGTTCGCCGATCAGCACGCGCTGTTCGGCGTCGCCAACGCGCTCAACGTACTCTCGAACCTCGCCTTCCTGCTGGTCGGCGCCGCGGGCCTGTGGTTCCTTACCGGGCGTCGGGGCGTATTCCTCGAATCCGCGGAGCGTCTGCCCTATTTCATCTTCTTCTTCGGTGTCGCGCTGACCTGCTTCGGCTCGGGCTACTACCACCTCGCGCCGGACAACCAGCGCCTCGTCTGGGACCGCCTTCCCATGACCATCGGCTTCACCGCTCTCTTCGCCGCGATCCTCGGCGAACGCGTCAGTCTGCGCGCCGCCCTGCGCGGCCTGCCGTTCTTTTTGCTCGCCGGACTCGCCACCGTCCTCTACTGGATCTGGACGGAAAATGCCGGACACGGCGACCTGCGCCCTTATGTATTTGTCCAATTCTTCCCCATTGCTGCCATCCCGTTGCTGATTGGGCTATTTCCTCCTCGCTACACCCGGGCCCTTGACCTTGCTTATGTCATCGCCTTTTACCTGCTGGCCAAGGTCCTGGAAACATTCGACGCTGCCATCTTTGCCGCCACCCGCAGCACCATCAGCGGACACTCGCTGAAACATCTGGCCGCCGCTTTCGCCGTCTGGTTCGTATTGCGGATGCTGCAAAAACGCCAAGGCGTTTGAGAAGTCTCCGGTACGGTGGTTAGCGCTGTTCGACGCTGTTCAGTGGTGGTCGGCGGGGTTCGGTGGAAGCCCTCGCCTTCAGGCGAGGGGATGGTGCTTTCCAGATGTGGGCGCTTCAGCGCTGGAGTCAAGCGTTGACCGCTGCCCGTGCGGCTCCCGCCACCTCCCACGCTATAATCAGCCATGGCGACGCTCCGTCACCAGATCGCGACCAACGTCCTCACGGTCACCAAATTCCGTGACCTGATGAAGCTCGCGGCCGTCAACCGGCCGGGCGAAGATACCGAGATCATCCGCCGCGCGTACGACTACTCCCTCAAGCACCATACCGGCCAGACGCGCGCCTCCGGCGAGCCGTATCTCACGCATCCGCTCGAAGTCGCCCATGTGCTCGCGGAGATGAAGCTGGACACCTCTGCCATCGCCGCCGGCCTGCTCCATGACGCTATCGAAGACACCGAGGCCACCCGCGAGGACATCAAGCGTGAGTTCGGCGAGCAGGTGGCGCACATCGTGGAAGGCGTCACCAAGATCGACATGATCGACTTCGCCAGCAAGGAAGAGCGCCAGGCGGAGAACGTGCGCAAGATGATCCTGGCCATGGTGGACGATATTCGCGTCGTCCTCATCAAACTGGCGGATCGTCTCCACAACATGCGCACGCTGGAGCATCTTCCGCCCGAACGCCAGGTGCAGATCGCGCGCGAGACTCTCGACATTTACGCTCCCATCGCGCACCGCCTGGGCATGGGTAAAGTCCGCGGCGAACTCGAAGACCTCGCCTTCAAGTACGTGGACCCCATCGGCTACAAACAAGTGAAGGACGCGGTCGAGAGCCACCGCAAGTCCGGCGAAGCATTTCTCAAGAAGACGGTTGGCATCATCCAGCAGCGTTTACAGGAAAACGCCGTGGAGGCGCAGGTGGAAAGCCGCATCAAGCGTCTCTATTCCATCCATCAGAAGCTGCTGCGGCAGCGCATCCCCATCGACCAGGTCTACGATCTGCTCGCCATCCGCATCGTCACCAAGTCGGTGAAAGATTGTTACGCCGCGCTGGGCGCCATCCACGCGCTGTGGCGTCCGGTACCGGGACGCATCAAGGACTTCATCGCCATGCCGCGGCCGAATCTCTATCAGTCACTGCACACGACGGTCGTCGTCGAAGGCGGCACACCTTTCGAGGTGCAGATCCGCACCGAAGAGATGCACAAGATGGCGGAAGACGGCATCGCCGCTCACTGGCGCTACAAAGACGGCTCGCCCGTCAATGCGAAAGACGAGAAGCGTCTCGCCTGGCTGCGTCAGGTCGTGGAGTGGCAGCAGGACGTTTCCGATCCCAACGAATTCCTCTCGACTTTGAAGATCGATCTCTACCCGGAAGAGGTTTACACCTTTACCCCCAAGGGTAAGGTGGTGATCCTCCCGCGCGATGCCACCTCCATCGACTTCGCGTACACCATCCACACCGAGGTGGGGAACACCTGCATCGGCGCCAAGGTCAATGGCCGCATCGTTCCCCTGCGCCACAAGCTGCGCAATGGCGACATCGTGGAGATCATGACGCAGTCCGGACACACACCCAGCCGCGATTGGCTGGGCTTCGTGAAATCGTCCCGCGCCCGTAACAAGATCAAACACTGGCTCAACGAGCATCAGCGCGAACGCGCCATCGAGATCGGGAAAAAGCTCATTGAGAAAGAAGCGCGAAAATATCGGGTTTCGCTCAAAAACATCAAGGAAGAAGAGTTCGCCCGGGTGGCCTCTGAATACGGACTGGGCGGCACCCCCGATCTCTTTGCCGGCATCGGCTTCGGAAAATTCCCGGCGCGCCAGGTCCTCGGCCGCGTGGGCCCCCCAACCCCCGCCGCCCCCCCCCACCCCCCC
>JBKKBM010000228.1:0-23762 GCA_046714215.1 Terriglobales bacterium | reverse complement strand
ACCATAACTTTCAACCCGGCCCTGACTGTCTAGTTTAGGAGGGTGCATTACATGCGAGCCGAAGGTGAGCGGCGACGATAGATCCCTATTTGCCAAAGGTCAGCAGCTTCGCGAGGGTAGGGGTCCCTCGTCGCCTCTCACTACGCTCGCGGCTCGCTCGGGATGACAAATGAACGGATTTTCCGCCCCCACCACCACAACATTCCCACCCCAATCACCATCAGGCCCGCGCACAGTCCCATCCACACGCCCACCACTCCCAGCCCGCGGCTGAATCCCAGGTAGTACCCGAGCGGCAGTCCCAACGCCCAATACGCGACCAGGCTGGTGAACATCGGGGTGCGGGTGTCGCCGGCGCCGCGCCGCGCGCCGGACGCCACAATCTGCAATCCATCGAAGATCTGAAACACCGCGGCGATGAACAGCAGCGTGATCGTCGTCTGGATCACGACTTCGTCCGCCGTGAACACTCCGGCGATCTGCCGTGGAAAGACGACGAACACCACCGCCGCGGCCGTCATGAATACCACGCCCAGGGCGAGCGCCGTCCCGCCCGCGCGCGACGCACCCGCAAGGTCGCGGCGTCCCAGCGCCTGCCCCACGCGCACCGCCGCCGCCGACGATATCGCCAGCGGCACCATGAACGTCACGCTCGCCGTTCGCAGCGTGATCTGGTGGGCGGCCAGCGGGATCACGCCCAGGCGTCCCGCCAGATAGGTCGCCGTGGCGAAGACGCCTACCTCAAACAGGATCTGAAACGCCACCGGAAATCCCAGCCGCAGCAGCTCGCGGATGCGATGCAGCTCGAATCGGTAAGCCTTGTCCTTGAAGATCAGGTCGAGCAGCGACACATGCTGTTTATGGTCGTAGTAAATGATGTAGCCCAGCAGCACCAGCGCCATGGTGGAGCGGGCGATGACGGTGGCCCATCCGGAGCCGCGGATGCCGAGCGCCGGCAACCCGAGGTGTCCATAGATGAGCGCCCAGTTGCCCACTAGGTTGACCACGTTCGCCAGCAGCAGCGCAATCATCACGATGTTCACCTTGTCCATCGCTTGCAGGTAGCGGCGGAAGGCGAAGTAGAGCAGCAGCGGCACCGCGCTCCACATCAGCGCATGCATGAAGACGGTGGTCTGCTGCAGCAGCGATTCCGCCGCCGCTCCCGTGCCCAGACCGCCGTAATGGCGCAGCACCACCGGCATCATCCAGATGGCGAAGGTACACAGCGGCGCCAGCACGGCCACGATATACAGCGACTGCACCAGCCAGCGATGGCACTCGTCCAGGCGACGCGCGCCGTAGGCGTGGGAGACGAGCGTGTCCAGCCCGAAGAGCAGCCCGGCAGCGAAGATAGCAGCGGTATAGAAGAGGATGCCGCCTAGTCCGGCCGCGCCAATGGCCTCCGTGGAGTTGGGCAGGCGCGACACCATGATGGTGTCGACGATCTCCATGGCCATCCAGCCCAGCTCTGCCACAATCAGCGGCAGCGCCAGGCGCAGCATAGGACGAAGCTCGGATTGGAGCGTCGCGAACACGAAGCTCCGATTGTAACGGGAAGCGGTCAGCCGTCAGGCGGTCAGCAAAGGCGTGAAGGAAGGTCGGGGCAGGCGATAGGCGACGTCCAACACCTTGTGGTTAAGGCAGTTTGCTGGAGCCAGCGATAAGGTTTAGCATCGAACCAACGTGACCCAAGGCAAGATCCATAATCCCATCACCGAGCTGGCGCGCGACACCATGGCCTTCCGCGAGATCATGGCGCTGGCCATTGATTCTTTCTATGCGGCCAAAGTACGCTTTGCGCTCACGGCGCTGGGCATGGTTATTGGCACGGCGTCGCTCATCCTGGTGGTGACCATCGGCCTTACCGGCAAGCAGTACATCATGAATCAGATCCAGGCCATCGGCGCCAACATGGTGTACGCGTTCTATGAAGGCGGCGGCAGCAACGCACCCGATCAACGCCTTCAGCAGGACGTGCTCACCATGGATGACCTGCGCGCCATCCGCGAGCAGGTGGCCGGGCTCAAGGCGGCGTCGACCATGGTGGAGTTGCATGACCGCGTGCCCATCGGCGGCGGCAAAGAGCGCGAGATCTTAGTGTTGGGCGTCGACCACGAATATCAAGTGGTACGCAATCTGTTCATCGTCGCCGGACGCTTCTACGACGACGAAGATACCTTGGCGCGCAACAAAGTAGCGGCCGTAACAGTTGACTTTGCCAAGAAAGCGTTTGGCAGCGCCACCGCGGCCGTCGGCCAAACGGTCAAGATCCACAGCCTGCCCTTCGTCATCGTCGGAGTCTTCAAGGAGCGGGTAGAGACCTTCGGACAATCGGAGATCGCCGCCGACACCATCCTTATTCCCTACAGCGTGGCCCGCTATTTCACCGGCAGCGATGAGGTGAAGCAGTTCTTCTTTTCCATCGCCGATTCCGGCAATGTGCAGAACGCCACCGACCAGATCAAGCGCGTGCTGCAATCGCGACATCGCCCGGAATCCACCTATCGCGTGGAGAATCTCACCCAACTGCTGAGCGTCGCCGGCAAGACGGCGAATGCGCTCACCGTCATCCTGCTGCTCATCTCCATGGTCACGCTACTGGTGAGCGGGGTGGGCATCATGAACATCATGCTGGCGAATGTGCGTTCGCGCATCCGCGAGATCGGCATCCGTAAAGCCGTGGGCGCCACTAACCGCGAGATCAAACTCCAGTTCCTCACCGAAGCCGTATTCATCTCGCTCAGTGGCGGACTGATTGGAACCGTCATCGGACTCGCTATCCCCTTCAGCGCCAGATTCCTCACGGAGTATCGCGTGCCTATTTCCGGACTCAGCGCCATCATCGCCATTGTGGTGGCCAGCGTGGTGGGCATCGTTTTTGGTACGCTGCCGGCGGCGCGAGCCGCGGAGATGAATCCGGTGGACTCGTTGAAGTATGAGTAGCTAAAGACGCGAAAAGGCCGGGCAGTTTCGCCCGGCCTTTTGCTTTTTCAATCGCCCGCCCTAGGTTGTTTTGTTCCAGCGGGTAATAAGTAGCGCCCTGTTTTTCTGCTGTCACCGCATTGGGGGATTCTCATTTCCTCCCGAGGGCGCCTTTAACGTCGTTGTCGCACTAAAAACGTCACATCACGTAAGCGATGTTGTCGAGCTCCTGTTGCATCACTTCCAGCGAGCAGCCGGAGCCTTCGATCTTGCTGGCCGCGTTCATGGCCGCCATTTGCGAAACGCCATACCCGCGCCCCGCGAGGAAGACCTGGAAGAGTTCGGCAGCCTGCCAGGGATCGAGTCCACCCTGAATGAGTTCTGTGCGCAGGACCGAAAGCTCGGTCTGTGAGAACTTGTCCGTTGAGAACTTTTCGTTGGTCTTCATTTCAGGTCACCTCCGACCCAAAAAATTGGTGCTGCCGTATTAGACGTTACCTACCCAGGCTTTGTTGCAAAAATCGTTCCCGGCTATGAACCAAGGTAACGATGGGCTGTTTCCCAGAGTAACGGTACTTGAGTAATTAGGATGCATGAACCCCAATAGGGCTTGATGGTTCCGCAAAAAAATATACCCAGACAGCATGAAACCTTTTGGCGGAGGCTGGGTTGCCAGAGCCATTCCGGCTGACCGCTGCCCCTGCTTACAGGAAGAACGCGACGGGCAGGCTTTCTTGCAGGGAAATTGATACCATCGCTGCGTTCCCGGAATTCACGTTGCCCATGGCCGTCGAAAAGAACCCGAGCGCCAGCCTGCCGCCAGTCCTTTTAGAGGAGCTGTACGGACTCAGCCGCGCGGCGGAATATGGATTGACCGCCACGGCGTTTGCGCGGTTGCTGGAGCGGGTGAGCAAGGCTTCGCTTACGGAAGCCGCACTTCGCGCCCTCCGCCTGGAGGAACTCGCCCTCACCCAGGGCTGCGCCGCCGGCAACGATCATGCCTGGGACGTATTCCTAGGGCGCTATCGGGAAAAGCTTTACGACGTCGCCCGCCATATCACCCGGGAAGATGCTGCTGCGCGGGAGCTGGCCGACTCCATCTATGCCGACCTGTTTGGGACCCGTACCCAGGATGGGAAGCGCATCTCGAAACTTGAGTCTTATTCCGGACGCGGCTCCCTCGAAGGCTGGTTGCGTACCGTGCTCGCCCAGGAATGGGTCAACCGCTACCGCAAGCAGAAACGCCTGGTCAGCCTGGAAGAGCAGGAAGAAGCGGGCGCGCAATTCGCCGCCCCGGCATCTGCGAATGCGACGCCTGGTCTGCCGCCCAGCGGCATGGATCCTACGGTCACGGCCGCTACTGACCGCGCCCTGGCGGAGCTGTCTGCGGAAGACCGGTATATTCTCGCTGCGTACTATTTAGATGAACGCACCCTGGCGGAAGTCGCACGCACGCTCGGGGTGCATGAATCCACCATCAGTCGCAAGGTGGAACGGCTGGCTCACAAGTTGCGCAAAGACATCTTGGCCCAACTGCTGAAGGCTGGCATGAGCCGGCGCCAGGCGGAAGAGGCGATGGAGGTTGACGTCCGCGATCTGGCGGTGGATGTGCGGACGCAGCTCAAAAAACAGGCCCGCGGACAAGGCCTGCCTGCACCCGAATAAGCTGTATGTATCGTGCAAGAAAACGGAGTGTCAGCGTTCTAGAACTAGAGGAATTGAGATAAGGAAAGAAATGCCAGAAATACCCAAGACGGGATTACCCGGGGCGGCGGCGAACCGGCTGCGGTATGGAGGCAGTCCCGTGTCCGCTCATCCCGAGGCCAACCTGCTGGCGGCCTTTAGCGAGCAGGCGTTGACTGCGCCCGAGCGCGACGAAGTGCTCACGCACTTGGCGCAGTGCGCCGTCTGCCGCGAGATTGTTGCGTTGAGCTTGCCTCCAGTAAGCGAGGTGGAGCCTTCCCCCGCGACGGCGCAGCACGGCTGGTTCGGAATGCGTCGATGGACGCACGCGGAATTCATGCGCTGGGGCGTGGTGGGTGCGAGTGCCGCCGTGGTGGTGGCGGCGGTGCTGCTGGTGCGCCCCGAGTTGCAGCAGCCCGAGTCGAGATTAGCGGTAAACGTTCAGCAGCGGTCTGCCCCCCCCGATGCTGCGGCGGAAACAGCGACGCCGCGGGCAAGGGAATCGGCGGAATTCGGAGCTGTAGCCGGAGAGAAAGACAGCGCGCTAGCGAAAGAGCGCAGCGCAGGGTCGGATGACCCAGCTCGATCAGATTTCCGCAGAGCTGATTCCCAAAAAGATGCGCCCGCAGCGCCCGGCGTTCTGGCCAAGCAGGCGAGTCCTGCAGCGCCACCGCCCGCACCTTTCATGATCTCAGGCGCCGCCGCGCCGAAAGCTGTCGGGGGAATAGGGGCGGGTACGGGAGCAGCCGTGGGCGCTCAGCGTGGCAAGACCCTTGACGGCGCAACCGCGCAGACACCAGCGACGGTACCAACGACGACAACGGATTCGGCGGCGAAGCGAGCTGAAACCATCTCCACCCAAGCCCGGTCTGAGAGCCGGGTAGTGCTTGACGGGGACGCAGGGAAGGCGAAGGCGGAGCCGACGATGACCGACCTTCGTTTTATGGCTGCAGCTAGGAATGAGGCCGCGAAAAATGAAGCCAAGGCGGATGCGCCGGCGCCAGCTAAACCAGCAGAATCCGAGACTGCTGTTGTAGTGATGGAAGACAAAGCGGTAGTAGCCGAACTTCAACGTTCCGCTGACCAGACTTCTGACCTCAGCGCCAACCGCAACATGAAGGCTCTGCGGAAGGCTTCCCTTACGGCGCCCCGCACCTGGCGAGTGATCGATGGCAAACTGCAATCATCGCGCGATGCTGGGCAGAGTTGGGAGGACGTCGTCAACGTGCCCAGCGGCGTGAAGGTCTTAGCAGTGGATGCGGGATATCCGGTATCGAGTTCGGTATGGGTGGGCGGCGCCGAAGGAGTCCTGCTGCGTTCCTCAGACAACGGAGCTACTTGGTCGCGGTTGAGCGGCGGTTGGACAGGCGATGTGGTCTTTATCCACTTTTCCAGTGCCAAGCAGGGTGTGTTGCGCACCTCCCGCCCGGGCCGTTCGGAAGAGTGGGCCACGGACGATGGTGGCCTTACTTGGAAGAAGCGTTGGGCGGTGGGCGACTGAGTATCCTGCAGGGCTGATAAGGGTAGGGGTCCCTCGTCGCCGCTCACTTCGCTCGCGACTCGCTCGGGATGACAAAAAGACGCTAGCCTTCCATCGTCGCCTGGTCTACCAGCAATACGGGAATGTCATCCTGGACCGGGTAGATTCGCTTGCACGCCGCGCATTTCAGCGAATCGCGGGTGGTGCTCACGCTCAGCGGTGATTTGCACGCAGGGCAGGCCAGGCGGTCAAGTATTTCAGTCCAGTGCATGGCCCTGATTCTACCTGTACCCGCCAAATTTTGCCGACTGCCCAGAAACTTCGCTTACGTTTAAGATACAGCCAAGGCTTTCGATACCGACCATGGGCGCTACCGTTCTAGACGGCAACAAGATCGCGGCAGAGATACGTGCCGAAGTCGCGCAGCAGGTGCGCGAGATGGCAGCGGCGGGTGTGCGCCCGGGATTGGCCGCGGTGCTCGCGGGTAATGATCCCGCCTCTGAGGTCTACGTCCGCAACAAGGTGAAGGCCTGCGAAGAGCTGGGCATCTACAGCGAGAAGATCACGCCGCTGGCAGACATCACTACCGAATCCATGCTGGCTTTGGTCGCCGAACTGAATGCGCGTGATGAGATTGACGGCATCCTTGTCCAACTCCCGCTGCCGAAACAAGTCGATGCGGCCAAAGTGTTACTCGCCGTCGCGCCCGCGAAAGACGTCGACGGCTTTCATCCGGTGAATGTAGGCAATCTTTCCACGCAACGTCCAGGATTGGTGCCGTGTACGCCGTTGGGCTGCATCGAGATCCTCAAGCGGAGCAACGTGGCCATAGCCGGCGCCGAGGCCGTGGTCATAGGCCGCAGTGACATTGTGGGTAAGCCCGTGGCCATGCTCCTGACCAACCACCATGCCACCGTTACCATCTGCCACTCCAAGACGCGCGACCTGCCAGGCGTTTGTCGGCGAGCGGATATCCTGATCGCGGCCATGGGTAGGCCGGGCTTTGTGACCAAAGAGTTTGTCCGGCCGGGAGCCACCGTCATCGACGTGGGCATCAATCGCGTGACGGATGCGGACGAGTTCCGCCGCTTCTTTGCCGGCAATGAGAAGCGCGAACAGGCGTTCGCGAAAAATGGCTCGGTGCTCATCGGCGATGTCCACCCGGAAGTCGCCGAGATCGCGGGAGCGCTCACGCCGGTGCCGGGCGGTGTGGGCCCGCTGACCATCGCTATGCTGATGGCGAACACGGTGAAGGCGGCCAAACTGCGCCGGGGCACGGGGTTGGCGATGCTGGCGATGCCGGCGTTGGGGAGCTGATTTGCTGCGCATCGGCCTCACCGGCGGATTGGGATGCGGCAAGACCACGGTCGCATCCATGATGGCTGCGCGTGGCGCCCGCGTTATCCAGGCCGACCACATAGCCCACCAGTTGATGCAGCCCGGGCAACCGGTTTATGACGCCGTGGTGAGACATTTTGGCCGCGAGGTCGTCCAATCAAATGGGGCCATCGACCGGGCCAAGTTGGCTCAGGCTGCGTTTGGTGGCGGGCGGGTAGAAGAATTGAATCGCCTGGTGCATCCGGCGGTGATTGCCTATCAGCAGGAGTGGATGCAACGCATCGCGGAAGAAGACACGAAGGCGCTCGCGGTAGTGGAAGCCGCGCTGATACTCGAAGCCGGCGTCAACGGTAGGTTTGACAAGCTGGTAGTGGTCACCTGTTCGCGGGAACAAAAGATCGAGCGCTTCGCGCAGCGCGTGGCGGCGCAGGGTGGAGACGCAGCCGGGGCCCGCGCGGAAGCCGAACGGCGCATCGCCGCGCAGATGCCGGATGAAGATAAGATCAACGCGGCCGACTACATCATCGATAACTCCGGCCCGTTGACCGCCACGCAGCGCCAGGTAGATGTGCTCATGGACAAGTTGCAGCCACGATGATTTGCAGAGAGTATCAATCGGCCGTAGGGTTGGAAAATAATAGAGGATCCAGATGAAAAGTGTGCGTCCTGTCCTATTAGCAGTCGTTCTCGTCGGCGTGTTTTATTACGTCACCACGCATCGTCACGTGCCCTTTGACCTGCCCTTTGCCCAGCAGGATGTAGTGCGCTCCAGCGACGTGGCGTACACGCAGTCGACTACGCCCGTTACGTTTGACGCGGAGGAGCAGAACAACATCGCTCTTTACAAAAAGGTGCTGCCCTCGGTGGTGAACATCACCTCGACGGCGGTGGCTTTTGATTTTTTCTACGGCGCGGTGCCGCAGGAGGGCCAGGGCTCGGGATTTGTCATCGACAAGCAAGGCCACGTGCTCACCAACTATCACGTGGTGGCGAATGCGCGGCAGGTGGAAGTCACGCTGTCAAACCGCCGCAAATACAAAGCCCAAATCGTGGGCCTGGATCCCGCGCATGACCTGGCGGTGATACGCATCACTGCGCCCACCATTGTGCCCGCGGTGCTGGGCGATTCGAAAAGCCTGGTCGTAGGCCAGAAGGTGTATGCCATCGGCAATCCGTTCGGACTGAACGGCACCATGACCCGCGGCATCATCAGTTCTATCCGGTCGATTCGCGGGTCAGACAACACGCCCATCGACGACGCTATCCAGACGGACGCGGCCATCAACCCGGGAAACCCCGGCGGGCCGCTGCTGAATTCGCGGGGCGAAGTAGTGGGCATCAACACCCTGATCGCGACCGGCGGCGCCAACCAGAGCGCCGGCGTTGGCTTTGCCGTACCCATCAATGCGGCGAAAGCCGTGCTGGATGAGTTGATCAAAGAAGGCCGCGTGCGGCGGCCGTCGTTCGGTATCCGGGGCGCGTTTCCGGTCACGCCCGATCTCGCGGCGGAGTTGGGATTGCCCGCCGAATACGGTGTCCTCATCATGCAAGTAGTGCGGGGCGGGGCGGCGGACCGCGCCGGATTGCGCGGCGGTAGTGAACGCGCTTATCTGGGCAATACGCCCATCATGCTGGGCGGCGATTTGATCGTAGCTATCGACGGGCAAGAGATACTGGAGCCCGCCGATATCGCCGGCATCCTCAATAATCGCCGCTCCGGCGACTCGATCAAGGTCACCATCTATCGCGGCAAAAAGAAGATGGACATCACCGTAAAGCTGGACGGCACCCGCGAGACGGCAGCGTAGCGCCGTTACCGTCCCAAAGCGATGCGGTCGAGGTCGGCCCGGCGATGATGGTCGGCGATCGCGGCGGTGATGTCGAGAGCCAGCGCCAGGGCGCGGCGTCCTTCTTCCAGGGAGACGAGGGGCGTCCGCTGCTCGCGCACGGCGGAGAGAAATTCTTTTAACTCCGCGCGCAGCGGCTCTTCACTCATGATTTTCGGACGCTGTAGGCTGAGACCCGGTATCGGAAGCGCGCCCGGATCGCTTGCGGCAGTGGCCATCGCCTTGGCCGGATCGGCGGCCACGGACGCATCTACCGTGATGGCGAAGACGTCCTGCTTCGCGTAGTCGATGGAAACATACTGATGCGGCTGGAAGAATCGCACCTTGCGCACTTTCTCCGTGCTCACGCGGCTGGCAGTGAAATTCGCCACGCACCCGGAATCGAATTCCACGCGCACATTAGCAATGTCGACTTTCGGACTGAGGATGGGCAGGCCCACGGCGCGCACTTCCTTCACCGGCGAATTCACCAGGGAGAGCACGATGTCGAGGTCGTGGATCATCAGGTCAAGCACCACGTCGACATCGAGCGCGCGCGGCGTGAAGATGCTGAGCCGGTGTACTTCAAAGAACATGGGGTGATTGATCAGCGGCAGCGTGGCGCGCACCGCGGGATTGAAACGCTCCAGATGTCCCACCATGGCGATGCGATGGCGCTGGCGTGCGAGCCGGATGAGGGCGTCGGCTTCCTCCAGTGAAGTCGCGACCGGTTTTTCGATGAGCACGTCTATGCCGGCTTCCATCAGCGTGCGCGCCACCGCCAGGTGATGTACCGTAGGCACGGCTACGCTGGCGGCGTTGATATTGCCCTTAAGGATCAGCTGATCGAGTGAAGTGAAGGCCTGGGTACGAAACTCCATGGCCAGTTCGGCGGCACGCTCCGGATTGGCGTCGCACACGGCCGCCAGTTCCACCGGTTCACCTTGCTTCTGCAACTCCGCGTACACGCGTGCGTGGTTGCGCCCGAAAGCGCCAATGCCGATGACCGCGACCCTTATCTTTGCCTTACCCTCACTCATAACGCAGCATTTTCTCGTTCAGGATCGATTTGTTCCCAGTATGTTCACGCGGATTCCTATTCTCTCAGATTCATGCGCGGGCGCGGGTAAGAACGCGTAAGGCGCCGGGCGCGACGGTGACGTCGCACGGAGTGGCGCCGATAAAGTCACCGTCGGAGTAGACCGGCTGCGGCGTCTCCGTCTCCATGCGGAGTTGCTGCGCGCGAAAGGTTTTGACCACCGGCAATTGCACGTGCGTCCCGCTCAGGATCTTGGGGTAATGCCGGATGATGTTCCAGCGCGGCGTCTCGCGGAGGCAGGTGATGTCGAGTTCACCGTCCCAGATGCTGGCGTGCGGCGCGATCGGCAGCCCCCCACCATAGATTGGCGTATTGCTGACGGCGACGAACCAGCCTTTTTCCGCGAGCATGATTTCTCCGCCTCGCAACACCGTAAGTTTTCGGGGTTGGTAATTAATCACAGCGCCAAGCCCGCCTAGCAGATACCCGCTGCGGGCCTTGATCCATGCGGGCAGGGCGTTGGCGCGGCGGGTAGCGTCGGCATCGAGCCCAACGTTGGCGCAGCACGAGAAATGGCGCGACTGGCCGTCGGCGGTGCGGACGATGCCGAGATCTGCTTCGTGCGGCTGTGCGTTTCCTTGTAGGAATTCGGCGAAGAGTTGCGCCGCGTCAGGGGCACGGCGGATGCCATTCACCACGGCAAAATCATTGCCACTGCCACTCGGAACGACGAGAGTAGTCGTCTTGGCCTCGACCAGCGCATTGAGGTGGCGGTGCAGAGTGCCGTCACCTCCGAAGATGAGGGCAAGGTCGGCATGCTCGAGATTTGCTTCTACCGTAGCGGCGTCAGGCGTCTCGAGGAGCTTTAGAGCAGGGAATGGTTGCCGAAAGAGGGCGACATCTCCAGGGCGGGAGCGCGGGCCCAGGATGGCGAGGATGGTCATGGTCAACGCTTGACCAGGATCCTTTTCAGCTTACGGCCTACCCTGATAGTGACATCGAATGGGAATTTGTCGACCAGCAGAGCAGAATCAGCTTTCACCTCGCTACCGATCCTTACGGCTTTTGCTTTGATCTTGCGGGCTCCATCGGTCACGGAATCAGCCAAGCCGCTGCGGTGTAGCAACTTCTCGAGCTTCACCGTCTTGCCGTCGCTGGAGGCAACGTCGGCATACTGTACTTCTACCGTCTCCACATCTTCCGGTACTTCCGACCGCTGGAACTGCTTTTCCCAGTCCTCCGCCGCCTGCAACGCCGCCGCTTCGCCGTGGAAGTCCTGGGTGATGCGCTTGGCCAATTCCTTCTTCACCTTCATGGGATGGGCTTCGCCCGCAGCGCACCGCCGCTTCAGCACCGCAATCTTATCTTCCGGCACGTCGGTCAGCAGCAGCCAGTAGCGCCACATCAGCTCGTCAGAGATGGACATCAGTTTCCCGTACATATCGCGCGCGGGGTCGGCGATGCCGATGGCGTTGCCCAGCGACTTCGACATCTTCTGCACGCCGTCCAGCCCTTCTAGGATGGGCATGGTCAGCACTACTTGTGACGGCTGTCCATACGAACGTTGCAGTTCGCGGCCCACAAGCAGGTTGAATTTCTGGTCGGTGCCTCCCAGTTCGACGTCAGCCTCGAGCGCTACTGAGTCGTAACCCTGCGCCAGCGGATACAGCAACTCGTGGATGGCGATGGGCTTTTCCGCCTGGAAGCGTTGGTGAAAGTCCTCGCGCTCCAGCATCTGCGACACCGTGTATTTAGCGGCCAGGCGCACGAAGTCATGCGCACTGAACTTGCCGAACCAGCGGTTATTGAAATCGACCACTGTCTTTCCACTGTCGAGGATCTTGAAGACCTGCGCCTTGTAAGTCTCGGCGTTGCGCGCGATGTCCTCTCGCGAAAGCGGGGGACGCGTGACCGAACGCCCGGTGGGGTCGCCGATCAGTCCGGTAAAATCGCCGATAAGAAAGATGACGGTGTGGCCCATGTCCTGAAAATGTTTCAGCTTACGGATGAGCACGGTGTGGCCCAGATGCAGGTCGGGCGCGGTGGGATCGAAGCCGGCCTTGACCTTGAGCGGCTTCCCGGACTTGTAGGAGTGCTCGAGCTTCTCCTTGAGTTCCGCTTCGCGGATGATCTCAGCGGCGCCCTTCTTGATGTAGGCGAGTTGTTCGTCTACCGGCTTGAATCGGGACATTGGGTTTCGATTATAACGGCTGATTCACCGCGGAGGCCCGGAGAAGGCGGTAGAACGGGTGATAACCGGATGATTCCTCTGTGCCGCTGGGGTGAATCACAAGGGTCTAAAGATATCCACCTGGCGGTCGGTCACGTGCCGATAGAACCCCTCGGCGGCATACTGCTTGAAGTGCGCGGAGTTGCGGTGAGCGTCGAGCGCGGCATCGTCGTCATATTGCTCATAAACAAGGAAGCGCGTGGGGTCGTCGCGGTGCTGGTGGGCGATGTACATCCGGCAGCCCGGTTCCTTACGGCTGGCTTCCGTCAGGGGCTTGAACAGCGCGGCGACCTCAGCTTCGGTGCCGGGCTTCACTTTGAGGAGGACATTGAGGCAGATCATGATCATTTCCTTCCACTGGAGCCGAATCCCCCGCCCTTGCGGCTTGACTCCGCGAGATCTTCCACTACTTCCACCGCGCCCGTAAGCACAGGGTAGGGAATCAGGTTGGCGATCTTGTCGCCCGCGTGGATCTCATTGGGCGCGTCGGCCAGGTTCTCCATCACCACTTTGATCTCACCGCGGTAGCCCGAATCGATCACCCCGGCCGTGATGATCAGCCGACGTGAGGCGAGCGAGGATTTGTCGCGCAGCAACGCGCCCATCGGCTCTCCGGCATTTCCCGTTAACTCGACAGAGATGCCGGTGGGGACCAGCGCGGAGCCGCGCGGGGCAAGGGTGACGTCCACGGCGGAAAAAATGTCATAGCCCAGGTCTTCGCCGGGATGAGCTACCGTTGGAGCCTTAGCGCGGGGGTGGAGCAGCTTAACTTTGAGCATGGTTTCCAGTTTACCGCGAGGAACCGCGAGAAGTTGAACCTCGAAGGACACGAAGGAATGGAAAGGAACACGAATGCGTGGCTTGCCTAAGCTCTTACCTCAGTGGCTAAAGCCGGTTACTGCTCCAGCTTTACGGCACGACTGAAGTCATGCCCCTCCCAGATAAAGAGGGCTGCTTCCTGATACATTTCTGCCCCGACCACAGGATCATTTTGGAACCAGAGAGCCTGTGCCACAAGTAAGAGTTAATCCCGCCTCACCACGCGGCGCCCGCTGATCTCGAACTCGTCCGACAACACCCGCCGAATGGCTTCGCTATAAGCGAGATGTTCTTCGCGGAGGATGCGGGCGGATAGCGTCTCCACCGTGTCAGTGTCGAGGACGGGCACCGCCGATTGCAGCACGACGGGGCCGTGGTCGAGATGCTCGTCGACGAAATGCACGGTGCAACCCGTGACCTTCACTCCGTATTCGAGCGCTTGCTTCTGCGCATCGAGGCCGGGAAACGCGGGCAGCAGCGAGGGATGGATGTTCAGAATCTTCTCCGGAAATGCCTGGATGAACTTCGCGGAGAGCAGGCGCATGTAACCGGCCAGGCAGATGAGATCGACATCAGCTTTTCTCAGTACGGCGATCACTTCCGCGTCATGCTCTTCGCGGTCGCGCAGCTTTGAGGGGATCACCACGGCATTCAGGCCGCGCCGGCGCGCGGATTCGATTCCCGGCGCGTCCGGACGATTGGAAATGACGATGGCAATCTCCGCCGCGAGCTTGCCTGCCTTTACGTGGTCGGCGATGGCCTCAAAGTTCGACCCGCGGCCTGAGAGCAGGATGCCTAGGCGTTTCATGGCAGCAATTGTAAATGGGATAGTTTCTCAGGAATGGCTAGACCCGAAAGCAAAAGCTTTCACCACGAAGGACACCAAGGACACGAAGGAATGCGGAAGAAATGAGTTAATGCTTGCAGCTGGCGGGTGAGCGCGGAGCGAGCGCCGAATTGCGCGAGCAGAGCGCGAGGGCGGAACAGGCGCACAGCGCCGTTGTTCTGCCCGGGGATGATTAGCTATAGGTGACCTTATGCTCGCCCTTGGTCACGCGACCGATGGTGTAGCACTTCTCGCCGGCGCGGTCGATCAATGTCTGCGCCTTCTTGAATTTCTTCGACGGCACCACCAGCACCATGCCAATGCCCATATTAAAGGTGCGCATCATCTCTTCTTGCGCCACGTTGCCCAGCTTCTGCAGGTGTTCGAAGAGGGGTGGTACCGGCCATGAGCCTATCTCCACCAGCCCGCCCGTGCCCTTGGGCAGCACTCGGGGCAGGTTCTCCGTGATGCCGCCGCCAGTGATATGGGCCATGGCGGTCACGCAATCAGAATCCACCAGCCGGCGGATGACCGGCCAGTAGCTCTTATGGGTCCGCATCAACTCGTTGCCCACTTTGTTCTTTAACTCGTTCACGTATTTGTCCGGCGAGTAGCGCGCCACTTCGAACAACAGCTTGCGCGCCAGCGAGTAGCCGTTGGTGTGCAGTCCGTTCGAGGGCAGTCCCACCAGCACGTCACCCGGCTGGACTTTTTCTCCGGTGATGATCTTCGCGCGATCGACCACCCCAACTATGAATCCGGCCAAGTCATATTCTCCGGGCGGATAGAAGCCGGGCATCTCCGCAGTCTCGCCACCGATCAGTGCGCAGCCGTTGTGGCGGCAAGCGTCGGCAATGCCGGCGATGACCTTCTCCGTCACCTCCGGATCGAGTCGGCTGCTGGCCAGGTAGTCCATGAAGAAGAGGGGCGTGGCGCCTTGGACGGCAATGTCATTCACGCAGTGGTTGACCAGGTCCGCGCCCACGGTGTGATGAACTCTCATCTGGAAGGCCACTTTTAGCTTGGTGCCTACGCCGTCAACGCTCGAGACCAGCACGGGATCGCGGAACTTCGTCTTGTCGATGGCAAACAGTCCGCCAAAGCCGCCAATATCGCTCAACACGCCGCGGTTGAAGGTCTTCTGCGCCAGATACTTGATGCGCTGTTTGGTTTTATTGGCGCGCTGGATGTCGACGCCCGCGTCCGCATACGTGACGGTTTTGGTGGCTGTGTTTTTTGGCTGGGGCAAAGTAACTCTCTTCTCGGGGGCTATCAGCGCTTGCTTCAGGGAAACATCATTCTAACATTAGCTCGTAGCATCCCCGCCGTTCATGCGGCTTTTACGCGGTTTTACAGGATAAAGCCGGTCCGGGACCAGCGCGTTCGGGCGAAGAGGTTGGTCACGATGCTGCCGTAGAAATCCAGTTGCCGCCCCGGGTTCTTTTCCAGCCAGGCAGAGGAAGGCGCGTCGTAAGACCAGTAGACCACCAGCGGCTCGCCGATCACATTCCTGACCGGCACGGTGCCCCAGTAGCGGCTGTCGTCGGAGTTGTCGCGATTATCGCCCAGCACGAACAAATGGCCCTGGGGCACCACGCGGGCACGTATGTTCTCCGGATGCCGTCGCCACGGACGGCGATCGAACCGGGCATGCGGCTCCCGCACCGGGACGTCGTTCACGTAAAGGACGTCGTCGCGGATCTCCACCCGGTCGCCGCCCACAGCCGCCACCCGCTTGAGGAATATCAGGTCCGCATTCCGCGGATAATAGAAGGCGATGATGTCCTTGCGCTCCACCTCGCGGATGAACGGTAGCCGCCACCGGGTGAAGGGGATCTGCGGCCCATAGAGCAGTTTGTTCATCAGGATGTGGTCGCCCACCAGAATGGTGCCCTCCATCGAGGAGGTGGGGACCAGCGCAGCTTCACCGATGAAGGTGCGGATGAAGAAATAGCAGAAGGCGATCACCAGCAACCGCTTGAGCAGAGGCCGCCGCCCGGGCACCCGCCCAGGCACACAGACGTCCGCAGGAGGCGTTTGCACCTCGCCCGACAGCAGAAGACCTTCCGCCGGATGTGGGATTGTAGCCAAAGTTGGGCGCATCATATGTCGATTCGCCTGCCTTGGGAATAGGGCAGATGGCTTAGGCAGTTCTTGGAATATCCGGCGCATGACCTTCTCTGGACGAACTGTCATCCTGAGCGGAGGGCGACCCACCGGGAGCGCGCAGTCGAAGGATCTATGCGTTGCTCTTCGTTCGCTTTGGGGAAATAGGGGATGATGCTGGGGGGAAATCTAAAATCCCTACGTCCCCGATTTCAGCGCTCTTGCGCTCCTGATGACTGGAGCACGCGTGCGCGGCAAAAGCCGCGTCGCGGATGGATTCAGTCTGGCGAATGAGGTCGTCTAAAGAGTCGCTCTTAAGCTTCGCGGGGATGCGGAAGCCCCAATCGCAGCTCGAGCAGCCCCAACCGACCAAATCGGGACGTTTTACCAGCTTAAGTTTGCGCACGTCAGGCATGAGGAATGTGGCATTATTCCGCCTCTATGTTCGATACCGCACAAATGAAACAACCATGAATTTGTAGAGTTTCCCCTTTCGGGATTCAGGGGCGCGAAATCTTTACCGCTGTCGCCCGACCACGGCCGAAGCTTAGCCGGGCTCGCCCCCGTTTGGTACTCTTTAGCCCATGAAACACCTGATTCTGATCGCCTGCCTGTTCTCGTCGATGGGTTTTGCCCAGCGCCTGCCGAAAGACGCCGTGCCCTCGCACTACACCATCCGCTTTCAGGTAGACATTGCCGCGGGGACATTCGCGGGCGAGGAGAAGATCCAGCTGCGGCTGGCCAAGGCTTCGCCGACGATCACGTTGAATTCCGTGGGGTTGAGCATCAGCGACGCGTATGTGATGTCCGGGGGCAAGAAGATCGTGGCCAAGGTCACGCCCCAGCCTGAGCAGGAGATGACGGTCCTCGAGTTTCAGCAGAACGCCGTCGCGTCGAACGTTCCCGCGGGCGCGGCGGAACTGCATCTGAAGTTCTCCGCCCCGTTGCGCGACGATTTGCGTGGGCTATATCGCACGAAATCGGAGCGGCGGCAGTATGCGGCCACCCAGTTCGAGGCCACGTACGCGCGCATGGCCTTCCCCAGCTTTGACGAGCCGGAGTTCAAGGCCACGTTTGACATCTCGGTCGAGACCGCCGCGGCGGACACCGCCATTTCGAACGGCGCGCTGCTCCGCACCATCGCCGGGCCAGGTGCGGGCAAGCATACCCTGGAGTTTGCGCGGTCGCCCAAGATCTCGACGTATCTGGTCGCGCTGGCGGTCGGCGATTTCGGCTGCGTGGAAGGCGCCGCGGATGGCACGCCCATCCGCGTCTGCGCGGTGCCGGAGAAAAAAGAGCTGGGCCGCTTCGCCTTGCAGGCGGCGGAGAACTTCCTCGGTTACTATAACCGCTATTACGGTATCCGTTATCCGTTCAAGAAGCTGGACATGGTGGCCATACCCAACTACGAGTGGGGCGGCATGGAAAACACTGCCGCGATCTTTTATAAGGAGCGCGCGCTGCTCATCGATGAGAAGTCCGCGTCGGTAGGGGCCAAGCGCGGCGTCGCCAGCGTGGTGGCGCACGAGATGGCCCACCAGTGGTTTGGCGACCTTGTCACCATGCAGTGGTGGGACAACGTGTGGCTGAACGAAGGCTTCGCCACGTGGATGACCTTCAAGCCGCTGGCGGAATGGGATAAGGCTTGGGACCAGTCGGTTAACCGGGCACTCTCGGCGTCGTTCGTGATCACGCAGGATTCGCTGGCGTCGTCGCGGCCCATCCGCGCCAATGGCAATACGCCGGAGGAGATCAAGGAACTCTTCGACGGCGTTGCCTATGCTAAAGGCGGAGCGGTGCTGCGCATGGTGGAGGCGTACGTCGGGGAAGAGGCGTTCCGCCAGGGCGTGAACCGCTATTTGCAGAAGCATGCGAACGGCAATGCCACCGCGGAAGACCTGTGGACGCAATTGACCGCGGCCTCGCGCAAGCCTGTCGACAAGATCATGCAGACATTCGTCGACCACCCGGGCGTGCCGCTGCTCTCCGTCGATTCATCCTGCGGGGGCGGAAAGACATTCCTCAAGTTGACGCAAGAGCGCTTTGGTGGCGAGGCCCAGGCGAGAGGGGTGCCGAATACGCAGTGGAACATTCCGGTATGCACGCGCAGCCTGGGCTTGGGGCCGGCTAGCTGCTCGCTGATGACCAAGCCTACGCACGAGATCGTATTCGCCGGATGCGATGAGCGTTTCATCAATGCCGGGGCCAGCGGCTATTACCGCACGGCGTATGCGCCCGCGATGTTCGCCAAGATCTCAGCGGCCGCTGCCGAAAGCAAGCTCACGCCCGCCGAGACGATCGTCCTGCTGGGCGACCAGTGGGCCCTGGTGCGGACCGGGAACGTGGCCATCGGCGACTATCTCGATCTGAGCGGCAAACTCCGCAACAGCCAGGAGACGGCGGTGGTGCAGCAGGTGATCGGGCGGGTAGCGGGGATACGCTTGACGTTCACGGACGATGTCACCCGTCCTAAGTTCGATGCGTGGCAGATGAGCGTGCTGCGTCCGGCGATGGAGCGCGTGGGACTAGAGCCGAAAACGAATGACACGGATGAGACGCGCAACTTGCGCGCTCAGATATTCGCACTGATGGGCGACATGGGCGAAGCCGCCAGCATAGCGCGGGCGCGCGCCATAGTCGAGCGGGCGCTGGCTGATCCCGGCAGCGTAGATGCGGGCATGGCAAACGTGGCCTTCTCCATCGCAGCGGCGAATGGCGACGCCGCGCTCTATGACCGCATCTACGCGGCCGTGACCGGCAAAAGTACGAAGGCGCAATCGCCCGAGCAGTATTCGCGTTTGCTCTTCACCCTGGCGGAGTTCCGCGATCCGGCGCTGGTCAAGCGGTCGCTTGAGTTCGTGCGCTCGCCCCAGATGCCGCCGCAGGATGTCATTGGATTTATGAGCACGCTCATCGGGAATCCCGCAACCCGTGATACGGCGTGGGCCTTCCTCAAACTGCATTGGGTGGAGATGCGGGAGAAAGTGGTGTCATTCGGTGGCGGTGGCGCGGTCGGGGCGCTGGGCGGCTACTGCGACCTCGATCATCGCAAGGACATCGAAGACTTCTTCCGCGACCATCGTGCTCCCGGCGCCGAGCGCACCGTACGACTGGCGCTCGAGCGGATCACGAGCTGCGTAGAGTTCAAGCAGAAGCAGGGACCGGAGTTCGAAAAGTGGCTGGCGAGGGTGCCATAAGTTCCCAGCCAAGCGCGAAATCCGCTTCCTGTCCACCCTGAACAAGCATTGGTGAGGATGAATTTACTGCTGGCGCTCGATCAGCCAGCCCAGCTGCTCAGTCAGGCGTTCGCGCCACGGACGCTTCGTCCACTCTTCGTAGCTGACGCGGCGTGAGGCCTTCAGGTCTTCCATAAAGTCTTCCGTGAGCCGGCGCGACATCTCGCCATCAAACGCGGCGAGGTTGACTTCGTCGTTCAACTCGAAGGAGCGGTTATCCATGTTGGTGGAGCCGACCACGCTCCACTTGCCGTCCACGATAAGGATCTTGGCGTGCATCATGGTCGGCTGGTACTCGTAGATCTCCGCGCCATGCTCCAGAAGTTCGCCGTACAACCGCCGCGACGAACTGCGCGTGACGGCATGGTCGCTCTGCTTGCCCGGCGTGATGATCTTCACCGTGACCCCGCGTTTGACCGCTTTGATGAGGTCGTTGCGGGCATCGTCATCGGGAAGAAAATACGGCGTGCTCATGTAGATGGTGGATTTGGCCGAGGCCAGGAGCGTTTGAAAGAGGATGCGCGCGCGCGTGGAGCCGCCGGCTGAGGCGGAGCTGTTGACGACCATCGCGGGGGATCCACCGTCACCTTGGGTTCCAGAAGAAGTAATGATCGGGAAGAACGCGGGGTCGCTGATGACTTCGCCTGAGGCTTCGAGCCAATTCTCGACGAACGTGCCTTGCAGCGCGGAGACCGCCGGCCCCTCGATAAACACCATGGTGTCGCGCCAGCGCGGTTTGCCATCCTTCGCGGTCAGCCAATGGTCACCGACGCCGGCCCCGCCGACGAAGGCCTTGCGGCCGTCGATCACGATAAGTTCGCGGTGCGTGCGGTTGTTGGCCTTGTCCCAGTTGTACCAGCGCACCGGGTGATACCACTCGATCTTGCCGCCCGCATCCGTCACCGGTTTAAAGAAGTCTTTGCTGGTGCTCAAGCTGCCGATGGCGTCTACCACCATGCGCACCTGCACGCCCGCCCGGGCGCGCTCCGCTAATGCCGCGACAAAACGCTTGCCGATCTCGCTGTCATTGAAGATGTACATCTCCAGGTGAATGCTTTGCTGTGCCTGGGCAATGGTCTGCAGTTCGGCTTGGTAGTAATTCTCGCCGTTGGGCAGGACTTGAATGCGGTTGTTGGGATGCAGGCGAGCATCGGCCAGCGATTCCAGCATCCGCCAGAATTCCGGGGACTCCAGCGTCGCCGCGGGCGGGCTGACCCGGTAGTTCATGTTCGGTTTGAACAGCGCGATCAGAAACCACGCCGTCACCATCACGAGCGCGATGGCGGAGAAGATACGAAAGGTCTTGGAACGGGTGAATTTGGGCATTGGCAGTCGCGCCCCGGCGTTGTCACTAATTAAGCGGACAAGTCCGGAGCTTAGGCCCATGAGATGCGGCTCAATGGCGAAGTGCCGTCTGGGTGCGGATCGAGATACGCGCCGCGTCCCTCTCCAGACGCGGCGCATCACCTTTATTTCTCCTTCGCCAGCAGCGTGCCGGCGGGGCTAGGTGCGGACGGGGCGAAGCGCGCGGCTTCCACCATCGACTCCAAAGTGGCGCGAAGGACCTTGGTGTCGCGACCGCGCACCTTGAACGACGCCGTTTTTACCGTAGCTCCGTCCTTCCAGGCGACGCCGAGGAAATGCTCGGCGCGGAAGAGGTTTTGGCTGAAAGAACCCAGATGACCCAGCGTGGCGTAGACGGTGGCCGCCGCGATCACCACCGTCGCGGACACGGGGTCCGCGCCTGCCAGGTGGTTCCCGAAATCGGCTTCCCAGTCAGAGCGGAACGCCGGAGAGTAGTCGGTGGTGCTGACGTCCTGTAATGCGCTGGCCGGGATGCGAGCCACCTCGAAGCCCACCGGCGTGGTGATGACCAGCTCTTTGCCACTCACGGAAAGCACTAGCGCAAATCCTTGCTTTACGGTCGCCAGCCCGCCGAAGGCCTCTACCTTGAAGTCGCGCGGGCCCGGCGCTACTGTAGTGAGGTAGGCTCCCTGGTCGCGGCTGTTTGCCACCACCGCGACGATGCCGCGGGCCAGGCGGATGGGCGCATCTTCCATCTTCAGGATGAAGAGGTCGCGCTGGCAGAAGCCGCCATCGGGAGTCGTTACGGAGAAGCTCCAGAATGACGTGCCCAGGTTGCGCTTCACGGTGATCTGCGCACCATTGGCCGGGGCCAACTCCGCGCGCAGGTTGAGCTTGCGCGCAAGCTTATCTTTCACGATCGCAGAGCGGAGGTCGCGCTCATCCAGAGACGAGGTCGCGGAATAGAGGCTGAGTTCGTGGACGGGCTCCAAGCGGCACGTCAACTCCGGGGACTCCGGCGTTGAGCCATCCTCTACCGGGCTCGCGACCACTGGTTCCCGTTGCGCGATCACGACCACCGTCTGGAAGCGGGGCGTCGGGCAAAAATCGAGGATAGCGCGGACGATGTCCTGCACCACACGCTGCTTACCTTCCGTAGAAGTATCCGGGTGGAGCGCTTCCCGAGTCTCGCCGGTGGACGTGCGTGAGACGCGCGCCGCCAAGCGGAAGGGACTGCCGGAAACGGTGGGACGTACGCGCACCGCGATGTCTGCGCTGATGTCGGCCAGGGCGCCGTCGACGAAGGAAAAGTGCCCGTCCTGTAACCCGCCGTTGAAGGCCAACTGGACGCGAAGATATTTGGCAGGAAGATGATCGTTATCGGAGACGATTCCGATCGTACGGCAAGCGGAGCTTTGCGCCCACGCTTCCAAACCGAGAAAAGCAACCACAACGATGAGATGAGATGCGCGAGTCACGGTGAACCTCCAAACTTGAGGTGCAGTTTGGGGCTTACGCGTAGCGCTCACAATTCACTGCGGTTCCACTGCGGATTGAATGTTGGTATCCGTCCAAAGCCTTGATATTTAAGTGCTTAGTGGGATTGATTTCCTGCCATGCAAAGAGCGGTGGGCGCGTCTACGCTTGCGAAAAACGGCCACCGCCAGGCCCGAACCGAACAGTACTAGCGTGGCTGGCTCCGGCACTGCAACTTCCGTCGGCCCCGTCGACAGGTTGAAGGTCGTGGTGTCATTCAAATGCATGGTCCCGATATAACCATAATTGTCGAAGCTGCGCGCCGCTGCGAAGGTATGCACGCCCGCGCCGTGAAGATAAGAATTTCCACCGGGTGCCGCCGATGCTTGGCCTGACGCCGCCGGCGGCAAAGTTTCGAGCGTAAAGGAGCCAGCGCCGGCAGTTTCCACGACGGTAAAGATCAGAAATACGATTTTGACGACGTTCTTCATCGTGCTCCCTCAGTTCCCGGATCGAGATGGGACTACCTGGGTAAGAGCACGCCGAAGGCCACGTTTTATCGGAATTTCGAGGACAGCTAAGAGCCTGACACGGAAGGAAGATTAGAAGGATTAGAATCCTCTCACCAGCGGCGCTGCGGGTTATATGCAAAACATTTACCGCGCCAAGAATCGGCGGATTCGCTGATTCCCAAATCAGGAAACTTTCGAGCTAACCGGAGCGGAGCACCCAGGTCGAATCTCGCCGCGCACCGTGTACGGGTTCTGTGTTGCCCTTTGGGTTTTCTCGGTGTCTCTGTGCCTCTAGTGGTGGATTTTTTCGCTTTCTCCGCGTCTCCGCGTTGGGAACGGCTTTTGGACCAACGATGGCCGATAGCCGACAGTGCCTTAAGCTAGAAACTCACCGTATAGCGCAGGCTGAAACTGCGTCCGGGAGCGTCCACGCCCCAGCTGATGCCCCGGTAGTTGCGGTCGCCGATGTTCTCGAGATCGGCAAACAGACGTTGCCGCTCTCCGACGCGCACCCCGCCCCGCAGATTGAAGGTCACGTATCCGGGAACGGCGCGATACAGGGGCGCCGAATGTACGCCCGCGCCCAGCACCCGATCCTGGATCTGGAGCAAGGTCTCGCCGGTCGCGAGCAAGGTGTCGTCGGCGGTGCCGAACGCGGTGTCGGCTCCCGCGCCGATCAGGCCGCGCGCGCGCGCGCCATTGCGGAAAAAGTTGGCGATGCTGGAACGCGAACGCGCACTGCCGGTGCGGCGGTCATCCAGGTCGAGCGAAGAGAGCCGGTCCTGGCGCGCCGCTGCATGGAGATACGGCTCCACCCACCAGCGGCGCGGACTCTCATAGCGGATGCTGAGGAAGCCATCCGGCGCGGGCGTGCCGCCTTCGATATTGGGCGGCAGACCGGTGCGCGTATCAGCCGCGTGAATGTACGTGAAGAGCGAATTCGCGGACCAGCGCTCGTTAAAGC
>JBKKBM010000227.1:0-2866 GCA_046714215.1 Terriglobales bacterium | reverse complement strand
GGACCAGACAGCTCAATGACCGCCTGCATTAGGGTAGTGAGGTCCACCTGCGGCGTGAATACGAAGGCGCTCTCAAAATTCACGCCCATCACCGCGCCCGTCCATACGATGCGTTGCGGCGGCGCCGCTTCTTTCATCGTGGACTTCAACTTGAATGACGGCTGCGCGATCTCAATCACGCCCTGACTGCCGGGCTGCCACGCTTCGCCGCTCGTCCACTGGACGCCGGCGAGCAAGGAACTCCACTCGCTCCAGTGGGTGGAATCGGTGAACACATTCCAGATGTCGTCCGGGCGGCAACGCGCCACGGTGGAGTATTCAAGCTTCATCGTGAAGGGGCCCCAGGAAACGAACTACGATGTCACGGAATACGACGGTTGAAAGGCGAACTGCCTTTCCGATCAGCCCCTCAGAGGGCGAACGCAATGCAGTACTTTTCCACTTCCAAGCGCAAGCCTTCAAACCAACCATCGAAAATGTCGCCGACCACACCCTTAAGTTCGGGTAAGGTCAACTTCGTGGTACCTACGATGGCCGCTTCAACGCTCAGATTGGAGCGGTCCCAATCTTCACTCGTGAAATGGATCCAGAGTTCTCCGGCCAGCCCTTCGCCGTGGCACAGAAGCACCACTTCATGGGGAGCGGAGCAACGGAGAACGACAACTTCCAGATCGATGCGGCGGGGTGCGATCACTTCTAAGAAAAATCGGCTTCCCGGCTGCCAAGGTGCGCCGTGCACCCAGCCGGATTGTCCAAATGTACTGGTCCAATTACGCCAATCTTCTACTTGACGGAAGATCTCCCAGAGAGCTTCCGGATGGCACATGGCCATCGTCTTATGTTCGATTCTTACTTCCATCCCTAGGTCTAATCTACTTTCATAAAGAGATAGGGGCCCAAAAAACCTTACTTCAGGGGCCAAAGCCCTTCTTTGCGGCCGGGAACGGCGCTTGTCGCTCCGCGAGTCAGGGCTGAAGCCCAGACCTACCAGCCGCGCCCTTGCCAAGCGTGTGACCGTTCTTACAAGATCGCCCGCAAAGCTTCGACCGCGCGCGTGCAACCTGCGCGATCTACGTCCATGTGAGTGACCAGTCTTACCTGCTGCGTACTAATACCGCTGGCGAGAATGTTTTGTTCCGCCAAACGCTTGGTAACATCCAGCGCCGTGACTCCGGGCCGGATGATGTCAAAGATCAAAATGTTGGTTTGCACGCCGTCCAGGCCCATGCGCACGCCCGGCATCTGGACTAGCGCCTCGGCCATGAAGCGGGCGTTGTCATGGTCTTCCTGCAGCCGCGCGGTCATTTTCTCCAGCGCGATCATTCCGGCCGCGGCCAAAATACCCGCTTGGCGCATGCCGCCGCCCAGCGCCTTGCGATAGACTCGGGCTTTCTCGATGAAACCCTGGCTACCGACAAGCATGGACCCTACGGGCGCGCCCAGTCCCTTAGACAGGCAGAACATCACCGAGTCAAAGCCTTGGGTGATCTCGGCAACGGGGCGTCCGAGATGAGTAGCAGCATTGAAGATGCGGGCACCGTCCAGATGTACGGGAATCCCGACGGCGCGCGCGCTGGCGCAGACCTCATTCATCGACTCCACCGATGCCACCGTGCCGCCGGCCATGTTGTGGGTGTTTTCCAGAACGATGAGTCCTGTCTGTGCCCGGTAATAGATCTTGGGGGCGACTACCTTGCGAATGTGCTCCCAGGTGAGGGTGCCGGTACCCGCTCGGATCGGACGGACAATACAGCCGGAGAAAGAGGACAGTGTGGCCATCTCCCAATTGAAGACGTGGGCGCGCTCCTCACAGATAATCTCCTGGCCGGGCTGGGTATGGATTTTGATCGCGATCTGATTGCCCATGGTGCCGGTGGGGACGAAGATGGCAGCCTCGCGTCCGAAGACAGCGGCAGCGGATTGCTCCAGCCGGTTGACCGTGGGGTCTTCGCCATAGACGTCGTCGCCGACCTCGGCTTCGGCCATGGCGCGACGCATCTCCGGCGTGGGTCGCGTAACGGTATCACTACGCAGGTCAACCGTCACCGACCGAAGTGGCTGTTGAGATGTAGCTGTATTGCCCAGCGGGGCAGACTGCGATTCGGTCAACTGACTGCTTTCTACGTGTGGATTGCGGTACTGATAATTTTACTGTTTTTTAGTGAAAACCGGGGAGATTTCCACGGAAAAACTTTGGGTGTTGCAGAAGTCATAAAACGTTGACAAGTCAGGCAGAAGTCGGAGCGGATTCGGGCGCGAGAAACCGGCCAAATACCTCGTTGGAGAGGAGGCGCCCGCGGGGGGTAAGGCGGATGCGTCCGGCAGCTTTTTCTAGCAAGCCTTCGGAGAGCAATTCGGTCATCGCCTGGCGCTGAAAATCCGAGGCCTGATCGCCCAGGGCAGCGAGGTCGATGCCCCGATTCAGCCGCAGCCCGAGAAAAAATTCCTCTTCCATGGCGCCCTGCGGAGTTACGACGGTGGCGATGTGGCCGGGCGAGTCGTAAAACTTCTCAAAGTCATCTGTTGCAGAAAAGCGGGTCGCAGCGAAGCGGACCGCGGCGTTCGGCGTGGGCAACATGGAATGGGCATCCAGTCCGAAACCGATGTAGGGCTGACGCGTCCAGTACTTGAGGTTGTGCAGGGACACCCGGCCCTCGCGCGCAAAGTTGGATATCTCATACTGGCGGATGCCCGCCGCCGCCAGCATCTCTCCGGCAGCAACGTAAAGATCAGCCACCAGGTCTTCATTCGGCACGTGGTGGGCATGGTAGCGCGTGCCTCCGGCGATGAGTTCCCTGCCCAGCCGCGAATCCTCATCCACTTCCAGCATGTAGACGCTGACGTGGGGCACGCCCGTCGCGATCAC
>JBKKBM010000226.1:0-3958 GCA_046714215.1 Terriglobales bacterium | reverse complement strand
CGCTGCTTGAGGATGGCGGTAAGGTCGACGCCGGCGCCGCCCTGGGCGGGCTTTACGACGTCATAGATGTTGCCCCACTCCTGGCTCCACATGTTGCCGAGGAGGTGTGCGGGGATGGGACCGTCGGCGGAGACGACGCTGGCACCGTATTTTTTGCGGAGTTGGGTGCGCGTGTAGGTATGAAGCGAGAGATAGAGCGGACGCACCTGTTGCCAGAGGCGTTCCATCTCAGCGGCGAAGGCGTCGGGCGGCATGTCGTAATTGGAGCGCCAGAGGGCGCCGACGTCTTTGAAACCCTGCTCACGCGCACCTTTATTAGCGAGTTCTACGAAGCGCGAGTAGCGCTGCTTGAGCGGCGGCGAGATCTTGTGCCAGCCCACCCACATCTCTTTGAGTTGTTCGGGATCACGGCTGTCAGCGAGAATCTTTTCCATGTCGCCGAGGGAGAGGCATTTCGCATCGCCGGACTCTGACTTCTGCGCATTCTGCTGGTCACTCTTTTGGACCCCGGGGCAGTACTTCCCTTTTCCGTAATCGCTCTCCATGGATACGTTAATCTTGGTGAGCTCGGTGCGCTCAGCGTCATCCTTAGGGGCGGGTACGGTGAGAGCGAGTTTCAGCAACTTTAATTTTCGCTGGAGGTCGTACGAGAGCTTGAGGCCGTCGAACTTGGTGGACTCTTCCGCCAACTCGGTGACGCGCTTGGTAAGAGCTTCATTGGCTTCGGCAGCGAGCGCTTCGGTGTCATCCGTGATGTAGGTGCTCTGCACCCAGCCGATGCGACTGGCCTTGATGCTGAGGTCGAGCAGGTCTTTCTCCGCGGCTTTGACGAACTTCTCGGCCTGGGCGGGCGTCCCCTTTTTTACTTTAGCCTGGGCGGCGCGCTTAGCAGGTGAAGAGGAAGGTGCGGTGGTCTGAGCAGAAACCGTCTGAGCGGGAAGGACGGTGGCAAACAGCGCGAGCAGAAAGGTGCAAACAACAAGACGCGACAATCTCATAGTAGGAAGGTCCTCCGGCTGGTTTCAAGCGTGCAATGCCGAGACTGAGATTCTACCGCAAGCCGCGCGCGTAAACTGCTGCGTTGACAATTCTTAGCGCGAAAGGCACACTTACTGTTTCGCCGGCAAAGCACGATTCACGCCGGTGCAAGGCGAAGAGCCGAGACCGACACTGTGAATGGTGACAATGGGTAATCGGGTTGCTTACACGCTGGACTCCACATTAGACAGCGTCAACAAGGTCGAACAGACAGCGGAGCAACTTGCGCTGAAGGTCGGCTTTGCCGAAGAGGATCTGCATAAGATCACGATGTCGGTGCGCGAAGCGGCCGTGAACGCAGTGCTGCACGGCAACGCCTACGACCCGAACAAGAAGATCACGGTGGCGTTTGTGGCGGCGAATGACTCGCTGGCCATCACCATCACGGACCAGGGAAAAGGCCTAGACGAGCAAAACGTACCCGACCCGCTGGCGGAGGAGAACATCATGAAGACCTCCGGGCGGGGTATATTCCTGATCAAAGCATTCATGGATGAAGTCAATATCCGGGACCTGAATCCTGGGACCGAGATCACTTTAATCAAACACAAAAGCGCCCCGGTCGGGGAAGCTAAGGAGAGTTAACATGAGCTTGAAATCCAGTAGCCGTCAGGTGGACGGTATCACCATTTTGGACCTGAGCGGCCGCATCACCCTGGGTGAAGGCAGTGTCGTACTGCGCGACACCATCCGCGAATTGCTGGGCAAGGGCGAGAAAAAAATCCTGCTCAACCTGGGTGACGTGACCTACATCGACAGCTCCGGGATCGGCGAGTTGGTGAGCGCGTACACGGCTGTACGCAAAGAAACCGGTGAGCTGAAGCTGTTGAACCTGACCAAAAAGGTGCACGACCTGCTGCAGATCACGAAGCTGTACACCGTATTCGACGTGAAAGACGACGAAGCGGCGGCCATTGCCGCTTACGGGAAATAGTCCTTTACCCGATGCAACGGCCCGGAAGTGTGCGGGCCGTCCTGCCAGTGAATAAGGCTGTGCTCCATGTATCTCTGCTGGAACCATCTCCGTATCGTCGACCGGACAATCGGCCTGGTGATCGGCATGATGATCGCAGCCTCCAGCTATGCTGCCGCCGAGTGTATCCCCTACACGGAGGCCCCTAAGAAGATGGGGGCAACGGTGTGCGTCACGGGCAAGGTAGTGAAGATCGGCTATAGCCCGCGGTCCTCTACGCACTTCCTCAACTTCTGCGACGATTATAAGAATTGTCCTTTCAGCGTGGTGATCTTCAGCCGCAACCTGCCTGACGTAGGCGATGTGCGCTGGCTGGAAGGCAAAGTGATCGAGGTCCACGGGAAGATCAAGGACTACAAAGGTCAAGCCGAGATCGTGCTCAGCGATGTGCGGCAGTTGACGGGCGAGTCGGCAAAGTTGCCGCCATTGCCGAAGCAATACGATGCGGCGACCAAAGGCAGCTATAGCGCGGGGGAGTTTCGTCCGGTGACGCCCGCGAAGGCGAAGAAGAAATCGAAGCGGAAGCCGGGCGACGACGCGGACCTGGGTGAAGCGGATCCGAATCCCCCGCCGGAGTAGCTCCCTACTCTCTATTTTTCATGTTCTTAAATTGCTGAAGCGGGTAGCTGGTTCCCCGCCAGGTGACGCCGTGCCTTGAGGTGAGCCAGGCGGAGCGCAGCAGTGCGTAGATAGTGAGCGCGGCGGCGAACGGGTGGAGCAGGAAGTAGGCTGGCGCAATGGTGGTGATGGGTTGTACTTGGAAGTAGAGGCTCGCCATGGCGGCAAGGGCGACGCCGTACCCGAGTTTGGCCCATCCTGGCGCGAGCACCAAGCCGAGGAGCGGGCCCAGAGTGATAAAGCCAATAGCGATGCAGCCGCCGAGCACCAAGAGCCATTGGAAGCGCAGCAGCGCAAAGCTGTTCTTCCCCAGGCTGCGCACCACGCCCATGGCGCCCGTGGCCCAGTGAATGGTGACGAGTCCGGGACCGAGGACAGCGTGCTGCTTAAGGCGGTGGAGCTTGATCAACTTTCCGAGTTGGAGATCGTCGATGACTTCCATCTGCATGGCCAGGTAGGTGCCAATGGCCTGGTAGGCGGTGCGCCGTACCAGGTTGAAGGCGCCTACGCCGATGTGGTCGCGCGCGTTGGGATCAGAGACCTTCCAGGGGCGATGGGCAAAACTCAACGCCGCATGGAAAAAGCTGAGCATCATCTTCTCGCCCGGACTCTTGAAGATCATGGTGGGAAAAAGGACGAGGTGGTCGGCCTGCGTGGTCTGCATGTAGGTGACGGCGCGGCGGAGCGAGTCCGGGCAAAAACTAACGTCGCCATCGGTGAAGAGGAGCAGGTCGTTGTTCGCTTGATTCCGAGTGGCTTGATTCCCAGTGGCTGGTTTCCGGGCAGCTAGTTCGCCGGCACGCCACATGGCGTGGGTCTTTCCCATCCATCCGCTGGGCAGTTCGGTGACATGAATCACTTTGAGTCTGGAGTGGGCGGCGGCGAGGCGGTCGATGATGGTACCGGTGGAGTCGGTAGAGCGATCGTCGACGGCGATGACTTCGAAGTCCGGGTAATCGAGCGTGAGCAGCGAAGTGAGGCACTGTTCTATGGCCTCCTCCTCATTGCGGGCGGGAACGATGACGGTGAGGCGCGGCAGGGAGACATCAGGGTTTAAGTCCCCGAGCGAGATGTCCGGGATGCGGGGGAGCCCGCGGGCGGTCTCGATTACCCGGGAGAACCAGAGCAGGGCAAGCAGAGCGCCGGCAATCCAATAGAACAACATTTTAGAAAGCGCCTTCGGTCTTGGCCAAGCGGGCCTGTTTTTCGTCGACCAGCGAGAGCAGGATGACGCCGATGACGAAAAAGACCACGAGCGAAACTATAGCCGTCCGGGCGGATTGGGCGAAGTGGGTGATGAGGGCGAAGACCCACGGGCCCCAGATGGCG
>JBKKBM010000225.1:0-5288 GCA_046714215.1 Terriglobales bacterium | reverse complement strand
CCGAAGACCGCCATGATAGCGTCGCCTATGTACTTGTCCAGCGTGCCCTCGTACCGGAAGATGGGCTCGATGGCTCGTGAGAAATACTGGTTCAGCATACTCACCACTTCTTCGGCCGTGCACTGTTCGCTTACGCTGGTGAAGTTTCGGATGTCCGCAAACAGGACAACCACTTCCGAACGCTTACCGCCAAGCTTGATCTCGTCCCGGTTCTTCAGTACTTGTTCTGCAACGGAGCGCGTCACATATCGACAAAGAGTGCTCATGAGACGCTGTTCATGGGTAATATCGTCGGCCACGACCACCAATCCCAACGAGCGCTGTGCCTTGTCCAAAAGGGGAAAAGCGTGCACATTCACGCTCATCTTCTCATTGTCGGCTTTGCGAAGGGCCAAGTCGTAAGCGGTGAAGGGCTCATTCCCGCTGAGAACGCCTCGGATCCCAGTCACCAGTTGCAGGTTCGCGTCGCCTCCGAAGAACTCTTCGAATCCCTGGCCCTTGGCAAACGATTGCAGGTCGTAGGCAAGATTTAGTCCTGCGGAGTTGATGTAGGCGATGGCTCCATCGGGGTCTATGGTCACAACCGAGGTTCGAATGCTGCGCAAAATGCCGTCGTTGTAATTTGTCAGAAACTGAAATTTCTCGAACAGCAGGGCGTTCTGCAGGGCCACCGCGATCTGGGCGGCGAGTGCTCCCAGCAACCGTTGATCGGGCTCGTTGAAAGCGCCACGTTTCTTATTGAGGACCTGGAGCACGCCGACGATGTCACGATGCTCATTGGTGACGGGCATGGTAAGCATGTCCCGGGTGCGGAACCCGCTCTTGCGGTCTACCTCCGGGTTGAAGCGCTCATCGGCATAGGCGTCAGGGATGTTCACCGTTTCGCCCGTAGCGGCCACGTGTCCCACGATCCCAGAGCCTTTCGGCAAGCGGATCTCTGTGATGCCGTCGCCTTGCGCCACTCGTGACCACAGCTCGTCTGTCTCAGGATCGACCACGAACAGCGTGCAACGCTCACAGTTCATCGCTTCGCTGGTCTTGGTCACGATGATCTTGAGCAGCTGGCCCAATTCCAGCTCCGATGAAAGCGATTGCATTACATTGACCAGGATGTCTGAGGTCCTTTTTTGCTGTTGCGCATCCTGCACCAGGAGGGCATTCTCCCACGCCACCGCTGCTTGTACCGCAAGCGCCCCCAGCAGTCGTTCATCGGACACCGTAAACGCCCGGTCGGCATGGTTGAATAGCTGCAGAACGCCAATGATCTCTCCCCGTCGATTCTTCATCGGCACACACAGCACGGAGCAGCTTAGGAATCCAGCTTGCTGGTCAACGTCCTGGTTGAATCGCGGATCCTGGCGCGCGTCAGCAATGTTGACGGTCTCGCCGGTAAGCGCAACCTGCCCGGCAATGCCTTGGCCGAGCTGGATGCGAATCTCATTCACTTCGTCGCCCCGGCGCACCGTCGACCAAACTTCCCCGGCTTGCGGATCAAGCAGAAACAAACAGGAATGCTCGGCCCGGAGCAGCCTGCGTGAACCTTCGGTGATTTGTTCGAACAAGCGCTCCAAGTCGTGTTCGGAAGCGAGTAAGGTCATGAGTTCGACCAAAGCATCGATCTCACCCTGACTCATGATTGTCGGCGTTGCACTCATAGCTGTCGGTGTCCCCACGGTCGCACCGCGATAGGGCGTGCGGCTGTTGCGCTTGCGATCAACGACCGGCGGGGGACTCCTCAGTGCTGTCCCCTGGGCTGATATGCAGGCGTGGCAGAGCGTAAGTATGGACCCACCCGGCCAGGCGGGAGGATATATCGAAACCCGCGACCTTGTCATGCGGCCGCTTCTCTTTCCCCTGGAATCGAGGACTTTATGGGAAAACAGCGGCTAGACTGCGGATTGATTTAAATGCTTTAGATTTGGCGTCCCCGACGGGATTCGAACCCGTGTTATCGCCGTGAAAGGGCGGTGTCCTAGGCCGGGCTAGACGACGGGGACGCTGAGTGAAACAGGCGGGAAGTGTCGCTAACTGACACCTCTATGCTAACAGTGGCTTCGTAACAGTGTCAAAAACGGAGCGGCATCGAAGTATCTGCATTGCGCTCGGAAGTGCGCCGCACCCTACGCCGACGCCCCTGCCGCCAGCGCGCTCGCTTCGTCGTCATAAAATGCGAAGACTTTGTCCAGCCGCGTCACCTTGAACGCCTGGCGCACCGTGGTGTTGGCGCCCACTACGCGGATCGTTCCTCCACTGGCGCTCATCGCTGAGTGGCATCGGATCATCGTCCCGATCCCTGACGAATCCATCATCGTCACCCGCGACAGGTTAATGATGAGTTGCTTTGACCCGGTCGCGATCGCCTCTGACCACTTCGCCCGAAACTCCTCCACTTCCCCCATGGCCATGCGGCCCTGAAGGTCGACGATCACGACATTCCCCTCTTTCCTTAGGAAAGCTGGCATACCTGCTCCTCGATGGTTGCGTCCGACGACTGCCGGCGCCGGTCATGGATTGGGTCGATTGTTGCAGCGCATCATACACTCTCCCGCCCGCGTCGCTGCAGCAAAATGGTGCAAAAAAGGACGGACGCTGTCGTTCCTATTCCCCGTCGTCCCCCCGCCATTATTTACAATCACCATTATTTACAATACAAGGCTGCGCTTATGGCCGACCAACTCTATCTCAACCTCTGGTTCCCCAGCTTCGCGGCAGCCGAGATGCTTCCCCGGCTCCACTCCGTCCTGCAGCAATTCCCTTTTTCCGTGCAGCGCCCCGGCATCGCCTATATGTCCGTCCACGCCCTCGCCTGGCAGGAGCCCGCGCTCATCGAGCAGACTTTCGACTACGGCACCGATCCCCAGATCGCCCTCCAGATGGCGGAAGAGTTCCTCCACTCTGACAATGCCTACCAGATCGAAGCTTTCTGGGACCTCCACATTCCGGAGCAGCAGGGCGACCTCGATGAGACCTGGGCCCTGCGCGCGCAGTCGGTGAAGTTCATCGCCTTCGGCACCGATTTCGACGACGGCACCCATCAGCAGGACGGACACATCCAGGTCGACTTCGGCCTCGACACGCCCTTCCTCCACGAGGAAGTTGCCTTCATCCCTGAGGTCGAGGTGCGGGTGAAATCCAACGTCCAGCGGCTGGTCGCCTTCATTCACGGTATAGAACAGAATTGCGGGATCAGTGGACGCCTGCTCTGGTCAGAGGGCGACAGCAACCTGGCACAGAAACTCATCTCTAAGTTGCAAAAGGTGCAGTAACCAGGACCTTACGCGGGTACAGCACGGGTTCACCCGTGCGTTTCCGCTGCGCTCGATTATTCGGCTTTAGCCCCCGCAGCGCTTTGAAAGGTGCGGCTTCCCCAATTACGAATTACCAATTCCTTGGCTTCCTCTGTGTCTCTGTGCCTCTGTGGTGAATCATGCTCTTGGTTTTCAATTACAAATTACCCCATTACCAAATTACAAATTCTTACCCACGATCTCGGAAAAATCTGCGATCGTTGAAAAATCCAGCAACACTTTTTCCAGCAGCGCCAGCCGGTTCGAGCGCACGGCTTCGTCGTCGACCATCACCATCACTTTGTCGAAGAACGTATCCAGCGCCGGACGCAGTTTGGCGATCTCCGCCAGCGCCGCTCCATATTTATGGTGCTTGCGCAGGTCGGCCACCACCGGCGCCGTCTTCGCCGCCAACTCCGACAACGCTTTTTCGGCTGGATCCGCCGCTGCGGCAGCGGTGAACTCGGCCGCGGGCGGCTTGCCCGCCTCACGCGCCTGGCGCAGGATGTTCTTGATCCGCTTGAACGCCACCGAGATGGAATCGAAGTCCGCCGAGCCACGAACTTCACTTACAGCTTTCGCCCGCGCCACCACGTCCGCCGGACGCTCGGCCCCCGCCGCCAGCACCGCGTTGGCTACGTCATACGCGATGCCACAGACTTCTCGCAGATAGAATTCCTGACGCTCGCGGAAAAATGCCTGCAGCGCCGGCGTGAACTTGTCCAGATCTTTGAATTTCTTCTCCGCCTCAGAGCCTTTGTATCCCACCAGCGCCAACTGCATCATCACCATCAAGTCCACGGGCAGGTCATGCTCCACGATCGTCTTCACAATGCCATTCGCCTGCCGCCGCAGCGCGAATGGATCCTTCGACCCCGTCGGTTGCAATCCCAGCGCAAACATTCCCGCGATGGTGTCCGCCTTATCGGCCAGCGACAGCACCGCTGACTCCAGCGTCTTCGGCGCCGCGTCCTCCATCGATTCCGGTTTGTAGTGATCGTAAATCGCGTCCGCGATCGCCGGCTTCATCCCCTGTGCCCGCGCATACAGTCCGCCTACGATCCCTTGCAACTCGGTAAACTCTTTCACCAACTCCGTCGTCAGGTCCGCCTTCGCCAGCCAAGCCGCCTCATACAACGCATTGCGATTGATCTTCCGATTGGGCGAATCCAGGTCCGCGCCCCCGATCGTCACCAGGTGCGAGATGCGATTGGCCTTGTCGTAATAACTCCCCAGGTCTTTCTGGAACGTCACATTCTTCAGCTTCTCCACGCGGTCGCGCAACGGGACTTTCTGGTCGGTGTCCCAGAAGAATCGCGCGTCGTTGAAGCGCGCGCGCAGCACCCGCTCATTGCCATGACGGATCAGCCCCTCGGGGTCGCCATCGGTGTTCAGCACAGCCAAGAAGTAGGGAGTAAGTTTGCCTTCGGCCTCTTCCACCGCGAAATATTTCTGGTGGTCACGCATCACCGTGACCAGCACCTCTTCGGGAAGAGTGAGGTAGCTCTTGTCAAAGCTTCCGATAATGACCGACGGAAACTCCGTCAGGTTGACCACCGTCTTCAGCAACTCCGCGTCTTCGCGCCAGCGCGCACCGGGAATCGTCCGTGTGGCCGCATCGAGAGCCTTGCGGATGATCTGCTCACGGTCTGCGGGTGACGCCACCACCTTCGCCCGGTTCAGAGCCTCGACATAATCGCCCGGCGACTTCACCTTCACTTCGCCCGCGCCCAGCACGCGATGTCCCCGGCTCGACGCCCCGGACTTCACGCCGCCGAACTCGATCGCCACTTCTTTCCCGTCAAACAGCGCCACCATCCAACGCACGGGCCGCACAAAGCGCTCCAGTTTCCCACCACGCCAGTACATGTTCTTCGCCCAATAGATTGCGGCGATCTCTTTCGGCAACGCCTCGCTCAAGACTTCCGCCGCGGCGCGTCCCTTCTTCTCTACGGTTGCGGCCAGGTACTCGCCTTTGGCATTGGAGACGCGGCCCAACTT
>JBKKBM010000224.1:0-2532 GCA_046714215.1 Terriglobales bacterium | reverse complement strand
ACAAGGCGTGCAACTCGATCGCGCGCTGGAGTTGGCGAAGCGGGCCATGGACCTCGATCCTAAGAACCCTGCCATCTGGGACACTCTGGGTGCGGTGCATCTGCGGCGTCGCGATTTCACCGCGGCTACGGAAGCGCTGACCTCCGCGCGGGCATTGATTGAGGGCGTGGGCGCGCCGCCCTCTACGCGTCGGCAGATCTATCAGCATCTGGCTGAGGCCTACACCGGCGCCGGCCTGCCCGAACGCGCCGACGAGATGCAGCGCTTGTTACGTGATTAAAGCTACGCAAATAGTGCGCGTAGAATATCGAAGTGCGAACCCCGCGTCGTGCTTCCGCCGTTCCCAACAACTCCAGCGTAGTCCTGCGTGACTATCGTCCCGCAGACTTCAACGCCATCTGGGAGCTCGACCAACTATGCTTCGAGCCGAAGATCGCCTATCCCAAGGCGGAGTTGCGGCACTTCCTCCGGTATCCGGGTGCGTTCGCTTTGGTGGCCGAAGAAATTGCGGAAGGCGACGGAGTTGCCATAAGCAAGCCGAAGAAAAACCGGAAAGTTGCTGAGAGAAAGTTGAAAGTCGTGGGATTCATCCTCACCCACGCGCACCCCGAGCATGGACACATCATCACCATCGACGTTCATGCGGACCAGCGCCGCACTGGGCTGGGCAGCCAGTTGCTGGAGGCTGCGGAAGTTCGTCTGCGCAGTCTGGGTAAAAAAGGTGTAGTGCTCGAGGTCGCCGTGGATAACCTGCCCGCGCTCACCTTTTATAAGCGTCACGGCTATTCCGTCATCAAGACTATCCCCGGTTACTACGCCAATGGCCTGGACGCCCTGGCCATGGCGAAGAGCTTTACGCCTGCATGATTCGGCCTCCCCTGCGTTAAAATGGAAGAGCACAATGCCCACGCCCACTGCCAAGTTTTCTATCGCGCCCCAGGAAGCCGCTGCTGAGCCCTTCGTCTCCGCGCAGGCCCATCCTTTCCAGACGGATGACCCCCGGCTGGAGGCTGTCCACGCCAAAGTCATGGCGGGTGAGCGCCTGAATACCGCCGACGGCCTGGCGCTATTTGCCACGGGCGACCTGCTTGCCCTGGGCTGGATGGCGAACCGCGTGCGCGAGCGCATGAATGGCAACGTTTGCTATTTCAATGTGAATCGCCACATCAATCCGACGAACGTGTGTGTCGCAGCCTGCCGTCTCTGCGCCTTTGGCCGTAAGAAGGACACCCCCGGCGCCTACACCATGGCCCTCGAAGAGGCCTTCGCGACCGCCGCTTCGGGCTACACGGATGCGGTCACGGAATTTCATATCGTCGGCGGGCTGCATCCTGACCTGCCCTTCGAATACTTTCTCGACCTGGTGAGCGGATTGAAGCAGCGCTTTCCTCAAGTCCACCTCAAAGCGTTCACCATGGTGGAAGTCTCGTTCCTAGCCAAGCGTGCCAAGCTGAGCATCCGCGATACGTTGGTCAAATTGAAGGAAGCGGGCGTAGATTCCTGCCCGGGCGGCGGCGCCGAGATTTTTGCCGACCGCGTGCGCCACATCATCTGCGACCACAAGATCGATGGCAACGAGTGGCTAGACACGGCGCGCATCGCCCACCAGATTGGCCTGCGCTCCAATGCCACCATGCTTTACGGCCATGTGGAGAACGATGAAGACCGCGTTGACCACCTGATGCGCCTGCGCGATCTGCAGGATGAGACCGGCGGCTTCCAGACCTTCATTCCGCTGGCCTTCCATCCGGATAACACCATGCTCCAGCACCTGCCCAAGACTACGGGCCTGCTGGATATCAAGACCATTGCCGTATCCCGCCTGGTGCTCGACAACTTCCAGCACATCAAGGCCTATTGGCAGATGTTGACGCCCAAGATCGCGCAGATCGCGCTGCGCTTCGGCGCCGATGACCTCGACGGCACCGTGATCGAAGAAAAGATCTACCACGACGCCGGCGCCACCACACCCCAGGGCATGGCCCGCACCGAACTCCAGCGCCTCATTCGGGAGGCAGGCCGCGTTCCGGTGGAGCGTGACACCCTGTATCACCCGGTGATCCGCGATGAGGCCTCCCTGACCGTCTCGGTCTAGGGCCTCCGCATCCGTACAGGCGGCTATCTCACCACGGAGCCACGGAGGTACCGAGGAGAGCGAGAAAATATTGGTTGTGTTCCTGGGTTCCTAATGCTTTTGCACTTATTTTCTTTGCCTTTACCCTCATTTGCTCTTGTTTTTGATCCTCTCCGCGTCTCCGCGTTGAGAATAGTCTTTGGTTTTACCGTTTGTCCTTTGTTTTTGCCTTCTTCGTGTCTCCGTGGTGAAATTGCCCCTGTTTTTGAGCTTTGACGCCGCCCCTAGCAATTACCTCGCCGTCTTTCGCACCCCAAAAATACAACTCTGATTTTTTCTGTTGCGTCCCATTAGGCAGGAGTAGAATCCACGAATAAGCGTATGGTCCCTTTTTCTTACGGGGACGTTCTAGAGGGACCTTCTCCCGCAGTGTGAGGCCCAAATGAACCTGCACTTCA
>JBKKBM010000223.1:0-13141 GCA_046714215.1 Terriglobales bacterium | reverse complement strand
ACCTTGACCTGGAGTCGATCAACGCGCTGAACATCGCGCTGCAGCGCTATGAGGGCACGGTGTTGCTCGTGACCCACGATCACGACGTCATCGAGGAAGTCGCCACGCGCGTCTGGCACTTCGAAGCCGGAAAGATAGAAGACTTCCAGGGGACGTACGACGAGTACGCCGCCGCAGTCAGCGCGTAGGGGAGCAAAAGCGCGAGGCATGAAAATCGTCGCCGGAAAAAACTGGCGCCCAGGTATTGTTGAGCCATCGTAAAACGATATATCCCTTGCATTGTCATACGTTCATGGAATTCCTTTCTACCCTGCGGTAACCTGACGGACTGGCCCCCACGATGCATATCCCGCTGCCTCATCCTGACTACGAGTGGCAACCCATCTCCCGTATCGCGCTGTATGGGTGGCTGGCCTTTTACGCGCTGTACATAATCCACGCTCTGCGCGCGGTGGACTTCACCATCGTGTATCCGGTGGAGGTGATCCTGCATGAGGCTGGACATCTCTTTTTCAGCTACCTGGGCGACACCATGACGCTGTGGGGCGGCACGCTCTTTCAGTTGCTGGTCCCGGCCTTGCTCGCCGTCTCTTTCGCGTGGCGGGGACAGACTACCGGCGTCGTCTTCTGCGCCTTCTTTTTCTGCGAGAGCCTGCTCAACATCGCCGTGTACATCGCCGACGCGCGGGCCTTGGACCTGCCGCTGATCACGGTGGGCGATGTGAGTGACGACGGCGTTCCTCACGACTGGTGGAACATCCTGAGTCGCCTGGGGCTGTTGCCATATGACACCCGCATCGCCGCGGTAGTGCGCGCGATGGGATGGCTGGGGATGCTGGCGACGCTGGGTTGGTTGATCTATATGGCGCGCACACTGGAGGCGCGCACCAACGCGGCGTTTACCCGGAGCCGGGTTCAGGCCGGGCGCTGAGGCTGCTTGAGCGCAGACGGCTTCCGGCCCGCCGCCGCTGCCTTTAATTGCGCCACTTCGCGCAGCGACAAAGCCCGATACTGTCCGGGGTCCACATCCAGTTGCAGTGGTCCATAGCGCACGCGCTTGATCTTTTCCACGCGGTGGCCCACTCCTTCAAACATCTTGCGGAGCTGGCGGTTCCGGCCTTGGATGAGCGTGACCTCGAACCACGGATTATCGCCTCGCTTAAACAGCGCGACTCGCGCCGGGGCGGTGCGCACAAAGCGGGCGCTCTTGCCTTCGCCTTCGGGGATGCGCACCCCGTCCCGCACTTTCTGGAGCGCCTCTTCGGGCGGGACGCCGCTGACCTTCACCAGGTACGTCTTGGGAACGTGCGAAGCAGCTTGGGTCAGAAGATTCGCCAGGTCGCCGTCGTTGGTCATCAACAGCAAACCCTCGCTGGCGTAGTCGAGGCGGCCCACGGGATAAAGACGCAGACCCGGCTCCTTCATCAGGTCGAGCACGGTGGGACGGCCTTCCGGATCCGACGAGGTGGTGACATACCCCTTGGGTTTGTGCAGCAGAAAATACGCATGTCGTTGCGTACCTTGCAGCAGTTTGCCGTTGACCTTGATGTGGTCGTGCTCGAGGTCTGCCTTGGTGCCCAGTTCGGTCACGATCTGGCCGTTGACGGAAACCAAACCCTGGGTGATGAGTTCTTCGGCTTTGCGGCGGGAGGCGATGCCCGCAGCGGCGATGATCTTTTGTAAACGTTCAACGGCCATCTTAACCTTCTGCCACGTGCGGCGCAGCTGGCGCTTGCTCGTCCGCCGCGTCGGCAGGTTCAATTTCTGCGGATGCTTTCGCGGAGGCTTCCAACGGCTCCGCCGGATCATCCGGAATGCCGGTGGCGTCGCCCACGGGACGATGATCGAACAGGTCTTCCTGGCTGGAGCCCTGTGTCATCTTCTCAAACTCGTCCATGCTGGGCAGCTCGTTCACGTCTTTCAAGCCAAAGCGGAGGAGGAAATCCTTGGTCGTCTTATAAAGGATAGGGCGCCCGACTACGGCTTTGCGGCCGGCAGTGGTGATGAGTTTGCGGTCGAGGAGCGTAGCGAGCACGCCGCTGGAGTCGACGCCGCGGATCTCTGAGATCTCCGGCGCCGTGACCGGCTGCTTGTAGGCGATGACGGCCAGCGTCTCCAGCGCCTGCAAGGAGAGGCGGATGGGCGGCTTCAGACTCTTGGCGAAAGAGCGCACTACATCGTGATGCTCCGGCTTGGTGGACATGCGATATCCGCCCGCGACCTGGCGAATCTCCATACCGCGGTCACTGTTGGCGTAGACCGCAATGATCTCGTCGAGGACGTCACGCAGCCGGGTGCGGATCTCCGCCTTTTCCGCTTTAGCGTCTTTGACGACGGGAGGCGTAGCGACGGGAGGCGGCGCGGCTTGCTCAGCGGCTTCGGTGACTTCGTCCGGTTGGATACTGTCTTCTGTCGCGGCAGGACGCATCAAGGCTTCGAGCAGTCCTGCTTCCTTCAATAGGGAGGCAAGCTGGTCGAGACTGACCGGCTCTTCGGCGGCATAGATGATGGCTTCGATCTTTCCGTAAATGGTCTTGCCGTGAATACTCATGGATGAATTATTTCCAGTCGTCGCGGACCGCGGCCGCTTCGCTCATGACCTGGTCGAACGACGGATGCTTCTTAACGATGATGTCACTGAAAACGCGGTCTTGCCGCAATAAGATGGCCTGCAGGCGGACCAGCTCCAGCAGCGCCAGGAAGGTGCAGACCAGCGCGTTGCGCGAGTTCACATTGCTGAGCAGGCGCTTGAGCCGGATAGGCCGGTCCTCCAGCATCAGACGCTGACGAATGTAGCCGATCATCTGGCCCACGGTGACAGCGTCTTCATCGATCTCAACCATGGGCCGGTTCGCGGCGCGATCGAGGATCTGTTGAAAAGTGCGCGCCAGGTCGATGACGTCGGCGGCGAGCTCCGGTTCCGTGCCTTCGTCGTCCTTAAAGTCTTTCAGGTTTGGATTTGAGGCGACTGCTTCTTCGATATGCTGCTTCTGCAACAGCATCTGCGCAGCGTTCTTGAACTTTTCGTGCTCGAGCAGGCGCTGCACCAGTTCGTTGCGGGGATCGTCCTGTTCTTCCGCAGGCGCGTCTGGATCGCGCGGCAACAGCATCTTCGACTTGATGTGGATGAGCCACGACGCCATGTAGATGAACTCAGAAGCCATATCGACGTCGAAGTTCTTGATGCGCTCCACATACGCCAGATACTGCGCGGTGATCTGCGCGATGGGGATGTTGTAGATGTCGATGTTCTGCTTGCGGATGAGGTCGAGCAACAGGTCGAGCGGGCCATCGTAGACCGCGCCCACGGTCACGTTGAACGGGAACTCGCTGGAAGCTTCGCGCTGCGGATTTTGCTGTGCTGCGGCCATCTATTTGTTTTTCGCCGTGCTTTCCGCTTTGCGGGCTGGCAGGTTGCGGCCTTTCGACATACCCATGGTTTCGCGCACGGCGGCCATGGTCGCCTCCGCCTCTTTTGCAGCCTTGGCATTGCCGGCTTCAATTATGTCCCAAAGGAGCCCGGGATTCGCTTCATATTTCTTGCGGCGCTCCTGCATGGGCGCCAACTCGCGCACAATGCTGTCCGCGGCCCAGCCCTTGCACTCGATGCAGCCGATCGCGGCAGAGCGGCAGCCCGCGTAGACCTTGGCCATCGTGTCCGCGGAGCTGAAAATCTTATGCAGGTCGCCGACGGGGCAGACGTCAGGATTTCCCGGGTCAGTGCGGCGCACGCGCGCCGGGTCTGTGACCATCGTCTTCAATTTCTGGCGCACGATGGACTCGGGGTCGCTCATCAGGATGTAGTTGTCGTAAGACTTCGACATCTTGCGGCCATCGGTGCCGGGCAACTTGGGCGTCTTGGTCAGGAGCGGCTGGGGCTCAGGCAGGACGTCCGGTCCGGTTCCCCGGTAAAACCCGTTGAAGCGGCGTGCGATCTCGCGGGTCAGCTCGATGTGGGCGACCTGATCCTCGCCGACGGGCACGAAATCCGCCCTATAGATAAGGATGTCAGCCGATTGCAGTACCGGATAGCCGAGGAATCCGTAGGTGTTGAGGTCTTTGTCCTTGATGTTCTGCTGCTGTTCCTTGTAGGTGGGCACGCGCTCCAGCCAGCCCAGCGGCGTGATCATGGAGAACAGCAGATGCAGCTCCGCGTGCGCCTGCACGTGCGACTGGATGAACATCGTGCATTTTTCCGGATCGAGACCGGCGGCCAGCCAGTCGAGCACAACTTCGAGAGTGTTTTCCTTGATGCGGGAAGTGTCAGCGTAGTCGGTGGTCAGCGCGTGCCAGTCGGCGACGAAGAAATAGCACTCGTGCGTCTCCTGCAGCTTCACCCAGTTAGCCAGCGCGCCCACATAGTTGCCCAGGTGGAGCTTGCCGGTCGAGCGCATGCCGCTGAGCACGCGCTTCTTCAATTTAGGATCACTAAGGGCCATGGAATAAGCAGGTCAGGGCCGAGTTGGCGCGGGTGAAAGCTGCTTCGATGTTACCACGTTGAATCGCGGATTCCGCCGTGCTCACCCTATGGCGCGATGGTTTTCACCTTCACCGTTTTTGCCGGAATGCCTACCACGACGTTGTAGGCGGGCACGTCTTTCGTGGCCACACCCATGGCTCCCACTAGCCCGTGTTCATGCACGCGCACGCCGCTCAACACGGTGGCGTGATACGTGATGCGCGCCTTGGGGCCGATCTCCGTGCGATGGTTCGCGATGATCATGCCGTCGTTCAGGTCGTGAGTGTGCGAATAGATGTTGGCATAGTCCGAGACGGACGTGCCCTCATGGATGATGAGTTCGCCACGATCGTCGAGCAGCACATACTTGTGGATAGTGCAGTTGTCCTCGATGGTGAGGTTGTAGGCGAAGCTGACCTCCACGCCGTGGAAGATCTTCACGTTCTTGCCGATGTGCTTGCAGACGTGCCGGGCCAGCATGGCGCGAACGCGAAAGCTGAGCGCGTGATTCAGCCCCAGCGGCGAGCGGTCATACATCATCCAGAACCAGAGCAGTGGCTTGCGCTCGGCGTAGCGGGCGGTGTCGATGTCGCCATAGTATTCGGGCTCAAGCGTGGCATTGCGCGGATCGAAGCTGTGCACCAGCGTCTGCGTGGCAATGTCTTCGTCGGCTCCGGGATCTTCGTAAGGCGTGCCCAGGTAGAGCTCATGCAGGACGTCGCGCACCACCTGGCTGCGGTGGTCGATGTCCTTGTTCTGAAACTGCTGGTCAAGCCAATCGACTAGACGGTCATAGCTCTTGGCGGCTGCGGGCAGGGGAGCGAGATTGCGATAGTCGTAACGTGGCATAGCCACTCCAAAAGTTGAAGTATGAGCTTTCCATCATACAGGCGGAGGGGGCGGGGTTGCTTGGGGATAAACTGGCTGGGATCAATGCTGCGCGCTGTAGTCAAACCGTTTCTTGCCCTAACCATTACCCTCCTATAAAATCGTAAGTTCTCTGCCTCATGCGGCACTTCACCGAAGGGCCCGGGTGAGCGCGGAGCGAGCGCCGTCCAGCGCGAGCCAAGCGCAAGGGCGAAGCAGCGCAGCGTTGCGGAGCCCTCATAAACAATGAAAATCCACGAGTATCAGGCGAAAGCGATTCTCTCGAAGTACGGTGTTCCGGTCCCACGGGGCGAGATGGCCTCGACGGGCGATGAAGCCGAAGCTGAGGCCAAAAAGCTATTGAGCGAGGGCGCCAGCGGCGTGGTGGTGAAGGCGCAGATCCATGCCGGCGGACGGGGCAAGGGCGGTGGCGTGAAGGTCGCCAAGAACATTGACGACGCCATCGGCCACATCGCGAAAATCCTGGGCATGCAACTCATCACCCATCAGACCGGCCCTGAGGGGCAAAAAGTCCGTCGCTTGCTGGTGGAAGAGACGCTACCCATCGAGCGCGAACTCTATCTCGGCATCGTGCTGGACCGGCAGACATCGCGCGCGGTATTCATGGCGTCGTCGGCGGGCGGCATGGATATTGAAGAGGTTGCCGCCAAGACACCGGAAAAGATTCTCAAGGAGTTCATCGATCCGGCCGTCGGCTTCCAGGGATTTCAGGCGCGCAAGCTCGCATTCGGACTGGGATTGAAGCCCGAGCAGATCAATCAGGCAGTCAAGTTCATGACCGCGCTCTACAAGGTTTATGAAGCGACCGACGCGACGCTGATCGAGATCAATCCCTTCATCACCACCACCGATGGGCGCCTGCTCGCGCTCGACTGCAAGCTCACCATCGACGACAACGCTATGTTTCGCCATGCGGACCTGAAAGAGTTGCGCGATGTGGCGGAAGAAGATCCGCTGGAGGTGGAAGCCAGCAAGTTCAGCCTGAATTACATCAAGCTCGACGGCAACGTGGGCTGCATGGTCAACGGCGCGGGCCTGGCCATGGCGACGATGGACATCATCAAGTATGCGGGCGGCGCACCAGCGAACTTCCTCGACGTGGGCGGTGGCGCCAATGCCGAGCAGGTGGAGAACGCTTTCAAGATCCTGCTGAGCGATAAAGCCGTAAAGGCGGTGCTCATCAACATCTTTGGTGGCATCCTGCGGGTGGACATGCTGGCTACGGGCGTAGTCGAAGCCGCGAAGAAGACCAACATCAAACTGCCCATTGTGCTGCGCCTGGAAGGCACGAACGTAGAGCAGGGGCGCGAGATCCTGAAGAAGTCAGGTTTCAACTTCATCGTTGCAGAAACCATGAAAGATGCGGCGGAAAAAGTCGTGGCTGCGGCCAAGGGGGTCAACTAACCATGGCCGTACTCGTCGATAAGAACACTCGCCTCATCGTGCAGGGCATCACCGGACGTGAAGGCACTTTCCACGCCAAGGGCTGCGCCGAATATGGGACGAAAGTCGTCGGCGGAGTCACTCCGGGCAAGGGTGGCACCACGCATGAGGGCTGGCCGGTCTTCAACACAGTGGCCGATGCGGTGAAAGCGACTGGGGCAAACGCCACCATGATCTTCGTGCCACCGCCATTCGCGGCCGACGCCATCATGGAAGCAGCCGATGCCGATCTTCCTCTCATCGTCTGCATCACGGAAGGTATTCCCGCGCTGGACATGGTGAAGGCGTGGCAATACCTCCAGGGCCGCGCGGCGGCAGGAAAGAAGTCGCGCCTCATCGGGCCGAATTGTCCGGGCATCATCTCACCGGGCAAATGCAAGATCGGCATCATGCCGGGGAAGATCCACAAAGAAGGCAACGTGGGCATCGTCTCGCGCTCGGGCACTCTGACTTATGAAGCGGTGTATCAGTTGACGACGCGCGGCATTGGGCAATCGACGGCCATCGGCATCGGCGGCGATCCCATCATCGGGACCAACCACACTGACGCGATGAAACTTTTGAACGAAGATCCGGAGACGCATGCCATCATCATGATCGGTGAGATCGGCGGCAACGCGGAAGAGCAGGCGGCCGAGTACGTGAAACAGCACGTGAAGAAGCCGGTGGTAGCGTTCATCGCGGGACAGACCGCGCCCCCGGGACGCCGCATGGGTCATGCAGGCGCCATCATCAGCGGCGGCAAAGGCACGGCGGCGGAGAAGATGAAGGCGCTCGAAGAGGCCGGCATTACCGTGGTGAAGTCGCCGGCGTTGATCGGTGAAGCGTTGGTCAGCGCGATGAAGAGTAACGCATAACGAATTTAGTCACCAGAAAACTAGAAACGAGAAACTGATTTAAACATGAAGACTCAACAACGTACCCTCGCCATCATCAAGCCGGACGCGGTCAAGAAGAACGCTACCGGAGACATTCTCAACGCCATCTTTGCCCAGGGCTTTCGCGTCATCGGCCTGCATATGCTGGAGATAACACCGGAGCAGGCGGAAGGCTTCTACGCCGTGCACTCGGGCAAGCCTTTCTTCACCTCGCTGTGCGGGTTCATGTCCAGCGGTCCCATCATCGTGATCGCGCTGGAGAAAGAAAATGCCATCGCCGACTGGCGCAAGCTCATGGGCGCGACGAACCCTGCGAACGCGGAAGAAGGAACCGTGCGCAAGAAGTGGGCATCGAGCATCGAGGCCAACGCCGTCCACGGGTCAGACGCGGAAGACACGGCCAGCTTCGAGCTGAGCTATTTCTTTCCCGGCTACGAGCTCTTCCGGTAAGGCTCTTAACCACGAAGGACACGAAGGGCACGAAGGAATGAGTAAGTTTCTTTGTGTTCCTGCGTGTCCTTTGTAGTTTAGTGTTCTCGTATGGCATTTTTTCGCAGCATCGACGCCACGCTGGAGATGATCAAGTGGGAGCACTCCGTCTTCGCGTTGCCCTTCGCGCTGTGCGGCGCGATGCTGGCCGCCGGGGGCCTGCCCAGCGGGCCCCAACTGCTGTGGATCATCGTATGCATGATCGCGGCCCGTTCGGCGGCCATGGCCTTCAACCGCTTGGTGGATGAATCCATCGATAAAGCCAATCCGCGCACAGCGATGCGCGCTCTGCCTGCGGGATTGCTTTCGCGCCAGTTCGTGATCTTCTTCATCGTCGGCGCGTGCGCGATCTTCATCTTGGGCGCGGCGCAGTTGAACCGGCTCACGCTGTATCTTTCCCCCGTCGCCCTCGCCATCGTCCTCTTTTACTCCTATACCAAGCGCTTCACCTGGTGGTCGCACCTGGTGCTGGGATTTGCGCTCGGCATTGCGCCTTCGGCGGCGTGGATCGCGGTGCAGGGTTCGCTCGACCCGCGCATCCTCATTCTGACGGTGGCGGTCACGCTCTGGGTAGGCGGCTTCGACATCCTATACGCCTGCCAGGATTACGAATTCGACCGGGAATACCGGCTCCACTCCATCCCGCAGGCTTTCGGTATTGTGAAAGCGCTGTTGATGGCGCGGCTGCTGCATTTCCAGGTGATCATTCTGCTGGCCGCGCTGATCGTGGTCTTCAACCTGGGACTATTGGCCTTTGTGGGATTGTTCGCCGTATCGGTATTGCTGGCCTATGAACATTCGCTGGTGCGTCCTAATGACCTGAGCAAGCTGAACGCAGCGTTCTTCACCATGAATGGCGTGATCGCGGTGGTGTTCTTCGTTTTCATTGCCGCAGACCTGCTGACGCGGCGCTGAACTGGGCAAAGACCTTACCGCAAAGGACGCAAAGGAAGAGCAAGGCCAAGTCAGAACAAAACTTTTACCGCAAAGGAACGCAAAGGAAAACACAAGCAACGGCATCAACGGGAAGAAGACCAAAGAAATAATCGCTACAGGGAGGGCGTCATGACTCGCATCATCACCGTCGTCTGTTTGTTGTTTGCGTTCGCCTGGGCGCAGGAGTCTGCGCCGCCGCCGGCAAAAGATCCAGCACCGCCACCGGCAAAGGATGCGTCGGCGAAAGACGAAGCGGCGCAAAAGTCATCCGACGCTGAGCTGCCCGATCCGACGAAATCCCAAGCTTCCCCACCCAAAGCTGCGCCCCCTGCGGTGCCCAACATTCCGACTATTCCCACGGTGATGGAAGGCAAACCTTCCTACACGATCTCCGGCACGAAGTACTGGGACATGACGGTGGGCGCGGGCAAGAAGGCCATTCCCGGATTCACCATTAGAGTGCATTACACGGGCTGGTACAAAAAGAATAAGACCAACTACGTGCTCTTTGACAGCTCCCGCGGTCGCGGACCCCTTCAATTCGACCTGGGGATGCGCAAGGTCATCAAGGGATGGGATGAGGGCATCCGCGGCATGCGCGTGGGCGGCAAGCGGCAGTTGGTGATCCCGCCCGAAGCAGCATACGGGCGGGAGGGAACCGCGGGCATCCCGGGGAACACTACGCTGATCTTTGAGGTGGAGCTGGTGGAAGTGCGCTAGAATCTTCAGGCGGAACGCATCAGGTAGAATCCCTCGGCTTGGCAAAATCTTCCTCAACTCTGCGCGTCGCCATTGATACGGGCGGCACCTTCACCGATTGCGTCTGGCTCGAACGCGGCCGCTTGCGTATGGTGAAGGTCTTTTCCACGCCCGCCGACCCGGGACGCGCCATTGCCGAAGCGGTCAAACAGATCGGACGCCAAGCCGAAAATCACAGTGACCTGGTCATCCTCCATGGCACCACGGTCGGCACCAACACGCTGCTGCAGCGCAAGGGGGCGAAGGTGGCGTTCGTCACGACGAAAGGTTTTGCGGATTTCATCCAGATCGGCCGGCAGGCGCGGCCTAAGCTCTACGATTTTTTCTTCGATGCCATCGAGCCGCTGGTACCCGCGCGCCTGCGCTTTGGTGTAAACGAGCGCACGGACAAAGATGGCAACGTGCTTACCCGGCCCAGCGAGCAAGCGCTCGCGGAACTGGCGCGCCAGATCAAGGCGGCGCGTCCTGACTCTATCGCGCTGTCGCTGCTGTTCTCGTTCGCGAATCCACACAATGAAAAGCTGGTGGCCGCCACGCTAAAGCGGCTGCGGCTTCCGCTATCTATCTCGCACGAGATCCTGCCGGAATTTCGCGAGTACGAGCGCGCCAGCACGGTCGTGGTGAATGCCTATCTGCAGCCGGTGATGCAGGGATATCTCGAGAAGCTGCGCGGTAGATTCCGGAAGGCGAGCGTCTTCGTGATGCAATCCAGTGGTGGACTCACTTCGCTGGAGACGGCCAGCCGCGAGCCGGTGCGGACCGTGCTCTCCGGTCCGGCGGGCGGTGTGGTGGGCGCGGTGGCGCTGACGCGCGGCGACGGCGGGAAAGGCGGCGTCAAGGGCCGTAGCCCAGGGATCATTGGCTTCGATATGGGTGGGACCTCCACGGACGTTTGTCTTGTCGCCGGGGAGCCGCAGACGACGAACGAATCGGAGATCGCGGGCTTGCCCATCCGCGTGCCCATGCTCAATATCCATACGGTGGGCGCGGGTGGAGGCTCCATCGCGCGCTTTGATTCCGGGGGTGCGTTACGTGTGGGCCCGGAATCGGCCGGCGCTGATCCCGGGCCCATCTGCTACGGGAAGGGAACGTCACCGACGGTGACGGATGCGAATCTCCTGCTGGGCCGCCTGCGCGCGGATGATTTTCTCGGCGGAAGTTTTCCTTTGCAACAGGAGCGCACCGAGCGAATTTGCCGACAGTGGCTGCAAAAGCAAGGTTCCAAGTGGACGCTTCCTCAACTGGCGGAAGGGATCATCCGCGTGGTGAATGCCAACATGGAGAAGGCCATCCGCGTGGTCTCGGTGGAGAAGGGGCACGACCCGCGCGATTTTTCGCTGGTCGCCTTTGGCGGCGCCGGCGCTCTGCATGCGTGCGAACTGGCGACGGCCCTGGAGATACCGCGGGTGATCGTGACCGCGATGCCGGGTGCGTTGTCCGCCATCGGCATCTTGCTCAGCGACGTGGTGAAGGACTACTCGCAGACGGTGCTTTTCAATGTGAGCTGTCTCGCGGGGAAAACGGACGGGTGGCCGCAAGCGGAATTGCGGCGCCACTTCCGTGAGCTGCGGGCGCAGGCGTTGAAAGAATTCGCGGGAGAGGGTTGGAAGGGAGCTGTGCGCTTCCGCGAAAGTCTGGATATGCGCTATCAAGGGCAGGGGTTTGAGATATCTATCCCGGCTGATGGACGGCCGCTCAGGGCTTTCCATCAAGAGCATTTGCGGCTGTTTGGCTATGCCAAGCCCGAGCGCGGGGTGGAGGTGGTCACGGTACGCCTGCGGGCATGGCAACCGTCGCGCCAAGTGTTTTCGCGGGGGCCGGGTGCTGCTGGCAATCGTCCACTTTCGCGCACTCCGTTGCGTGCCTCTGTCATCTTTGGCGGGAAAGCTTTGCCTGCGATCGTGGTAGAGCGCGATGCGCTGCGGAAGAAGGCAGTCGCTGGTCCCGCGATCGTCACCGAATACAGTGCGACCACTGCCATCCCGCCGGGCTGGTCAGCACGCATCGAGGCCAGCGGTAACCTGCTACTCCAGGCAAAAAATAGGCGGCCCGAAGGCCGCCTAGACAGCAAATACTTTTTTTAAGCGCTGCGCTTGGTCTTGTCGAAGAAGCGGTCGCCGGAGTCCTTCGAGGGCTCCGCCGCCGGGCGAGTATTTTCTTTTATGTCGCCCGCGATGTCTTTGACTTTGTCCTTGGCTTTGCCAAAGACGTTTTGGACCTTGCCTTCAGCCTGGTCGGCCGCGCCTTCGCCTTGCAGCTTGGAGTCATCGGTCCATTCGCCGACCTGGCGTTTGACCCGGCCCTTGATGTCCTTCATCTTGCCTTCCACGCGGTTCTTATCCATAATTTTCTCCTTGGGGAAAGCCCCTAGACTGCTCTGCGACCTGTAAGTAGCTGGAAGACCAGCGCCACGACCGCCAACACCAGCAGCAGGTGAATGAACCCGCCTAAGGTGTAGCTGCTGACCACGCCGACCAGCCAAAGTACCAACATGATGACGAATAGTGTCCAAAGCATTAGGGTGCCCTCCAATTGCGATTTGTTGCTGCCTATTTGGAGGGGCAAGAGAGGCGTGGGGTTGTCAGAAATCGGTACGCCATGATCAGCCTAAGTCTTTTACAAATAATAGTTTACGGATAATTTGAGCCAAGGGGTTGGATCCGCGCCCGCATATTTATCTTGCTTTTAAGTCGTCTAATGCTTTAACCTGATTCTTCTGCAGGACAATACTTCTTCGTCCTTGCCGATTGTAGCCCGGCCAATCGATGTAAGTCCGAACCGCTGAAATCTAGCAACCAATACCCGCGGAAAAGCATCTAGAGAGTCGTCAGCTCAAGGCCCAAAAAAACCCATTTTTTGTGCGGGACCGGCGCAACTTGTTCCGTTGGAACACGTCTAAGCACTGAACCCAGGGGATTTCTAAACGAAAGCAGGTAAGAACTCATGCGTTCTCATTTGATCTACGGAGCTTTGGCTCCTGTCCAAAACCGTTATATGCTCTGCCAGTTGGCGTCTAAGGCGACGCGTAAGTTTCATCGCCCGGCGACCCGCGTGCAGGACACCATGAATGACGTGTTCGTGCAGTTCGCCAAAGCTAACGATGCCGAAAAGGTCATGGCCATCGCGAACTCGGTTGCTGAACCGCACAAGCAAGCCGCATAATATCTCTGTGTACAGTCCGCCGCGCGCCCGCGTGGCGGACTTACTCAGACCGCTACACCCGGCCCCAAGTTCCGCCCTTCCCTTTAGAAAAACAATCCCATAGGTGACAAATTGACCATCGCAGCAC
>JBKKBM010000222.1:0-22196 GCA_046714215.1 Terriglobales bacterium | reverse complement strand
ATCCGTCTCTTCCTGCTTGATATTCCTGTCGCCATGTAGTGTAGCCGCAACATAGGCAATGCCTCTCACTTCGCAGCTACTACCAAGCTTACTTGCCGAGAAGGACCGGTTCGGCCTTGACGGCTTTACAAAAGCGAATACCTTGCCATTGTTTTGAGCTGCGAGTGCCTCGGCGATTTTGGGATTGAGAACAAGGCTGCTGAGGACCAGTCGGAAAGCCTTCTTCCCAGGACCGAAGACCTTTTTGAACTCCCTGCGTTGGTACTTTTGAAACAGGGCATTACCTGCGAGCGTAATAGGAATAGTGAGCAAACCGCCTACAATGTTAAGAACAATACCGCCTGCGGGGGATATCCAGAATGAAGTCATGGTGTTATTTCGAGGGAATTTTTACCCCTGCCTTCCTAGCGAAGGCCTCGGCCTCAGGATAGCCCGCGTCCACGTGGCGGATTATGCCCATGCCAGGATCACAGGTGAGCACGCGCTCGATTCGCTTAGCCATCATCTCGGTGCCGTCGGCGACGGTGACTTGTCCCGCGTGAAGCGAATAGCCGATACCGACGCCGCCGCCGTTGTGAATGGACACCCAACTGGCGCCGCTGGCGGTATTCAGCAGCGCGTTGAGCAGCGGCCAATCAGCCACAGCGTCGCTGCCATCCTTCATCGCCTCGGTCTCGCGAAAGGGTGAAGCGACGGAACCGCAATCGAGGTGGTCGCGCCCGATGACGATCGGTGCCTTGAGCTTGCCCTTCTTGACCAGGTCATTCATGGCGAGACCAAACTGCGCCCGCTCGCCATAACCGAGCCAGCAGATACGAGCGGGAAGCCCTTGATATTTAATGCGTTTACGGGCAAGGTTAATCCATCGCTTGAGGATTTGATTCTCGGGAAACAGCTCGAGGACAAGGTCGTCGGTGACGGCGATATCGCTGGGCTCGCCCGAAAGAGCGACCCAGCGGAACGGTCCGCGACCCTCACAAAAGAGCGGACGAATGTAGGCGGGGACGAAGCCGGGAAAATCGTAGGCGTTTTTTACGCCCTGCTGAAAGGCGAAAGTCCGGATGTTGTTGCCGTAATCGAAGGTGACGCTACCCATCTTCTGTAACCGCAACATGCCTTCGACGTGGCGGGCGATGGACTGCATGGAGCGCTCGAGATAAGCCTTCGGGTCTTTTTCTCGAAGCCCCAAAGCGTCTCCCAATGACATCCCGTTGGGCACGTATCCGTTCAGCGGATCGTGCGCGGAGGTCTGGTCGGTCAAGAGATCCGGCACTACACCGCGCTCGGCCAGTTCAGGGATGATGTCCGCGCAGTTCCCCACCAGCCCCACGGAGATGGCTTCCTTCTTCCGCACGGCATTTTTCAGGATGCGCAACGCCTCGTCGAGCGTGTTCACCATGAAGTCGCAGTATCCGGTCTTGAGGCGCTTCTTGATGCGCTCAGCGTCGACATCAATGCCGAGGAAGGCAGCGCCGGCCATGGTCGCGGCCAGAGGCTGTGCTCCGCCCATACCGCCCATGCCACCGCTGACGATGAGCTTGCCTTCGAGCGAACCGCCAAAATGTTTATTGGCTGCGGCGGCAAAGGTCTCGAAGGTGCCTTGCACAATACCCTGCGAGCCGATGTAGATCCACGAACCCGCCGTCATCTGGCCATACATCATCAGGCCGGCGCGGTCGAGTTCGTTGAACTTCTCCCAATTGGAAAAATGGCCGACCAGGTTGGAATTCGCCAGCAGCACACGCGGTGCATATTCATGAGTGCGGAAGACGCCGACCGGCTTGCCCGACTGAATCAGCAGTGTCTCATCATCTTCCAGCGCGATGAGAGCGCCCACAATGGCATGGTACGCCTCCCAATTGCGCGCCGCCTTCCCCGTGCCGCCGTAGACGATGAGATCCTGGGGCCGCTCGGCGACTTCCTCATCCAGATTGTTCATCAGCATGCGCAGTGCGGCTTCCTGCTGCCAGCCTTTGCAGCGCAAGGTGGTGCCGCGGGGCGCTTTGATCGGAGTGTAAGAAGACACTTGAGCCAGAGGCATACGCAAGGGATTACACGTGCCGCCGCGAAATGGGCGGGCTACCAGCTGTTATAAGCGCTGCCATCCAGACTTATCGCCGGTGACGTACTGCGCACGTCGGTGATGCCGGGCTGGGTCTGGTCGATGCTGGTCATCACATCTTCCATGATGACTTCCCAGTCCGCATTCTTGGTGAAAGGGTCGATAGGGAGAGAACGCAGGTAGCCTGCGGAGACCAACTCATCGAGCGACTGCGGAGCGCGCTGCTTGTCCATGGTGAACTGGTCGATGGACTGGCGGAGATGGTGGAGGTCCTGGCGCAACGCCGATTCGCGCGCACGCACGATCGATACCGAGTACATGGGCGCGGCGATGCTGATGAGGATGGCGATGATGGCCATCACGATAATAAGCTCCACCAAGGTGAAGCCGGATTGTCGGCGTCGTTGTGCCATGGTTACCAATCTTTATAGTACGTGCCGTCGATGGCCTGGGCCTCAGATTTTGTGGTCACGTCAAAGACATTCTGCCCGCCCCAACTGGTGGAATCGGGTTCATCCTGCATCGCGCGCAGGTTCCACTCCGCGCTACCGGTCATGGGGTCCACGGGGATGCGGCGCAGAAAGCGAACTGTCTTGCCCTGCACATCGACACCTTTTACCAGGGTGTCCAGGTCCGGGGGATAGCCTTCACTGCCCACCTTCGTCTGGAAGGCGCCGCGATCGGCTGCGTCCTTGTAGCGGTCGATGGCGTCACGCATCTCCCACAACGCCCGGCGCAGTTCGCGTTCCTTCTCGCGCTTCACCTGCACGCGAACGAGGGGCACTGCCGCCGCCATCAGTATGCCAACTATGGCTACCGCGACCATCAACTCGATGAGCGTAAGGCCACGCTGGGCCTGCCTAGCTCTGACGCGGCGCTGGAAGGATGCGATCACAATCCCTTATTTGATGCTGATGGTCGCGCTGGTTGCGGTCATCGGAATGGGCTGCATCGTGCTGCTGCGGAAGCTGGGCCGTACGATGTTCACCGTGGAATCTCCTTTGAACTTCGCCTGGAAGGTCAGGGTGTAGAGCACGCCGTCACCACTGATGCCAGGCGTGTTGGGCGGACGCGTCGCGTTCGCCTGCACCGTGCCCGTCTGCAAGTCTTCCCGATGCACCAGAGCGACGGGTTGGCCATCGCGACTGAGCAGGTCGCCGTTCGAGATATTCACCAGTTGCAGGGTGTTGGGGTCATAACTGATCTGAAGCGGCGCCGAATACAAGTCTCGCGCGCCGCGCACCATCACATTCACGTTGAACGTCCGGCCTACGGCTTGCGCGGCTGCGGCAGGATCGAAGTAGACGGTTCCCGGTACGATAGGCTCTTGCAACGCTGCCGATGGCGGCTGGTTGCCGGCGGGCTGCTGCGTGCCTGTAGATGTCCCTGGAGTTGTGACCCGCGCGCTAGACTCTGTTACCGGAGCCGAAGGCGCAGCCTGCGGCGGCGCTGTGGTCATCGGAGCGGCAGCCGGATTGGAGGTCATCGGTACAGGCGACTGCGGCGCGGGAGCTGACGGCGTGAGGTTGGCCGGTCGGGAAACGCGGCGCAAGTCCAGAGAGGTGTTGGTGCCGACATCGATGGCGCGCTGATTGAGTTCGGTGTAGTCCTGACCGCGCACGATATGCGGGATGAGGATGAAGACGATCTCGCTTTCCACATTCTCACTGCGCTCTTCAGCGAACAGGTATTTCAGGAACGGCAGTTGCGCCAATCCGGGGATGCCGGAGATGGATTTCGTGGTCTGCTGCTCGAAGATGCCGCCCAGCAGGTTCACTTCCCCTTCGCGCAGCCGGATCTCATGCTCAACGCGGCGCTGGCTGATGATGGGTTGAGTGATGCCCCCGATGTTGGTGCTGCCCGTGACAGACGATATTTCCAATACCATCTTCAGGCCTACTTCCCGGTTCATAAAGACGCGGGGAGTGATGTCGACGTTCACGCCCACGTCGATGTATTGGAATTGGGTGTTGACCAGGCCGCTGGCACCCAGGCCGCCGGCGCCGAAGCCGCTGCCGAACGAACCGGTGGCGATGGGGATACGATCGCCGATCTTCAACGACGCCTTCTGTCCATCGAGCGCGCGGATCTGCGGGTTCTGGATGAGGCGGCTGTTGCTGTCGTTATAGAGAAGGTTGACGGTCGCCGCCGGGATGTTCACGACGATGTCGCGGTCCTTCAGGTTAGCCAGCGTGTTCAACGTGAGGTTGCTGGCGGTGGCGGCGGTCGTAGTGCCGGTGGTGGTCCCGGTTGTAGCGGTCGATGGCTGAATGCCCACGCTGATCGCTGAACTAGCAGATGTCGGCGGACGGATGCCGATGTCACGCAGCTTATCGCGCCGCACCTGCATGACTGCCACTTCCACGATGACTTCGGGCTTGGCTTTGTCGACGTCGCCGATGAGTTTTTCCGCCAGCGCCACCTGGTCCGGCGTGCCCCGGACGACGATGGCGTTCTGCGAGGTGATCTGCATGATCTTGATGTCGCTGCCTAGGATGGTGCGGATCACGTTCACCACTTCCACCAGGTCAGAGGCCGCATTCACGTTCGACAGGTAGAACGTCTTCAGGATGTTCTGCTCGAGCTCGCGCCGCTTCGCGGGAGTGTTCGCCGCGATGAAGATCGTGTTGGGCGTGACCGGACGCCAGAAAGTATTGGAGTGAAAAGCTAGGATGTCGAGCGATTCCTGGAGAGAGACGGCGGTCAGCTTCAAGGTGACACGGCGGGAAACATATTCAGGATCGAACAAGACGTTCACTCCGGCTAGTTTTCCGATGGTCTCGTACACCAGCTTGCTGTCATTGGCGATCTCCAGCGTGATGGGTTGCTGGGAGACGGGCGCCAACTCGATGGGGCCGGCGGCCTCTTCCAAACGCTTGGAGATCTGCGGGCGAGGCGGGGGCGCGGGTTGGCCTCCGGCCGCGCCTTCGATCATGGCCTGGGTCTTGCGGACTTCCTGGGCGGCGGCGGCGTTGGAGGGATCGATCTTGGCGGCGTAAACGAATTCCTGCAGCGCCCCATCCAGATCGCCCTTGTCGCGCAGATCCTGCCCCTTATTCACGTGGGCGGCAGATGCCAGGAAGCGGGTACGCTGGTAGGCGATGCGGTACTTCAATTCTTTGGGCTTCTGCTCGTAGGCCTGGCGGTAGTGCTCGAAGGCTGCCATGTAATCCTGGCGCACTTCCGCGTCTTTACCTTTGTTGTAAAGAGAGCGCGGAGATTCAGCGATGAGCGGGAGCGCGAGGCTGACCAGTAGTAGAAGCAAGGTGGTACGGGCGAACAGTCTCAATGGGACTCCTTGCGGAAGTTTATGAGTCGAGCTTTCGTGACACTAGCTTCTAACCTGTGCCGTTGCAGGCACTTAGTTCTGCGCTGCTGCGCCGATTATAGCAGTTTGGCAGAGACCTGCGGCAGCCAGGCCACGCCCGCCGCTATGGTAGATTAGACGTTTGGCAGGCCGCACTCGTAAGCGCCCTGGCCCCGGTAACAGCCCCTTTTCATGACCCGCCAGCACGTACACCAGACTAAACCGGAAAAGCCCAAGAACCCGCACCGCGACCCCGTCGCTGCGGGCGAACGGGACGCCTCGGTCAATCGCGCGGCCAGCCACAATTACTTCCTCTCAGACAAGCTGGAGGCAGGCGTGGAATTGCGCGGCACGGAGGTGAAGTCTGTACGCGGCGGACAAGCGAACCTGAAAGACGCTTACGCCTTGGTGAAAGACAACCAACTCTGGCTGCTGAACGCGCCCATCGGTCCGTACGATCACGGCAACATCCACAACCATGAGCCCCGGCGCACGCGGAAACTACTGGTCCATCGCGATGAATTGAACAAGCTCGCGGCCAAGATCCAGCAAAAAGGGCTCACGCTGATCCCGACCAGACTTTACTTCAAGCGGGGCCGGGTGAAATGCGAGATTGCCGTAGCCAAAGGCAAGCAACTTTGGGACAAGCGCGAGACGGAGCGTCGCCGCACGGATGAGGCGGAAGCCCGCCAGGCGATCAGGGCCCGCAGGAATCGGGACTAAACAAAATTATGAAGACCAAACTGAATTTTACCTCTATCGCTGAAGCCTCGGCTGAATGTCTAGCCGTCGTCGTTCTCGACCACAACACTGACAAAAACAAAGACGCAAAGACGCAACCGAAAGTCGCCTCTGCAGCCGATAAGGCCCTAGCGGAGGCGGTGGCGGACGTCCTCGCCTCCGGCGATGTGACCGCCAAAGCGCTCGAGACCACTCTCATCCACGCGCCTAAGGGGCTCAAGGCCAAACGACTGCTCCTCATCGGCGGCGGTAAGGCGGCCAAGTTCTCGGCCGATGATGCGCGCAAGATCGGCGGGGCCGCGGTGCGCTTTGTGAAGTCGAAAGACATCAAGTCACTGGCCATCGCGGTTCCGGAGGCGACCGCACTCGCTGCGGATGCGGCGGTGCGCGCGCTGGTGGAGGGTGGCTACGTCGGCGACTTCGACCCTAATTACTACCAGAGCGATCGCAAGGACCAGCGCATCGACGAGCTGACGTTGGTAGCGCCCGCGGCCGCGGACAAGAAGAGCCTGGACGCGGCGATGGAGCTGGGGCGCATCGTGGGGGAGAGCCAGAACTTCACGCGCGACCTGGTGAACGAGCCCGGCAACAAAATGACGCCTACCATCCTGGGTGAGCGCGCGAAGAAGATGTGCGCAGCGAATGGCTTGGATTGCGAAGTCTACGGGAAGGAGAAACTTCTCGAATTAAAGATGGGCTCATTCTGGAGCGTCTCGCAGGGCTCAGCGGAGCCGCCCGCGCTCATCATCATGCGCTATGAACCTTCCGGCGCGCCTGCGCAGCCGGTGCTCGGCCTGGTGGGCAAAGGGATCACCTTTGACACCGGCGGTATTTCCATCAAGCCTGCCGACGGCATGGAGAAGATGAAATATGACATGGCCGGAGGCGCGGCCATGATCGGAGCGATGCGCGCCATCGCGCAGCTTAAGCCGAACGTGCGGGTAATCGGCATCGTGTGCGCGGCGGAAAATATGCCCTCCGGCACGGCGCAGAAACCGGGCGACGTCCAGTTCGCCATGAACGGCAAGGCTATCGAGATCATCAATACTGATGCCGAAGGCCGGTTGGTGCTGGCGGACGGCCTCTGCTACGCCCGCGAACTTGGGTGCACCCACCTGGTAGACGCCGCTACGCTTACAGGCGCCTGCGTGGTGGCGCTGGGCATGATCAATGCGGGCATCTTTGCCAATGATGACGAACTCTATAACCGCTTTCACGCGGCGCAGGAAGCGGCCGGAGAAAAGTTCTGGAGACTACCGCTCGACGACGAATATCGCGAGATGATCAAGTCCGGCATCGCGGACATCGTCAACTCCGGCGGACGTTGGGGCGGCGCCATCACGGCAGCCAAGTTCCTGCAGGAATTCGTCGACGACAAACCTTGGATCCACCTCGACATCGCCGGCGTGGCCTGGATGGAAGAGAACAAGCCCTGGATCGCTAAAGGGCCATCCGGAATCGCGGTAAGAAGTCTGGTAGAGTTGGTGCGCGGCTTCGCGAAGAACTAGCGGGCGCATAAATAAATCTGCGGGGCCGCCTACTCAGGGGGCTCCGCTTTTTCCTTTTTGGGCAGGATGCGGTCCATCAGGTCTTCATACCAGCGGAAGATGCCGCTGTCGTTGGGGTCCCGAGAATCTGGCGCGCGCCGGTCGGACGACGCCACCGAACGAGGTTGCTCCTCGGGCTTAGGTTGAATTGTTTCGGTCAAGGTTGTTTCTATTCTAATCGGCTTTACGCGAAGTGATTACGTTTTTCTACTGATGTCAAAAATAGCGTTGTCACCGTAGAATCCTTGCATCATGGCCACTGCTTCCCTTGCCCCGCCACCCCGGACTACCCGCAACTATGGGCACATCATTCGTATCATCCGCCGCACTCTCACTTACCTGCTGCTGGCGGTCGTCCTGCTGGCGGCTGGCGCGGGCGGATGGTTCTACTACGCAGCCACGGCTTCCTTGCCGCAACTGGATGGCAGCATCACTCTGGCTGGCCTTTCTGCTCCAGTGACCGTGACGCGCGACGCGCAGGGTGTACCGCATATCGCTGCGACCACTTTAGCCGACGCGCTCTTTGCCCAGGGCTTTGTCACTGCGCAAGACCGCCTCTGGCAGATGGACACGTCGCGGCGCTTCGGCCGCGGTCAACTCTCTGAGATTCTGGGCACGCGCACGTTGGCCACCGATAAGCGGCAGCGCCTGCTCAACCTTACGGCCACCGCGGAGCGGGCCATTGCACAACTCTCTGCGGAAGAGCGCGCGCAAATGGACGCTTATGTCAAGGGCGTGAACGCTCTCATCGAACGCCAGATGGAGAATCTGCCGATTGAATTCCGCGTACTCGGATACAAACCTACGCCGTGGACCGCCGTTGATTCGATGATGGTTGGAATCAACATCTCGGGCAACCTTAACACGCAATATCCGCTGGAACTGGAGCGTGAAGCGCTCATCAAAGATCTGCCCGCGGAGATCGTCGCCGACCTCTACCCGAATTCTTCCTGGCGCGATCGTCCACCCTCGCCGCTTCCCCGCCAAGAGCAGCACCTTCCCGACGCGCCGCCCGAAGGCGCCCCCGGTCCCGATGACGACGGCCACGGCTTGCTCGATTGGCCCGCCAGAGTCAGCCCGAGCAGTTTGTGTGAAGCATGCGTTCCCGGATCGAACAACTGGGTAGTCTCCGGCGCGCATACCACTACGGGCAAGCCGCTGGTCGCCAACGATATGCATCTCGGGCACTCTATACCCAACGTCTGGTATGAAGTTCACCTGCAGGCGCCCGGATACAAAGTGGCGGGAGTCTCATTCCCGGGACTTCCCTTCGTGATCGCCGGACATAATGAGCGGATTGCGTGGGGATTCACCAACGTCGGTCCGGATGTGCAGGACCTTTACGTGGAGAACTTCAATGTGGCCGGCGAGTATGAGACGCCCACCGGTTGGCAAAGGCCCGAGGTGCGGCGCGAGTCGATCAAGGTAAAAGGTGAGGCAGCTGTCCCGATTGACGTCATCCTCACCCGCCACGGGCCAATCGTCACTGCGAATGGTGCTGCCCGCCGCGTGGCGCTCCGGTGGACCATCTACGACCCCAAGGTCCTTACCTTCCGCTTTCATGCGATGGGACAGGCGCAGAATTGGGAGCAGTTCCGCGCGGCGCTCTCAACTTTTGGCGGTGCACCGCAAAACGTTGTCTATGGCGACGTTGACGGCAATATCGGATATCAGACCGCGGGCTTTGTGCCGGTACGAAATAAAGGCGACGGGCTTCTTCCCGTCCCGGGAAACACCAACGAGTACGAATGGACGGGCTACATTCCCTTCGATCAACTGCCCAGCGTCTACAACCCTGCTTCCGGGATCCTGGCCACCGCCAATGGGCGCATCACGCCTAACGGGTATCCCCATCTGATCGCCAATCAATGGGGGCCGCCGTTCCGCACGGAGCGCATTTATAAAGTGCTGGAAGCGGGCAAGAAATTTTCGCCTGCAGACATGCTCGCTTTGCAAATGGACATCCATTCCGAACTCGACCGCGTGGCGACGCAACGCTTCGTCTATGCCATCGACCGGCAAAAGAACGCCGGTGAACGCCTGCGCAAGGCGGCGGATCTGATGCGGACGTTCGGCGGCAAGATGGAGATTGATTCTGCCGCCGCGACCATCGCGGTGAAGTCTCGTCGGCAACTCTGGCGGCTGTTACTGGAACCCCACTTAGGAAACAAGTGGGACAAATACTCGTGGTTCGGCTCGAGTGTCGCACTGGAAAAGATCATCACCACGCGTCCGCAGCGCTGGCTGCCTAAGACTTTTGCTGACTACGACGCTCTGATGGCGGCGGCGGTGCAGGCCGCAGTCGACGACAAGGAAGCGCCCAAAGACCTCTCGGCGTGGAAGTATGGCCAGGCGTATCCGGTGCAGATCGAGCATCCGCTGTTCGGCACGGTGCCGGTGCTGCGCTCCCTCGCCGGCCCGGGAACCCATCCCCAAGCGGGTAGTTCGCTCACGGTGAAGGCTGCGGGTCGTGGCTTTGGCGCCTCGCAACGCGCCACCTACGACCTCAGCAATCTGGACGGGTCCAACTTGAACATCGTGGTGGGTCAATCCGGGCAAATCTTCAGCCGCTACTATCAGGACCAGTTTCCGGCTTGGTATTCCGGCAAGAGTTTCCCGCTGGCGTTCTCAGACGCCGCGATCAACGCGGCGGCACGGCATAAACTTACGTTGCAGCCGTAGTTCTCACCATGAAAAAGCCCTGCCGCAAGGCAGGGCTGTGGATCCCTATTACCCTTAATCGATCTCTTTCGCGTCTACCACCCGTCCGGTGATGTCGATCTGCTTGGTCTGCAGCGCGTCACTGGTGGTGTCATAGATGTCGAGGTCGCCGCCCTGGGTCACATAGGCGACGGTGCGGTTCTTGATGGCGGCAATGCTAGTGACTTCGCCGCGGGCGGCGCCGATCACCGCAGAAGTGCCGCTGACAATCGAGAGGCAGCCTTTACTCACGCCGCCGCTGTTCACGATGGTGCATCGCGTGGCTCCGATATAGAGTTTACTGCTGCTCACCGGAACGATGGTGTGATGTAACCCGTCACTGATAGCGATATTGGCCGATGCCGTCAAGGCCGCGGCGTTGCTGACGCTCACAATGTTGAAGGTGCCTCCATTGGTGGTGGAGGTGCTGGTAGCCGGTGATCCGGCTACGTAAAGGTTAGTGCCTTCCAGCAAGCCTACGGTGGCCCCGCCCACGAAAACACTGGAGCCGATCGCATTATTGCTGAGGTCAAGCACCGTGACTTTAGCCGCGGCGCCGCCACATTCCCCACCGCAACTCAGGATGAATGCCTTGGAGTCATCGCTGCTGATGACGGCGGTATAGGGCCGGTCAAATCCGCCGATAGGAGCGTTCGCGCCGGTCTTGTCCGCGATGTTGATCACGACCATGGTGTTCACATCGTTGGCGAAAGCCAGTAGTTTGGCGCCGTTTTTGGTCACTACCAGCCGGCGCACGCCGGGCACGCCGTTGATGGGGCTGAGGAATTTATTCCCCGCGAGGTCCGCGATCTGGATGCGCCCCAGGCTGGGAATGGCGATATACGCAGTGTTCCCATCCCCGGTCACCGCCACGCTCTCTGCCGGACCATCGAGGGGGAAGGAGCTGGAGATGCCCTCAATGGCGCTATCGATCACATATAAGACGTTGGGGCCCGAATCAAGGAGCAAGGTCTTGGTGCCCGCGCGCAGCAAGAATTCTCCGCGCGAAAACACGGAGAGTGAATCGGGAATAAAAAAGGCGCTGGGCGTGTCGGTAGCAGCATCGATGATCTGGATCTTGCCGGCAAATTGGTTCAGCAGCAAAACCCGCTTGGCGATCTTACTGACCGAAATCTCAGCTGGCTGCTCTGCTCTGGGGCTGCTGCCGCCGCAGGCGGAAAGCATGAGGCAGGCAAAGATGATTGCATTAAGAATGACCGCTTTTTTCAAGCGTGGAAACTCCCTTTTAACGCGGCAGCCGCGCGGGCAGGACAAGATTTTGTAGTCAGGCTAAAGAAAAAATTATAGCAGAGCAGCCCGCGCCTCGCGCTGGCGGCCTGCCGCAGGTTCTTGTATTCTGAAAGACACACGTGGCTTCCAACTTCCTAAAACGGCTGCAGAAGGGCCCCCTGCTATGCGACGGGGCCATGGGGACCTTGCTCTATGAGCAGGGCATCTTCATCAACCGTTGCTATGACGAGCTGAACCTCTCGCAGCCGGATCTCATCCGCGACATTCACCGCGACTACCTGGACGCGGGGGCGGAACTCATCGAGACCAATACTTTTGGCGCGAACAGCTTCCGCCTGGCCCGGCATGGACTGGTAGAGAAGGTCCGCGAGATCAACCTGCAAGGGGCCAAGCTGGCCCGCGATGCGGTCATCCGCAAAAAGTCAGAGGCGTTCGTGGCGGGCTCGATCGGGCCCATCGGCGTACGCATCGAGCCTCTAGGCAAGACCGCGCGCGAAGAGGCCCGCCTGGCATTCAAGAAACAGGCCCAAGCCCTGCTCGAAGGCGGTGTAGATGTCTTCCTGCTGGAGACTTTCGGCTACCTCGACGAGATCCGCCAGGCGATTCTCGCGTGCCGTGAAGTGGATGCGAATGTACCCGTCATCGCGCAGGTGACCATCGATGAAGATGGCAATTGCTTGGACGGCGCCAGTCCGGAGACCTTCGCGCAGAAGCTTACTGACTGGGGCGCGGACGTGATCGGCTGCAATTGCAGCGTGGGCCCGGTGGCCATGCTGGAAGCCATCGAACGGGTGCGCGCGGTCACGCAGCGGCCTATCGCCGCGCAGCCCAACGCCGGCATGCCTCGCTCGGTCGAAGGCCGCAACATCTATCTGTGCTCGCCCGAATACATGGCCAGCTATGCGCGAAAGTTCCTCGCGGCGGGGGTGCAGATGGTGGGAGGCTGCTGCGGCACTACGCCCGAGCACATCCACGCGATGGGCGGCGCGCTGCGTACCAGCGGCGCCAAGTCCGTGAAATTCACGCCGGTGGTCGCCAAGAAGATGGAGTCAGAAGTTCCCGTTCCTCCGTTGGAGACGCGCTCCAAGCTGGGCGCCAAGATCGCGCACGGCGAATTCGCCACCATGGTGGAGATTGTTCCGCCCAAGGGTATCGATCCTACCAAGGAGATCGCGGGTGCGGAGTTCCTTAAATCCGTGGGCGTGGATGCCATCAATATTCCCGATTCGCCGCGCGCCTCCGCGCGCATGAGCAACGTGATGCTGTGCGTGCTGGTACAGCAGCAGACCGGTATTGAGACGGTGCTGCATTACACTTGCCGCGACCGCAACGTGCTGGGCATCCAGAGCGATCTGCTGGGCATATCCGCTATCGGCCTGCGTAACGTGCTGTGCATCACCGGGGATCCGCCGAAGATGGGCAACTATCCGGACGCGACCGCGGTGTTTGACGTGGACTCCATAGGGCTAGTGAACATTGCGGCCAATCTGAACCGCGGACTCGATATCGGCAATAACGCCGTGGGCGCGTCGACGGGCTTCACCATCTCGGTGGGCGCGAACCCGGGCGCGCCGGACATCGACGAAGAGATCCGTCGCTTTGAATACAAAGTAGAAGCCGGCGCGGAGTTCGTGATCACGCAGCCGGTCTTCGACCTGGACTTGCTGGAGCAGTTCCTCAAACGCATCGAACACTGCCGCATCCCGGTGGTGGCCGGCATCTGGCCGCTGACCAGCGTGCGTAATGCGGAGTTCATGAAGAATGAGTTGCGCGTCTCCGTGCCGGACGCGATCATCGAGCGCATGGGCGCCACCAAGACTGCGGAGGCGGCCCGCGCTGAAGGCGTGCTGATCGCCCGCGAGATGCTGCTCGCCGTCCGTAGTATGGTGCAGGGCGCGCAGGTCAGCGCGCCGATGGGACGGTATACTTCCGCGGTAGATGTTCTGGAAGCGCTGGGTTCATCGGCCAGCGCCAAGGTGTGACCATCATGAAGCCCAAGCCCACCGACGGCGCCGTGCCCAAGTTCGAGGAATGTCTCCAGCGCCTGGAGCAGATCGTCGACCAACTGGAGAAGGGTGACATCCCACTCGAGCAATCACTCGCGCTCTTTGAAGAGGGTATGAAACTTTCACAGGCTTGTCGCGGCGAACTGGAAGCTGCCGAAGGCAAAGTGGAGATACTGCTCAAGCAGAACGGCAAGGTACAGGCTGAGCCGTTCGAACTCGGGGAGAAGAAGCCGCGCTGAGTTATATACTCGGCTGTTCCCCATATGCTGAAAAATACCCTCGAGTCCGGTTGCGCCGTCATTGACCGAGCCTTGCAACGGCTGCTGCCCGCCGACGATGCCTACCCCATCTCCATCCACCAGGCCATGCGCCACAGCGTGTTTGCCGGAGGAAAGCGCATCCGGCCCATTCTGTGCATGGAAGCCGCGCGCATGACGGCGGCAACCGGTGAGCTTCCTCCGGGCGTAGAGGAACTGGGCGCCGCGCTGGAGATGATCCACACCTATTCCCTGGTGCATGACGATCTGCCCGCTCTTGATAACGATGACCTGCGCCGCGGACGTCCTACATGTCACGTCGCCTTCGGTGAAGCCACCGCCATCCTGGCCGGCGATGCGCTGCAGACCCTCGCCTATCAGGTGCTGGCGCGGCTGCAATGTTCGGCGGAAGCAAAGGCGAAGATCATCGAGGAGATCACGGTTGGCACCGGAACCATCGCCGGGATGATCGGCGGGCAAGTAGTCGACCTGGAATCTGAGCACGCGAAACCCGACGCTACCGTGCTGGAATATATCCACCGCTCCAAGACGGGCGCGCTTATCACTGCGAGTGTGGTCAGCGGCGGCATCTACGCCGAAGGCTCCGCGGAGCAACTCGCGAACCTCCGCGAATTCGGACGCGCCATTGGCCTCGCCTTCCAGATCGTCGACGACGTATTGGACGTGACCCAGTCGTCCGCGCAATTGGGCAAGACTGCCGGTAAAGATACCGCTTCGGACAAGGCGACTTACCCCGCGCTGTTCGGCGTGGACCAGTCACTCAAGCAAGCGGATGCGCTCATTGAGAGCGGTTGCGCCGCTTTGGAAGGTTTTGGGGAGCGGGCCGCGACGTTGAAAGACTTGGCCCATTTTCTCGTACAGCGAAAAAATTAGGCGCGCGAGCTGGCTTTCAGCATCTGCTCGGCATGTTTCAGTGAAGTATCCGTCAGCTTGGCCCCACTCAACATGCGCGCAATCTCTTCCGTACGCTCCTCGCCCGTCAGTGGGCGGATAGATGTTCGCGTCTGGCCACCGCTTTCTTTCTTCGCGATGAGGTAGTGCTGGTCCGCAAACGAAGCGATCTGCGGCAAGTGGGTGATGCAAATGACCTGGTTGGCCCGAGCCAGCGACTTCAACTTCTTCCCTACCGCCTCGGCCGCCCGTCCGCCGATGCCGGTATCAATCTCATCGAACACCAGCGTGCGCTGTCGGCGTGCCCCGCCGCGTCCATTGGATGATGGCACTGCGGCCATAGCCACGCTCTTGAGCGCCAACATCACACGGGAGAGTTCACCGCCGGAGGCGATCTGCTCCACCGGCTTCAGCGGCTCACCCGCATTGGTCGCGATCAGGTAGACCACGGAATCGAATCCCGTGGCGTGCCAATCACTCTCCTGCTCGGTGCCGGCCACGTCGATCTGGAAGCGCGCTTTCATCGCGAGGTCATTGATCTCAGCCTCCACCTGCCCTTGCAGCTTCTTGGCTGCCTCTCTGCGCTTCTTGGAAAGTACCCGCGCCTTCGTCAGATAATCCGCCTTCGCCACCTCTGATTCTTTCTGCAATCGCTCCAGGACTTCGTCACGGTCCTCCACTTCCTCCAGCTTCTGCGCGACTTCCACGCCGTAAGCGATGACCTCGGCGAGAGTTTGACCATATTTGCGCTTCAGCCGGTCGAGAAGGGCGAGCCGATCTTCGATGTCGGCGAGCCGCTCCGGCGAAGCATTAATCCCTTCGGCATAATCGCGGACGGAGGTGCTGACCTCTTCCACGCCGGCGCGCGCCGATTGCAACAGACTTAAGCCTTCGTGGAATTGCGGATCAAAGCGCGCGAGCTCCTCTAACTGCTTCTCCGCATTACGCAGCAGACTGGCGGCGGAGGTAGAGTCGTCGTACAGGGAGCCGTAAGCTCCCATGGCGGCGGCGTAGAGCTTCTCCGAGTTCGCCAGCACGCGCTTCTCGGTCTCAAGCTTGTCGTCTTCACCCACATGCAGGCGGCTATCTTTTATTTCTTTCTTCTGGAAGCTCCACAGGTCCACCAGGCGCAGGCGGTCCTGCTCACCGCGCTCCAGTTCTTGCAACTGGTGGCGGATCGATTGCACCCGCGCATGCGTCGCCGCGATGTCATCGGTGCTTACCCCAGCGAAGCTGTCGAGGATCTGCAGACGGGCGGCCGCGTCAAAGGCCATGATGCTCTCGTTCTGAGCGTGGATGTTTGCCAAATCCGGCGCCAACTGCTTCAGGACGCCCACCGTCGCCGGCTGATTGTTGATGAAGACCCGGGCTTTGCCGCTGGCCGCGATCTCCCGCCGCAGGATGAGTCCACTGTCATCGAGGTCGATGCCATTGGCATCGAGCGTCTCGGCGATGCGTCGAAAGGCACCGGCGCCCCCTTTGCCGACTCCCGTGTCTCCATCCATGTCAAAGACGCAGGTCACTACGGCCCGCTCGCAGCCGTGGCGGATCATATCGGCGGACGCCTTGTCGCCTAACAGCAAGGCGAGCGCATCAATGAGGATGGATTTTCCCGCGCCCGTTTCACCCGTCAACAGGTTCAGGCCGGGGCCGAATTCCACTGCCACGTTGTCTATGACCGCGTAGTTCTCGACCCATAATTTGCGCAGCACTGGAGCGCTTCCTAGGAAAATTGAGGATGAGCGCAGAATAGCACAGTGCTTACGAAGCGTATCGCGGCAAATTAATCCTGCGCAGACCGGACAAAGCCCGATTGATTTTGTAAACTAGACAGGATGCCAGCAACCTTTCTCCCCTTGCTCCCCGCGTTCTATATTGGCGAAGAAATCGTAAATCTCATTTCCCAGAGTGGCCCGGTCGCCAAGGGCGTCCTCGTTATCCTGCTCGCGTTCAGCATCCTCTCCTGGTCGATCATCTTGTCGAAGTGGCGGGCGGTGAATCGCGCCCGCGCGCAAAGCGGACGCTTCCTGCGTGCCTTCCGCAAGTCCAAGCGGCTGCAGGACGTGGCGGCGGTCTCTGAGCAATTCCGTCCCAGCCCGCTGGTCGCCGTGTTCGACGGCGCGTTCGAGGAGATCCGCCGCCAGGGCGGGATCCCGCGCAACGTCAACTCCATCCAGCGGGCGATGCAAATCGCTTCGTCCGAAGAGCTGACGCGCCTCGAGAGCCGGCTGCCCTGGCTCGCGACTACCGGCGCCATCACACCGTTCATCGGCCTTTTTGGTACGGTGTGGGGCATCATCGACGCCTTCCATGGACTCGGCACCGCGGGCGCGGCGACGCTGCGCGCGGTGGCGCCCGGCATCTCCGAAGCGCTGGTCACCACCGCTGCCGGGCTCTTTGCCGCCATTCCTGCGGTCATCTTCTACAACCTCTTTATCCAGACCATGCGGGAGTTTGGCGCGCGCATGGATGATTTTTCCTTGGAACTCATCAACGTGGTGGAGCGTGAGCCCGCGCGCTCCCCCGCACCAGAGGTGCAGGAGCTCCCCTAATGGCCTTCACCAATAATCGCGGACAGACGCAGACCTCGATGTCCGAGATCAACGTTACCCCTTTTGTCGACGTTGTCCTGGTGCTCCTCATCATTTTCATGATCACCGCACCGGTGCTGCAGTCGGGTGTGGAAGTCTCCGTTCCCAAGACGCGCACTGTGCAAGAAATCACGGAAGAGCGGGTGGTCATCTCCATCGACCGCCAGCAGAAGGTCTATCTCGGCAACGATCCCATCAACATCAACGAGATCGGCCCCCGGCTGAAGGAGAAGCTGCGTGACCCGGCGCGCATGCAGGTCTACCTGCGCTCCGATGAGAACGTTCCCTTCGGCGCCTTCGCCACGGTGATGGATGCGGTGAAACAGGCGGGCGTTACCAATGTAAGCATCGTCACCGAACCGCTGCAGACCAAGAGGAAATAGTCCGTGTCCGCCGCCACCATCTTCGATTATCAGGAGTCATGGAAGGGGCCAATCGCGGCCTCGGCCATCCTGCATGGCGCATTCTTCCTCGGGGCTGTCCTCTCCGGCATGCTGGGCGCGGGTCACGGCGAAAGCTGGGGCGGAGACACCGCAGGCGAAAGCGCGATGAACGCCACCCTGGTCAGTTCCGCCGTACCTTTGCCCGCCACCAATGCGGAAAAGGAAAACGTCCTCGCAAATGAATCGAAGGGACTGGCAAAATCCACTCCCGCGGAGAAAGTCCCCGAACCCGAAGCCATTCCCATCCCCGATAAAGAGACCAAGCTGAAACCGGAGAAACTGCCGCGCACGCCGACGCAGGAGAAGCCCAAGCCTCCGCCGCCCCCCACCAACCAAGTCCCCTTCGGCCAAGGGGGGCCGGTGAGCGGCGCGTACACCATGTTCAAAAGCACTACCGGCAGCGGCGGCATGACGTTTGGCCCCGCTGGCAGCTTTGGCAGTCGCTATTCTTGGTATGTGGACGCGGTCCGCCGCAAGGTCTCGGAGAACTGGCTGAAGTATGAAGTGGATCCATCCATCACCAACGCGAGCCGCGTATACCTCACTTTTGACATCCAACGGAATGGTGAGCCAGCCAACATCCAGATCAGCCAGGGCAGCGGCGTGCCGAGCCTCGATATGTCAGCCAAACGCGCCTTACAGCGCATCGACACATTTGGGCCTTTGCCGCCGGACTATCCCGGTTCGCGGGTCTCAGTGGAATTCTGGTTTGATTACAAGAAGTAGTGGGCGGAAGTATTAACGTACAGGGAGAGTCATGTTTAATAAATTCCTCATAGCATTCTTTTTATTGTTCTCCACTTTCTCCGTCGCCCAAGAGGACTGGATCCGCACCGGCACTGGCTTGGGTGTAGAAAAGGTCCGCATCGCAGTCCCGGACTTCAAGGCGGCCACCGCCGACCCCGTCAACCAGCAACTGCTCACCATTTTTAATGAGACTCTGTTCAATGACCTCAGCTATGCGGGCATCTTTGACGTCGTCTCGAAGAGCTTTTATCCCCTGCAGACACCGGGCACACCACCGGAGATCAACCTGGATGCCTGGGGCAATCCTCCGCCCAGCGCGTCGATGGTCGCCTTTGGCAACCTGGGCAAGCAGGGCGAGATGCTCATGGTGCAAGGCTTTCTCTTTGACGTAAAGAACACGGCATCACCGCAGGTGCTGGGCAAGCAGTACCGCGAGCCGGCTACACCGGAGAACGCCCGCGTGATCGCCCACCGCTTTGCCAACGAGATCATCTTTCGCCTGGGCGGCGGCATCAACGGCATCGCGGAGAGCAAGATCGTCTTCATCAGCACCCGTAGCGGGGCCAAAGAAGTCTGGATGATGGATTACGACGGCGCCGGCCAGCGTCAACTCACCACGTTGCGCTCTATCTCGCTTTCGCCGCGGCTCTCGCCCGATGGCACCCGCGTGGCCTTCACTTCGTTTGTGCGTGGCACGTCGGACGTCTCCATGTTCTCGCTCGAGCTGAATCGCATGGTGGCCTTCCCGCGCTTCGGCGGCACGAATGTCTCACCCGCCTGGTCGCCCGACGGCAAGCAACTCGCTTTTTCATCGTCGATGCGCGGCGATCCGGAGATCTTTGTCTCCGACGCCTACGGCGTAAATCCTAAGCGCATCACGGCATTCAATGGATCCGATGTCTCGCCGGTATGGAATCCGAAGACCGGCTCGCAGATCGCCTTCGTCAGTGGACGCACCGGTCTGCCCCAGATCTACATCATGGAAGCCGACGGCACCAACCTGCAGCGCGTGACCGAGACCGGCTACGCGGTCTCGCCCTCGTGGTCGCCGAACGGGCAGTTCCTGACTTTTGCCTGGCGCCGCAACTATGGTCCGGGCGCCCCCGGCGGGCAAGACATCTACATCATGGATGTCGCCAGCAAGAAGTGGGTGCAACTCACGCACAACGCGGGGGGCAACGATTACCCTTCGTGGGCGCCCGATGGTCGGCACATTGTTTTTGAGTCCACCCGCGGGGGATCAACCCAGATCTGGAGCATGTTGGCGGATGGTTCCCAGCCGCGCCGTTTGACTAATGCGGGGAAAAACCAGCAGCCTAATTGGAGCTTTAAGTAGGCGGGCTGCACGGCCCGGAAAAAACTTGTAAGATAAAGTTACTGTTTGATCTGGAGGACGAGGTGAAGAGAACTATCCGAAGACTGCAACTCCCAGCACTTTTCCTCATGGCCATGATGGCTATTACCGGCTGCGCGAAGAAGGCAACACCGCCTCCGCAAGCGCCGCCGCCACCGCCTCCGGCGCCCACGGCTTCTATCAGCGCCAACCCGAACAACGTGGAGAAGGGGCAGCAGACCCAACTCACCTGGCGCACGGACAACGCGACTGAGGTCTCCATCGAAGGCATTGGCCCAGTGCAGGCCAACGGCTCACAGATGGTCACCCCGGAGCAGTCCACCAGCTATCGGCTGGTAGCCAAGGGGCCGGGAGGGTCCCAGGACGCCACCGCGCGCGTCACCGTGACTGCGGCGGCACCACCGCCCGTCACCGAGCAGCCTGTGTCGCAGACGGACGAGCAGTGGTTCTCAACCAATGTGCGAGATGTCTATTTTGACTACGACTCTGCCGCGATCCGTCCCGATGCACAGCAGGCCATCAACGCCAGCGCCCAGGCACTGGCGCAGAAACCCGCGTTCAAGGTCTTGATCGAAGGCCATTGCGATGAGCGCGGCTCTACCGAATACAACCTGGCACTGGGCGATGAACGCGCCCGCGCGGTCAAGAACGCGCTGGTGGCCGCGGGCGTGAATGCCTCGCGCGTCAACATCACCAGCTTTGGCAAAGAGAAGCCGGCTTGCACCGAAGCGACTGAATCTTGCTGGCAACAGAACCGCCGCGGACACTTCGTCCTCACCGGCAAGTAAATCCGGTCAGCAGTAAATTGGGGTTGGAGGCGGAGGGGTTCCGCCTCCCCACTTAGTCCCCGCTCGATTTTTATGCTTATCGCGGCGGGATGGGAGCATCTAAATCTATAAGCCTATGAAATACCGAATCGCGTTACCCATTCTCACCTTAGCTCTCCTGTTGGTGGCTAGCTTGCCCGCTTCGGCCGGCACCAAGGAGCAACTCATCCAGCTCCAGACCCAGGTCCAGGCCTTGCAGGACCAGATGGCCCGCATGCAGCAGTCGTTCGACGAGCGCATGGGCGTAATGCGCAATCTGGTAGAGCAATCCACCGACAGCGTGAACCGCCTGAATAACAGCCTGGCGGCATTCGATAAGGGCGTTAAGACCCAGATCACTGACTCCGGCGGCAAGGTGGACCAGCTTTCCACGCAGATGCAATCTTTGCAGGACAGCGTGGACGAGTTGAAGACGCGCGTGGCCAAGGTGAGCAAGCAGTTGGAAGACATGCAGGCCGCGCAACAGAACATGGCGGCTCCGGCGATGGGCGCCGGGGGCGGCGCGCCGCAGGGCCAGGCACCTCCGGCCGACGTCCTCTACAACAACGCCTTGCGCGATTACAATGCGGCCAAATATGAATTGGCGCAGCAGCAGTTCGGGGACTACATGAAGTTTTACAGCACCACGGAACTGGCCGGAAACGCCCAGTTCTATATCGCCGACATCTTCTATCGCCAGGGCGACTTCGGCCGGGCGGTGCAGGAGTATGACAAGGTGCTGGAGCAGTTTCCCGGAGGCAACAAGGCGGCCGCCGCGCAGTTGAAAAAGGGATATGCCTTGCTTGAGATCGGCCAGCGGGATGCCGGCATGCGCGAGTTGCGCAGCCTGGTGGGGCGCTATCCCCGCACCATTGAAGCAACCCAGGCGCGTGAACGTTTGAAGAGGCTGGGGGCCGCACCAACGGCCGCTAAACCTTCTCCGAGCCGCCGGACGAGTAATTAGTCTTTCTGAGGTCCCACCGGCGGCGTGATCTGCAGCGGGCGCAGCACGTATCGGATCTCCTGCGCCGCTTCCGTGATACGCATGCCGTCTTTCACGATCAACTTGCAGGCCAGCGCCTTCCGTAGCTTTGATCCTTCGCCCTCGTCACATTCCACCCGGCAGTATTGGCACTCCTCATTCCAGCAGAACCGGCCATAGGGTACGGTATCCGGGGCAAGGAACTGGAATGCCCGCAGCAGGATGTTCCCTTCCGGCACTTCAAATTCCTTACCCATGACGCTGATCTTCACCAGCTTTTCATAGGGCTTGTAGAGGGGACCGGGGACTCGCGGAGGCGTGGACATCGCCTCCGATTCTAAGCGCTGTCTTCGATTACACGGCACAAAAAATGGCGGCCCGAAAAACCGGGCCGCCGCGGAGTCCCATCCATCACTCACAATCGTGGAGAGTATGGTTGTGAACCCAGTGGGGTGAGCTAAGTTGCGTTGACATTGGGGCGCGATTGGCG
>JBKKBM010000221.1:0-5619 GCA_046714215.1 Terriglobales bacterium | reverse complement strand
CACTTGGTCATCTCGTCGATGCGCTTGGCAAAGCGGGGGTCGGTGTAGACATCCGGTACGATGAGCGATTCGCCATGCTTGGCCACCCATCCGGCGATGCCTTCGCCGACTTTCAAGCGCAAGGTCTTGAGCGTATCGGCGGCCGGGCCCACGGCGATGGCGAAGTACAACTCTTCCTTCTGCTCATCCACCAGCAGCAGGGACCAGGTATCTGGCTTGAAGAACTTCGCGATATTGTCCATCACCGTTTGCAGGACGGCGTCCAAGTCGAGCGACGATGTGAGCGCTTTGGCCACATCGTGGAAGATGCTCAACTCTTCAAGGTGACGCTTCCTGCCAGTGGAGGCAAACTCATTCATGTAAGGACCCGATCCGGCGACCCCGGAGATGCGCCATTATATGCGCAGGCTTCCGGCAACTCCAAATCTTTGAGTCTTTAGGTAACGGGAATACGGTAGCAGCGTTCCCCTCCTCCCCCTGTTTACTCTTTGTTTACCTTTGAGTTACGGGGACTTTGGGTTTGACAGTAGCAACCTTCCAACCTATGATTTCCGCTTTCCACCGTTTTTCCACAGACTGACGCAATGAATCCACAGACGATGCAGGCCTCCCTATGGCCTGGCGAATATCAAGAGGCGCGAAGTATGGGCGGCTTTGGCGAAAGGATGCAGCGCGAGCGCGAGATGCGCAGTATTTCCCTTGAGGAGATCGCTGAATCCACCAAGATCGGCTGCCGGATGTTGCGCGCGCTGGAAGAGGAAGACTTCGACAAGCTTCCCGGCGGCATCTTCAATAAAGGATTCGTCCGCGCCTATGCCAAATTCCTCGGCATCGACGAGGAACAGGCCGTCATCGACTTTCAAGCCGCGTTCCTGGAAAAACAGCAGCGCCACGCGACCAACGGCAGCAATGGATTGGCCAGTAATGGGTTACCTCAGTGCGACGTTCTGTCCCGCGTGGAAGCTTCGACTTACACCGAAGCCACTCCGCAGCCAGATCAAGCCGCCGGGTTCATGCGCGCAGCCGTGATCATCGTGGTGCTAGTGGGCGTGGGCGTGCTGGGCTGGAAGTTTTGGCCGGGCAAATCGTCGGGGCTGGCGCCCGGAGTTTCAGCACCCCCCAGTGTTGTAACCCAGCAGGTTTCTGAGACGGCGGCGCCAAAGACTGCGGCCGCGTCAACCGTGAAGAATCCAGAAGTGGCCGTTACGCCGGCCATCACGAGGACCGAGACTCCATCGTCTCCCGCGCCCTCAACGGATGACGCGGGCTCGTCCCCGGTGGCGGGGGTCTTCCGGCTCCAGATCCATGCGCGGGAGCGTTCCTGGATCAAGATTACAGGGGACGATGGCAAGCTGCTGATGCAAGGAGAGCTCGCGCCGAGTACCAGCCGCTCCTTCCGCGCGACCAAGCAGATGGTGCTGACACTGGGGAATGCGGCGGGCGTAGAGATCTCCTATAACGGCCAGGTGCTGCCGCAATTTCCCGCGGATCCGAAGACCCGGACTTTGACCTTCACTCCCGAAGGCCTACTGCAGTAAGGTTTTTCGCCAGGAACCCTCAACCTATTTTTTGCGGGGATTTAGGATAGGCGACTCGTTGGTCCCGGTCTCCGTTTTTTGCACGGTGCGCGGCGACCAGGTCTGCCGGTTGGCGGGCGCTTTCGGGTCAACGCCAAAATCCCATACGTAGAGATTCATCTGCTGGTCGCTCAGCAGTTCCACCACCGCGTACTCACCTGGCAGCAGCGGTTCAAGCGCGGTAATCTTGATCCAGTCTTTCGTAAGTTGCTCAGACTTAGTCGCGACCACGTCACGCCGCTCCTTCACTTTGCCCAGCAGCGAGATCTTCAGGTTGCTGACGATGCGCAGCTTGTCTTTATCTTTTTTCTCCAAACGGACGATGCGAAATCGCTCGAACCCTGCGGGCAGCGGGGGAGCGGGGGAGTTGTCGTCATGCGCATCGAAATTCACGTTGATGTAGAACTCCGGGTGCAACGTGTGCGATTGCACCGTCGCCTTCACGCCTCTGAGTTCCACCGTCTGCGTAGGGCCGCTGGGGATAGGATTAATGACCGACCGCAGAATATTCTTGGCGCGCTGCTGGTTGACTTCGCTGCCGTTCTGCACGACTTCCACCAGGCGCGGCTGTCCTTGAAACTGATCCAGCAGATAGATGCCACTGGAGTCGGGCAACTGCAGGCCGGGGGCGACGGTCGGCGGTTCAGGCTCGGGGGCGTCGAGCGATGGGTCCGGCGGCTCCTGATCCTCATTCTTCACCCGACCGGCGGCCAAGTCCTGCTCGAATCTGGTGGTGGCGGCCCAGTCAACCATGGAGTTGGGCAGCTCTTCCCACATATATCGCTCCGCGCTGAAGTAGCGGACGCGGTCTGCCTTGACCTCCCACTTGGTGGCCGCCTGGTAGGAACCGTCCTTAAGAATCAGACGTTTAGAGCGGGCCTGGGCAAAGGCCGGTGAGACCGTCAGGGCCGGGATCAGAAAAGCGACGGCCAGCACCAGATGGAGAAGCGTCTTCATGGGATAGTTGTATGTGCCCTATGTTAGATGCCAAACCGTAATTTTCCGGCAGATTTTCGGTAGATTTTCTTGCGAATGGAAGTTGCATCCAGCGGGAATTCTGCCATAATTGATTGTGCACCCCTACTGCGGCTCTACGCACAATTCCAACACACAATCTAAGAAGAGGTACCGATGTCGGCGAAATATATTTTCGTGACGGGTGGCGTTGTGTCTTCACTGGGCAAGGGTCTGGCTGCGGCTTCGATCGGGTGCCTGCTGGAGAGCCGCGGGCTGAAGGTCAACATCATGAAGTTCGATCCGTATCTCAACGTGGATCCGGGAACGATGTCGCCCTTCCAGCATGGCGAGGTCTTTGTGACCGACGACGGCGCGGAAACCGATCTCGACCTCGGCCATTACGAACGCTTCACCCACGCCAAGCTCAGCCGCGATAACAACTGGACCACCGGCCGGAACTACGAGCAGATCATCACCAAGGAGCGGCGCGGCGACTACCTGGGCAAGACCGTCCAGGTGATCCCGCCCGTGACCAACGAGATTAAAGCGGCGATGAAGAAGATTGCCCAAGAGGTCGACGTCACCATTGTCGAGATCGGCGGGACGGTGGGCGACATCGAATCGCTTCCCTTCCTCGAAGCCATCCGCCAGATGCGCCAGGAGTTAGGGCGCGACAACACGGTGTTCGTCCACGTGACGCTGGTGCCGTGGATCGGGGCCGCCGGCGAATTGAAGACCAAACCTACGCAGCACTCGGTGAAAGAGTTACTCAGCATCGGGATTCAGCCGGACATCCTGCTCTGCCGCACCGATCGTTTCCTCTCCAAAGACATGAAGTCGAAGATCGCGCTCTTCTGCAACGTGGAAGAAGACGCCGTGATCACCGCCAAAGATGTGGCCAGCATCTACGAGGTGCCGCTGGTCTTCGCGAAAGAGAATGTGGATACCCTCGCACTGAAATACCTGCGCATGGAAGGCACGACCAAAGACCGCGACCTCGCAGCGTGGGAAGACCTGGTCCACCGCGTCTATAACCCGAAGGACACGGTGAATATCGGGATCATCGGGAAGTATGTGGAGTATGAAGATTCCTATAAGTCGCTGAAAGAGGCGCTGGTGCATGGCGCGCTGGCCCACAACCTGAAGATCAACGTGGTGTGGGTGGAAGCGGAAGGCCTGGAATGTGAAGGCTACGAATCCCAACTGGAGAGCTTTGACGGCATCCTGGTACCGGGCGGCTTTGGCAAACGCGGCATCGCGGGCATGTTGAACGCGATCCGCTATGCGCGTGAGCACAAGGTCCCGTATTTCGGCATCTGCCTGGGCATGCAGACCGCGTGCATCGAGTATGCGCGTAATGTATGCGGCCTGGAGGGTGCGGATTCGAGCGAGTTCGACCAGGGCACGGCCCATCGCATCATCTATAAGTTGCGCGAACTGCGCGGCATCGACGAGCTGGGCGGGACCATGCGCCTGGGTGCGTGGGACTGCAAGCTCACTCCCGAATCTTTAGCGAATAAAGCCTACGGCGAGCTTGAGATATCAGAGCGCCACCGGCATCGCTATGAATTCAACCGCGAGTATGAGGCGCTGCTGACTGGCGCCGGTTTGCAGATCACTGGCTCCACGCCGGATGGCACCTACGTCGAGATCGTGGAGCTGCCGCAAGCGGAGCATCCCTATTTCCTCGGGTGCCAGTTCCATCCGGAGTTCAAGTCGAAGCCGCTGGAGTCGCATCCGCTGTTCCGGGCGTTCGTCGGCGCGTCCTACAATAACCGCAACACGCGTCGCGCGATGAATGAGGCAGCGACGAAAGAGATGTTCCTGCGGACAAGAAAGTAAAACCAAACTTAACCGCGGATCAATGCGGATAAAAGCGGATCAAGCTCATAATTGTGAAAACAATCAAAGATTGGTCGTTCAAAGTCCCGGGACACGACTTCTCCATCGGCGGCGGCGAGTTGTTCCTCATCGCCGGACCGTGCGTGATCGAGAGCGAAGCCCACGCCCTGACCATAGCGGAGGCCATTACCGGCGTGGCCAAAGCGCTAAAGGTACCGTTGATCTTCAAGGCGTCGTATGACAAGGCCAACCGCACTTCCCTTTCGAGTTTTCGCGGGCCGGGCATAGAAGAAGGGCTGCGCATCCTCAAAAAGATTCGCGATACGGTTGGCATTCCCATCCTGACCGATGTCCACGACGCGCACGACGCGGCAGGCGTGGGCGAGATCGTCGACATCATCCAGATCCCGGCATTTTTATGCCGGCAGACGGATCTACTGGTAGCTGCGGCGAAGACCGGTCGCGTCGTCAACGTAAAAAAGGGACAATTCGTCGCCCCCGCGGACATGCGCCATGCCGTAAACAAGGTCCGCGAGGCAGGTAACGACAAAGTAGTGCTGACCGAACGCGGGTCGTCATTTGGTTACAACAATCTGGTAGTAGATATGCGCGGGCTCTCCATCATGCGCGAGTTCGCGCCCGTGGTCTTTGACGCGACCCATTCCGTACAGTTGCCGTCGCAAGGTAACGGCGTCTCCGGAGGTCAGCCGGAGTTCATTCCCATCCTTTCGCGGGCGGCAGTCGCGGCCGGGGTGGATGGCGTCTTTATGGAAGTGCATGACAATCCCGCCGAGGCGAAGAGCGACGGCGCCAATGCGTTGGACCTGAAGAATCTGCGTGGGATGTTGCAGCAGTTGCTGGCGGTGGAAAAGGCGTGTCGCCCTAAAGGGGCTTAGTCCAATTTAACGCGCATACCCAGCCCTGACGGGCTGGGCTATCTAAATGCCGGAGCTCCGCGCCTAATTATCCTTCGCCTCGCGGGTAGGGATCCCTCGTCGGCGCTCACCTACGGCTCGCGTCTCGCTCGGGATGACAAAAAGACAAAACCCTACTTCGCGGGCGACGCGGCTGCGCCGGCTATCACGGTAGGTGTGATGAAGCTGACGTCCTGGTTCTCCCGCTTCAGCAAGCTCTCAAAGTTCACCTTATCGACGGCTTTGACGTAAGCCTCTTTCGCTTCCACGGTCTTGCTCTTTACCAGCGTGAGCAAGGCGTCGTTGAGGGTGACCATGCCTTTGCCTTT
>JBKKBM010000220.1:0-6031 GCA_046714215.1 Terriglobales bacterium | reverse complement strand
GCACTTACTTCGCCTGCATGGCAAATGCCGCCGCCGCGTCGCACGCACTGCTATCCCACTGCGGAGCCGGTCTTTGACTCAGACGCACCGCCGGGATGATCTGTTCCAGCAGCAATCGTCCCGGCAGACCCGAGGCCGTCGGGTCGTTGTAGCGACCGGCCATGACGGTCACCACCATGTCGAGGTCGCGCAGCACGTAGATGCGCTGCTGGCCGTTGCCCACGGCGGTGGGCATCTCGAAGATGCCAGCCGAAGTGCGCAAGCAGGTGTGCCACCACTGGTATCCGTAACCGCCGGTGCCGAAAGCGCTGACGGGAGTCGGCAACTGGATGTGGCGCGCTGTCGAATCGCGTACCCACGCCGCCGGAAGCACCTGCTTGCCATTCCACTTGCCCTGGTGCAGGTAGAGCGAACCGAACTTGGCGAGGTCGCGCCCGCGCAGTCGCACTCCCGAAGCCGCCGCGGGGACACCGCCCAAGTTGCCCAGCCATTCGAAGTCGGTGATGCCGAGCGGCGCGAACAACACCTTGCGCGCGTAGTCGGCGAGCGGCTCACCCGTCGTCTTCTGCACGATCGCGGCCAGCAGGTGCGTGGTGCCGCCGCTGTACTCGAACAGCTTGCCCGGCTCGGCGACGATAGCGCGCGTGAGCACATAGCCGGTGGGGTCCTTGGCGTTGGTCATCATGATCTCGTCATTGCGCGGGTCGGTGTACGGGATGTCCTCGTCCCACTGCAGGCCGGTGCTCATGGTCAGCGCATGGCGCAGCGTGATGCGCGCGCGTTCGGGCTTGGCTGGGTCTGAATACTGGGCGTCCGCATACTCCGGGAAGAAATCGAGCAGCGGCTGATCGAGCGAGCGGATCTTGCCCGCAGCCAGGGCCGTACCGACCAGAGCCGAGGTCACACTCTTGCTCACCGAGCGGAGGTCATGCTTGGTCTCCCGGGTGAAGGCGATGCGGCCGAGACGCTTACCCCAAGCCTGGTCGTTGCCGGCGAAGTATTCCTCGTAGACGAGGCGTCCGTGGCGCTCGATCAGCACGGCGTGAATGTTCCAGTCGGAGTATCGGCGGATCGCTTCCGTCATGGCTTCGATGGGACGGCGGTCCATGCCCACCGATTCCAGCGACGCCGTCTTCCAGCCGTCGTTGACGGAGGTGGGTATGCGGTAGGCGTAGGGCGCGGTGGCTGCGGAAGTCGCGGTTGCCGACTTCTCCGGGGACCCCTTCTGGGATTTCTCTTGCCCGAATGCCGCGCCCGTCGCGAGCAGGACGAGCAGAATGAGGGGAGCGATTCTGACGGAATTTGGCGACTTCGCAGCGAATCTCATGGCGCCGGTCAGGGTAGCACAGGCGGTTACGCTGAGCTCCGCAGATCTTTCGCCGCAGCCCTGACCTGGGCGAGCAGGTCTTGCGCCATGGCGGCGGAGTCGTCGTTGAGTGCGACGGAGATGGCCGGCAGTTGCGGCGCGGCCTGGCGCAGCGCGTCTACGGAGGTTGTGGGCGCGGCGGATCCTGGCGGAGTGGCAGTCGGCGCTCCCGCCCAGGGTACGGGGTTCGGACCGAAGACCAGAATGGCGGCCGACTTCAGAAAGAGTTGCGCGTCGGGAAAATTGCTGCTGCTGAGAACTTGATAGCCCTCCGCTTGAAGCACGCCGCGAAGATAGGCGAGCATGTCGAGCGAGGCGTCGATGCAGAGGACGCGCGGCCCGGCAGTTGGATGCGCACCGGGAACGGCGCTGTGACCCGGCGCAGCTGGGTTAGCCGCGGCGGAACTGCTGGTGGCGGCGAGCGCCTCCTCCTCCGTGGCGTAGGTGGGAAACAGGTCGGCAACGCGGGTGATGTCAAAGAGCTTGCGGACGTGCGGCGTGAGTCCGCACAGCGATATCTTCTTGCGCCGGGCGCGGGCGGCGGTCACGTGGCGGACGAGGGCGCCGAGTCCGCTGCTGTCGACGTAGTCCACCGCCGACAGGTTGATGATGAGTTCCACGGATTCTTTCAGGGCCGCAGTGATCTTTTGCTCCAGCAGCGCGAGGTCGTCCCCGAGGACGATGCGCCCGGAGACGCGAAGCACACTTACGTCCTTGACATAATGCACATCCAGACCGAGGGCCATGGTTCTCCGAGTACTGCGGTTCTCCAGCTGCAGGTTCGTGTCGGCGGGAATTATAGCTCGATTCGCGCGGTGAGGCAGTCACTTCCTCATCTTCATGCGGCGTCCGATCTCCGGCCAGAATTCCTTGAAGATGTTGAAGCCCATACTGAGGGCGAGGCGAGTGCCGGCGCGGGTGAGCGTGGTGGAGGCTTTGCGGTCGGCAGGCGGATACCAGATGTTGGTGATGGCCGCCGCACTGAAAGCGCCGAGGACTTGCGAAGCATTGAACTGGGAGCGGCCGTTGTCACCGCGGGTGACAAAGACGCGCGACATGGCGTAGCCGGTGCGGCGCGGGCCGGAGCCTTCACCCAAGGCGAAGTAACGCGGGTCCTGGCGAAAGACGACGGGGAAGAAGAACTTGCCCAGGAAATCGCTGGTGACTTTGTCGCCGACGGCGGCGCCATAGCGCTTGGCGTAGCCTTCGCCGCCTTGTCCGTAACCGGGGGGCGTGTTGGTGGCCTGATTGATGCCGGCGTCGAAGGCGGCGGTGACGAGGGTGATGCGGTCAAAGCTGCTGTTGGTAAAGACGCTGAACTTTTCGCGCGGCGCAAGCGGCGTGTAGGGAGCGCGGGCGTTGGCGATGTCGAAGGCGGGAATCATCCAGAGGATGCGTTTGGGCTTGGCGTCGGCGGTTTGCGGTTGAGGCTTGTCCGGCAACGGCGGGGATTGCGACCACAGGCTGGCACTGGATGCAGCGAAGAATACCAGGCCGGCGAGGGCGACGGTTCGGGCAGGCAGGCGCATAGCGGTCTTTTGCATAGGAGAGATTCTATGCGTCCCGTGCGGGTCCAAGGGGAAGAAATCGCGAGATGAAGAAAATTCCAGGTTGGGAATTGAGGTTGGGAATTTCGCGAGAGACGAGAGCGGCGGACGGGTTATCTAAAGAGGTGCCAAGGGTACGAGTTGCATTGCGGCCGGTCGCGAGCCCGGACATAATGCAAGATGGCGGCGGCTTACTTATGAAAACCGGAAGCGTGGGAATTTAGGGACGAGCGATGAGGAACACAGGAAACGGGCAGTGATGAATCGGACGGGCAGAGCACGCGCAAAAGCGGCAGCAAAGTTGGTGGCCACGGGATGGCTGGTGTTCGCCGTGGTGGTGGCGGCGACGGGATGCGGCAGCAAAAAGCAGGCGCGAGTGCGGGTGCCGTCGGCACCGGCGGCGTCGCCACGGACGGCTCCGGAAACGCGGACGGCAACGCGCGGGCGCGAGCCGCAACGCGAGGTTGACCGCGATGGCGAAGGGGTCGCCAATCCGGAATTGCAGAGTTATGCCAAGGTGAAGCCGATCTATGTAGAGACGGGCGTCGCGAGCTGGTATGGCCCTCCGTACCACAACCGCAAGGCGGCCAATGGCCAGGTCTTCGACATGCATCAGCTCACGGCGGCGCACAAGACGCTGCCGCTGAACTCCGTGGTGCGCGTGACCAATCTGAGTAACGGCAAAGCCGCGCTGATGCGCATCACTGACCGGGGGCCGTTCATCGGCGACCGGGTGTTGGACCTTTCGCTGGGCGCGGCCAAGGAGATCGGGGTGTATCGCAGCGGGCTGGCGAAGGTGAAGATCGAAGTGCTGGATTCGCCTAAGCCGCTCGACCGCGGCGGGCGCTGGTGCGTGCAGATCGGTGCGTTTACTGACAGCGACGAAGCGACGAAGTTGAAGAGCAAGCTGATACGCAAGTACAAGACCGCGAAAGTGATCCAGTTCACCGGGCCGACGGGTGACTGGGTGCGGCTGCGTCCGCTGGCGGATGATCGGGAAAAGGCTTTTGAGGTGGCGCGCGAGACGAAGGTGAATGAAGGTGGAGTGTTTCTGGTGAGGCTGGATTAGGCAGCTACCGGCTACCAGTAAAGGTCTGCGCTACCATTTGAGACGTAGTGAGCTACGTCTCTACGCGCGCTGGCGTAAAATTCCCGCATGAGCGACTGCCTCTTTTGCAAGATTATCGCCGGCAAGATCCCTAGCAAGAAAATCTTCGAAGACGACAAAGTCTTTGCGTTTGAGGATGTCAATCCTCAAGCCCCCACCCACGTGCTGCTGATCCCGAAGAAACATATTGTGGGACTGAAGGAAGCGACCGCGGAAGACGCTGAGATATTGGGATATCTGCAGCTGGTGGCGGCCAAGCTGGGACGCGAGCGGCAGATCGAAGACGGATATCGGACCGTTTATAACGTGGGGCCGCGGTCAGGGCAAAGCGTGTTTCATCTGCACCTGCATTTGATCGGCGGACGGGACATGCAGTGGCCGCCGGGGTAGGCATGCACCAGCTTCCAGCCGCCAGCTACCAGTAGAGTCAGACGGTGAGAGTATGGAGAAGGCCTGCACAGGCAGGAATGCCTGTGTCACGCCATCGAGAACTGGTCCGGGGTGAGACGTAGCAAGCTACGTCTCTACAAAGGGCGAGCCCTCCTTGAGGAGGGCTTTTGCTCTTACACCGGCTACTGCTACTGAATGAAATGCTGCTGGTCGGTGCCGTCGTTGACCTCTTCCGGCGCGCCGTGGCGACGGAGCAGGTTGGGCAGGTTCTGCGAAAACGCCGAGCGGGGCATCACGGAATCGCATCCGGCTTCAAGGGCTTTCATCTTCAGGTCGCCCTGAATGTGGCTGACGAAGCCGATGATGGACGTCCCCTTTTTTAGTTTCGAGCGGAGTTTGGGGATGAGCGTGAGCGGTTTGGCGTTGAGGTTGTTGAGGTCGAAGACGACCAGCGCGGGCTTTTCATCGTCGGGCACGTCGTCGGCGGCGCGTTCGAGGATGATGTCGGGCGTCTTCACGAATTCCACTTTGATGTTCAGTTTCTTCGACGTCTCCTGGATCTTGGCGAGGAAGAAAAGGTCTTCGATGAAGCAGAAGATGCGGGCGGGCGCGTCTGGCCGGCCAGCGACCGGAGTCATGTCATTAGGGACGAATTTTTGCGGGACCTGAGGTCCGCCGCGGAAGCGTCCACCCTGATTGTTACCGTCGGCCACATTACCGTTGGCGCCTCCGTTGCGATAACTGTGGTCCATGGGACCAACGAACGACTGCGGACGGCGAGTGCGGTTGCGGCGGTTGCTGCCCCCGCCTCCACCGAAGCCCTGACCCTGGCTCTGGCTGTGTCCTGCCGGTTTGCCGTGTTGCATGGGCTGGCCGTTGGTCTGCTGTTTTTTACCGCTGACGCCACGACGGCGACGGCGGCGGCGACTTCCGCCACCAGGGTTCTGGGGCGGCTGATTCGATCCTGGATTCATGGATGTAGTTAGCCTGTGTGTAATGGATGCTCAGGACATTTTGGGGTCGCCGAGCTGTTGCCTTAAGGTTCGGAAAATCGTGAACTGTATAGGTACCCGGGAAAACGCGGTCACAACGGGCACGTCAATTTGTCGCAAAAGAGAAAGTTTCCGGTCACTTCGTCCGCCAGCGCCTGGAACTTGCGCGGGGAAGAGCCAGCACTCGAGTATGCGGCTTTATTCGGAGACAGGCTGCATCTTAGTCGAAATCCCCTGCGGTATGCAAGTGTCAAGTGAGCTTTGCCCGTTGACCCAGTTCTCGGGCGAAGAGTATGGTGCGCAAGCCGCAGTGTTGTCGAAAAGGGAGGCCCCGCCCGTGTCTCGAAGAATAACCATCCTGCTTGCCGTGTTGCTTGTCGCAGTGATCATTGTCGCCGCAATCGCGTGGCCACGTCCCGGCGAAGAATGGGAAGAATCCCATCAGCAGGCGCAGAACCAAGTCTTGCAAGGGCAGTTTAGCGCGGGAATCGCATCGGCCAAGGAGGCTCTCAGAATCGCAGAAACAGCCTTTGGCCCTGACGATATCCGTACTGCTTACAGTTTGCACGTGCTGGGTGGTGCGCAGACGGCCTTGGGTAATACCGCGGAGGCCGAGCCCATCCTGAAG
>JBKKBM010000219.1:0-5790 GCA_046714215.1 Terriglobales bacterium | reverse complement strand
ACTTTCTTCCGCGGATGCCGCAGCGCCTCCCGCACGGCATAACTGGCCGAGACGGTCGTCTTTCCTACTCCGCCTTTGCCTATGAAGAACGAGAGGTCCGGCACCCCCTGATTGTAAGCGAGCTTATGAAAACCAGGCGCCAGATACAATGAACGAATGCTTCTTCGTCCCGCGCGGCTCTGGGCTTGTCTCGCCCTGTGCCTGGCTACTGGCCTTTCCACCCAGCTTTCCGCTGCCGAACTCAAACCCCAGACCCGCCGCGCCTTCGACCGTTACCTCGCCCTTGTCGACCAGCGCATCCAGGCCAAGTCTGCTGGCCCCTTCCTCTGGGCCAAAGCTCTGCCGGCGCCGCAACGCGACGCCGTCCTGCAACGCCTCAAACTGGGCGAAGTGGTCACGGAAAAATTACTTGAGCGCGAGAATGGCCGCGAACTCTCCGCCCCTGACGGTCTTATCCACCATTGGATCGCCACCGTCTTTATCCCCGGCGCCGATCTGCAGCAGACGCTCACGCTGCTGCAGGACTACGACCACCATAAAGACGTTTACAAATCTGAGGTCGTCGACTCCAAGCTGCTGCGCCGCGATGGCAACCGTTTTCGTGCCTACCTGCGCTTCTACAAGAAGAAAGTCATTGGCGTCACCCTGAACACTGAACACGCCGCCGAGTACGTCACCGTGAATCCCAAACAGGCCTATAGCAACTCGCACACTACCAAGATCGCGGAAGTCGAGAATGCCGGCGAAAAGGACGAACGCGAAAAGCCCATCGGCAAAGATAATGGCTTTCTCTGGGCGCTGAATTCCTATTGGCGCATCGAAGAAGCCGTAGGTGGCGTCTACGTCCAGTGTGAAGCCGTCTCGCTCACCCGCGATGTCCCCGCCTTCATCAGTTGGATCGTGAAACCCTTCATCACCGAGGTTCCCCGGGAATCCCTTTACAACACGCTGCACTCCACTCGTGTCGCCTTGCAACAGCGGCTCAAAAAATGACTCTGGTTTATACTGGGCCTTCCATGGGCCCAGCTTCCTGAGACTCTTTCCGGACTGAGACATCTAAGACTGAGACATCCAATATGAAAAAACTGGTACCTGCGATCCTACTGACCCTCTTACTCATTATGACCATCACCCTTCCAGGTTCTTCCGCACCCGTCGGCGACAGTCCCGCCTCCGCCCAGCCTCCCGTCGCAAAAAAAGTCCCGAAAGAGACCAAGATTCACGGCCAGATCTTGCCTGACGACTATTTCTGGATGCGCGAGAAGTCGAATCCCGAGGTCGCCGCGTATCTCGAGGCCGAAAACGCCTACACTGACTCCCTCATGGCGCCCACCAAGCCTTTGCAAGAGGCGCTCTACAAAGAACTGCTCAGCCACATCAAAGAGACGGACGTGAACGTCCCTTATCCCGACGGCGCTTATTTCTATTATTCGCGCACGGAAAAAGGGAAGCAGTATCCCATCTACGCCCGCAAAAAGAGCAATCTCGAAGCGCCGGAAGAGGTCTATCTCGACCAGAACCAGCTCGCTGTCGGGGAAAAGTTCATGAACCTGGGCGCGCTCAGTGTCAGCGACGACTCCAACCGGCTCGCCTACTCGACTGACAACACCGGTTTCCGGCAGTACAAGCTGCGCTTCAAGGACTTGCGCACCGGACAGCTCAGCCCCGAGGTCATTGAAAAGGTCACCTCCGTCACCTGGGCTAATGACAATAAGACCGTCTTCTACACCGTCGAAGACAACACCAAGCGCTCCTATCGCGCCTATCGCCACCTCGTCGGCGATGACCCCGCCAAAGACAAGCTGCTTTACGAAGAGACTGACGAGATGTTCAGCGTAGGCGTGGGCAAAGGCCGCAGCCGCCGATTCATCTACATGGAGATCGGCAGCCTCACCACTTCCGAAGCCCGTTACCTTCCCGCCGATAAGCCCACCGCTGAGTGGAAGCTTGTGGCCCCGCGCGTCGCCGGTCAAGAGTACGACGTGGAAGACCACAACAAACTCTTCTACATCCGCACCAACCAGGGCGGACGCAACTTCGGTGTCTCTACCGCGCCCATCGGCACCTCCGACCGCAAGGAATGGAAGTCGCTCATCCCCCACCGCGCGGATGTGATGGTCGAGGGAGTTTCCATGTTCGCCAACTTTATGGTGCTGCACGAGCGCGAAGGCGGATTGCAGCATCTTCGCATCACCGACCTGCGCAACAACCAGACGCACCGCGTGCAGATGCAGGAGGCCGTTTACTCCTCCGGCCTCGGCCCTAACCGCGTGTGGAATACATCCACACTGCGCTACGTCTATCAGTCGCCCATCACGCCCAACTCCACTTTTGATTACGACATGGAGAAGAAGCAGTCCAAGCTGCTCAAGCAGACGGAAGTCCCCCGGCTTCGACCGTAACAATTATCAAGTGGAACGCGTCTACGCCACTGCGCCTGACGGCGTGAAGGTCCCACTCTCCGTCTTCTACAAGAAAGGCGTGAAGCGCGACGGTACCGCGCCGCTCTATCTTTATTCTTACGGCTCCTACGGCAACTCCATCCCGCTGAATTTTTCCTCGAACCGGTTGGCGCTGCTGGATCGCGGCATCGTCATCGCGCTGGCGCACATCCGCGGCGGCGGCGACCTGGGCAAGCCCTGGCATGACGCCGGCCGCATGATGAAGAAGATGAATACGTTCACTGACTTCATCGCCTGCGCCGAACAACTCATCGCCGATAAGTACACCGCCAAGGGCAACATCATCATCGAAGGCGGCAGCGCCGGCGGATTGCTGATGGGCGCCGTCACCAATCTGCGTCCGGACCTGTGGAAGGCCGTCATCTCCAAGGTGCCGTTCGTCGATGTGATGAACACCATGCTCGACGCCTCCCTCCCGCTCACCGTCGGCGAGTATGAGGAGTGGGGCAATCCCAACAAGCCCGAAGACTACGCCTACATGCGCAAGTACTCGCCCTATGACAACCTCGAAGCGAAGGTCTATCCCACCATCCTGGTGAAGACCAGCTTCAATGACAGCCAGGTCATGTACTGGGAGCCGGCGAAGTATGTCGCGAAGTTGCGCACGCTCAAGCCTGCCGACGACAAGAACGTGCTCATGTTGAAGACCAACATGGCCGCTGGCCACGGCGGCGCCTCCGGCCGCTACGACTTCCTCAAGGACGTCGCCTTCGACTACGCTTTCATCCTGCAGCAGTTCGGGATGGATAAGTAGGTTTTGCTTTTGGGTCTCGCTTCGTTTTTATCTCGAGCGTAGCTTGTTTTAAATCTCAAGCGTAGCTGTTCTAAATCTCGAGCGTAGCGAGAGATCCCTACCCTCGAACAAAAAGCCGGAGCTTCCGTTCCGGTTTTTTATTGTCGCCGACTTTAGGTTTGGGTGGCGCGGGTCTTTAGGCCTACAAAAGAGTCGCGAAAATAATTGAATGGCTTTCGCCCCCGCTGTTTTGGCGGGCGTAGGCCTCCGGCCTGCTTTACTCCGACAAATTAAATCTGGGCTTTAGCCCCTGCCTGAAATGATTTCATGCCGCTGCTGACACACCCGCGCCGCCAGGGCAAACAGTACCGCCAGAGTCATAAGTACTCTCTAGCTGGGAAGGGCATGACTTTAGTCGTGCCGGTCAGGCTCCCAGACCGACCGGCTTTAGCCGCTGAGGTAAGGGCTTTAGCCCCGGCAGAATCTATCCCACCGGGGCCCCATCCTTGCTTGGCTATATGCTAACTGCTACTTCGCCGGAGCTGGCTCAGTCGTACTCGGAGCTGGCGTCGTCCCGAATTTCACCTTCGGTACCTCCCGTGATTCCGGACTCGCCTGGAAATACGCGTCGTTCTTTGCAAAGCCTGCCATGCCCGCGAACAGGCTGTTGGGAAATTGCAAAATGAACGTGTTGTAGTCCTGGATGGAGTCGTTATACCGCTTGCGTTCCACGGCGATGCGGTTCTCCGTGCCGGCGAGTTCATCCTGCAACCGCAGGAAGTTCTCATTGGACTTCAATTGTGGATAGTTCTCCACCACCACCAGCAGTCGAGCCAACGCGGAATCCAGTTGTCCGTTGGCCGCGATCCGCTCCTGAGGGCTCTTCGCGCCCATCATGGCAGCACGAGCATTGGCGATGGCTCCGAACACATCCTTTTCCTGCTGCGCGATGCCTTTCACCGTCTCCACCAGGTTGGGAATCAGGTCGGCGCGCCGTTGCAGCACGACGTCCACCTGCGCCCAGTTCGATTTGATGGTCTCGTTCTTCGCGACCATCTGGTTCTTCGCACTTACATACATCCCGCCAAACGCTAATAGCAGGACGACGATCACGATCACTGCGATCAATCCCTTACCCATGTTGTTCCTCTCCTTCTAACCTCTTGTCTGACTAAAATGTCCAGCTAAAAACAAAACTCTTCAGGCCAGGCGACGGTCCACTTCATCCGCTGCCCGGGTCACGCCCTCCAGGAATCCGCGAAAGGTCTCCGCCACGTCCAGCGCCGCCGCCTTATGCTTGTCTTCGCGCGCCTCCAGCACCGCCACAAACGGCGCAGCGCTAAAGTTAAGATGCGCGCCCAACGCGCTGAAGATCTCACGCTTGTTCTCCGGCGCCGGCTGTCCCAGTGCAATCAAGCTATGCCGGAAGAGCGTGGCAAAGCTCGAGAGCGATTCGCTCATCAGCGCCAGATGACGCTTGGTGTCGGTGCCCGCGGCCAAATACAACTCGCGCAGCCGGATCACATTCGTCCGTAACTCGCGCTCCACCTCCACCCGATGCAGGTCCATGGGCACGTTGAGCCCGGCAAAGTGGTCGGTGCCGCTCAGCACCTTGTGCCGCGCCTTGATGTCCAGTAGCTCGATGGCGAATACGTCCGCGGAGCGCTGTAATTCATCCAGCGTGAACACCATGGGATTCGGCTGCCCGCGTTCCCGCCACCACGCGATCGCCGGCCGCAACGCCGCCAGCGCGCCCGCATCCAGCCTATGCACCAGGCAGAGCACGTTGAAGTCAGAAAAACCATGCTGATAGTCGCCCGCCGCCGCCGACCCGTAGAGCACTACGGAATCCAGGTTCGCGCCCGCCACGCCTTTCAGCTTCGCCACAAACTCTTCCAGCACCCCGCCCTTGCCATTCACATTTGCCATAATATGCCTCGCTTACCAGCCGCCGCTTGCGCCGCCGCCCCCGGAGGAGCCACCGCCAAAGCCGCCAAATCCACCCCCACCGCCGCTGAATCCGCCTCCGCCAAAGCCGCCGCTTCCACCAAAGCCCCCGCCGCCCCAATACCCACGCCGACGCGGCGAAGTTATCAGCCCGAGCGCCCGCAGGATCGACCCAAAAACGGGAAACAGGATAAAGATCAGCAGTACCAACCACGACGGGATCCCTGAACTGCCTCGTGCCCGCTGCGGCCTCACCGTCGCGCCCAGCAGTTTCACCCCGGCATCCTCCGCGATGGTCTGTGCCACCCGGTTGGTCAGCAGCGACACCGCACCGCCATAATTCCCCGTGCGTAGGTCCGGCACCATCTCCCGCGCGAAGCCGCCCGCTTTGCCATCCGGCAGGATCGGCTCCAATCCATAGCCCACTTCCACCCGGTATTTGCGGTCGCTTACCGCCAGCAGCACCAGCACGCCGCGATTATCCTGCTTCCCGCCCACGCCCCACGCCTTGAACAGATCCACCGCAAATTGCTCGACGGTCTCCCCATCCAGCGACTTGATCGTTACCACCGCGATCTGGGCCTTGGTCTTAGATTCAACCTCCAACCCCAGTTGATTCAGCTTCGTGACGGTGGTGGCATCCATCAC
>JBKKBM010000218.1:0-14406 GCA_046714215.1 Terriglobales bacterium | reverse complement strand
GATGAAGAACATGGAGTTGCCGGGAGCGCCTTCGCGCACGATGATCTGGTTGGGCGGAAAGTCGCGGCGCTTCATGCGCTTCACCACCTGCTGACATTCGTCGACCGAGAGACCACTGAACAGCTTGATGCGCTGCAGGAAGTGGAGCGGCTGCGCTTCGGTCGATGCGACCGCCGCCGCCGATGACTCCAGCGTGGCTTCCGGCTTCACCGGAATGCTGATATTGGTGGAAGTAGCTTTGGTGCCCGCAGCGGCAGGTGTCGCCATGTGGAGATCTCCTTATTACGGGGCCTCACGGAGACAATACGTTTCCGGGCAGCAAATAGCCACGAGCCCTTAGCTTGGGGGAGTCGGTGGATTATATACCAGTTGGATAATAGGCAGGAGAGGGGAAACTCCGTATCGACGTACAAATTCTCAGGCTAAGCCTGGCCTAAGGCGGTGCACCGGGGGGGCGGGAATGGTTTACACTATATAATCCGCGCACCCTATGCCCCTCACCGCTGGAGCGCTCCTCGGCCCGTACGAAATCCTTTCCCCTGCCGGCGCCGGTGGCATGGGCGAAGTCTATAAAGCACGCGACACGCGGCTCGATCGCACCGTCGCCATCAAAGTCCTGCCCTCGCACCTTTCTTCCGATCCCGGACTGAAGCAGCGCTTCGAGCGCGAAGCCAAGTCCATATCAGCCCTGCAGCATCCGCATATCTGCGCGCTATTCGATGTGGGCTCGCAGGATGGCGTGGACTTCCTGGTCATGGAGTTCCTTGAAGGAGAGACGCTTTCTGCCCGCGTTCAGCAGAAGGGCGCGTTGCCGATCGATCAGGTATTGAAGACGGGCATCGAGATCGCCGACGCGCTCGACCGCGCGCACCGGCAGGGCATCCTGCATCGCGACCTGAAGCCCGGCAACATCATGCTGACCAAGGGCGGGGCCAAGCTGATGGATTTTGGCTTGGCGAAAGCGTCGGGGCTGGCGGTGGGAGCGGCGGGTTCGGCCACGGCGTTGACGGCGGCCGTCACGCGCACCAGTCCGGCGTCACCGGTGACCCAGGCAGGGACGATCGTCGGAACCTTCCAGTACATGAGTCCGGAACAGCTCGAGGGGAAGGAAGCGGACGCCCGCAGTGACATCTTTGCCTATGGCGCCGTGCTTTACGAGATGGCGACGGGCAAGCGTGCGTTCGAGGGCAAAAGTCAGATCTCGGTGATGTCGGCCATCCTGGAAAAAGAACCGGAACCTATTAGTTCGATCCAACCGCTCACGCCGGCAGCCTTTGAGCACGTGGTGAAGCGTGCACTGGCCAAAGATCCCGATGAGCGCTGGCAGACCGCGGGAGACATTCGTTCGGAGTTGAAGTGGGTGAGCGAATCCGGCAGTCATGCAGCCGCCTTGACGGAAAAATTGTCACGGCCCGCAGCGGCGAAGCTCAAACGGTACGCCCCTATCCTGGCCGTGGCCGGGTGGATGGTGGCGCTAGCGTTGCTAGCGTGGGCCCTGCGTCCGGGGCCGGCAGCCGAGCCGATGGTGTGGTCGGAGATCACGGCGCCGCCGGGAATGCAATTCTCCGACATCGTTACCAGCCAGCACGTGGTCATCTCGCCGGACGCGACGCAAGTGGCGTTTATCGCGACCGAAGGCGCCAAACAGACATTGTGGGTGCGGGAGTTAAGCAAGCCGGTGTCGCGCCGGCTGGCGGGCACCGAGGGCGCCTTTTATCCGTTCTGGTCAGCGAACAGCCGCTCTCTGGGCTTTTTCGCCGAGGGAAAACTGAAGCGAGTGGATGTTGCCAATGAGACGGTGCAGATCCTAGCTGACACGCAGGAAGCGCGGGGAGGAACGTGGAACGACAAAGGCGATATCGTCTATGCCCCCAACATCGACGGCCCCTTAATGCGGGTCTCAGAGAATGGCGGGACGCCGGCCGCGGTCACGAAGACTCCCGTGCCAAATCCGGAGCGAATGTCTGATCGCCTACCCTACTTCCTTCCCGATGGGAAGAATCTGGTCTTCGTCCGCATCCGGAATGAAGGCGGGGTGCAGCGCAATCAGGTGGTCACGGCGGGCATGGACGGGGGCGAACCGCACCTGCTCATCGAGGCTGGCTCTAACGTCGCCTATGCCAACGGCCAGCTGTTCTTAATGAAAGATGGCAATTTGCTGGCGCAGGATTTTGATACGGGGGCAACCAAACTGACCGGGACGCCCAAGACAGTCGCAGGCCAGGTGGAGTATTACCATCCCAAAGCTCTGGGTAATTTTTCCGTAGCGCGGGACGGCACGGTGCTTTTACGCAAGCCCTCGGCCACACGCCAGCAGATTCATATGTTTGATGGTCGCGGTATTGCGATGGAAGAGATCGGCGAGGTCGATACCTTCACCGCGCCGAGATTCAATCCGGAAACGGATCAATTCATCGTTGCCCTTTATCCAGCCGGTAACACGCTGGGAGACCTTTGGTTCGGAAATTCCGGCCGCAAGACCCTGTCTCGGTTGACCTTCGAGCCCAGCGGATATTCGGCCGCGTGGGCGCGAGATTCGAAGAGGCTTGCCTATGTCTCGACCAACGGTTTTGCCACCAAGGTGTTCATTGCGGACGAGCAAGGGGCGCAGCCCAAGAAGATACTGCAGACCAATCTTTACCTGGGCGTTGCGGATTGGACTCCGGACGAGAAGGCGCTGATCGCCACCGCGCAGGAATCCGTTACCAGCTTCGATATAGTCTTGCTTCCCGTCGACGGGGGGCCGCGGGCCCCGCTGATCGCGGGGCCGTTCGACCAGGTGGCAGTTGCGCTTTCTCCCGATGGAAAGTACTTTGCCTATCTCTCCAACGAAAGCCGACGCTGGGAGTTATATGTTTCCGAGTATCCCAGCGGCCGCAAGTGGCAGATATCCAATGACGGGGCGAAGTACGAGGCGGACAGCCGGACCGCGCAATGGTCCCCGGACGGCAAAAAGCTGTATTACCTGAATCCCGCCGGTGCCGTGATGGAAGCGGTGACCCGCGAGGGGCAGGAGTTCCATCCGGCTACGCCGCGAGAGTTGTTCAAAGCCGCTCGACCACTCGAATCTCTGGATGTCTCGAAGGACGGGAAATTCCTCGGCCTTATGACTTCCGGGGTTGACCGGCCGGCCCCGCTCACTCTGCTGCAGAACTGGAAGCCGAAAGACTGAGCGCGGTCTTTCTTGGGGAATGCTTTCCTATTGGATATAATCCGCGCACCTTATGCCCCTAACCGCTGGCGCGATGCTAGGCCCATACGAAATCCTTTCCCCCGCTGGCGCCGGCGGAATGGGCGAAGTCTATAAGGCGCGGGACACGAGGCTCGATCGCACCGTTGCTATCAAAGTCCTGCCCGCGCATCTCTCCTCCAATCCTGAATTGAAGCTGCGCTTCGAGCGCGAAGCCAAGTCCATCTCCGCCCTGCAGCATCCGCATATCTGCGCGCTATTCGACGTGGGCTCTCAAGACGGTGTGGATTTCTTGGTGATGGAATTCCTTGAAGGGGAGACTTTGTCCGAGCGCGTCCAGCAGAAAGGCGCGTTGCCGATCGATCAGGTGCTGAAGATCGGAATCGAAGTGGCGGACGCACTGGAGAAAGCGCACCGGCAGGGTATCCTGCACCGCGACCTGAAGCCTGGCAACATCATGCTGACCAAGGCCGGGGCCAAGCTGATGGATTTTGGCCTGGCGAAAGCGTCGGGGTTGGCGATGGGAGCGACATCGGTATCGTCGCTCACGGCGGCGGTCACGCGCACCAGTCCGGCTTCGCCCGTGACCCAAGCGGGGACCATCGTCGGAACTTTCCAATACATGAGTCCCGAGCAGCTCGAGGGCAAAGAAGCGGACGCGCGCAGTGACATCTTTGCCTATGGCGCCGTGCTCTACGAGATGGCGACGGGCAAGCGCGCGTTCGAGGGCAAGAGCCAGATCTCAGTGATGTCGGCCATCCTGGAGAAGGAGCCCGAGCCCATCAGCGCCATCCAACCCACGATTCCGCCCGCATTCGAACACATTGTGAAGCGTGCACTGGCCAAAGATCCGGATGAGCGCTGGCAGACGGCGGCTGACTTGAAGTCCGAACTCAAATGGATCAGCCAGACAAGTTCGTCGGCGCGGGCGGTGAGTCCGGGAGTAAAGCGCAAGCGCTACCAGAAATGGGCGACGACGGCAGGTGTGGCCGCAGCGGCGGTCGTGGTCACCGCACTCGCGATGTGGCTGTTTGGAGTGGGCCGTTCTCCGGGCGTGGTGCAGACATTCATCTTGCCGCCCGAAGGCGGGCAGTTCACCTTCACCGGCCAGGGCGGGGGGCCGCCAGTGATCTCGCCGGATGGCACGAAAATCGTTTTCCAGGCATCAGGCACCGACGGCAAGCGCCTGCTTTGGGTGCGCGCCCTCCAGTCGCTCACACCTTTACCGATCGCCGGTACCGAGGGTGCGATGTACCCGTTCTGGTCGGCTGACAACAAGCAGGTGGGATTTTTTCAGGAAAGCCGGATGAAGCGCGTCGACATTGCCGGCGGACCGGTCACCAGCATCTGTGACGCGCCCGCGGGCCGCGGTGGGAGCTGGAACGAAGACGGGATCATTATTTTTTCACCCGCCACCGGTGACCCTATCCTGAAGGTGGCGGCTGCGGGTGGAACGCCCGTCGCAATCACCAAGGTTCTGACTTCCGAAACGAGCCATCGGTGGCCGCTCTTTCTGCCCGATGGTCGAAATTTCCTTTTCCTGGCTTGGAACCAGGGCGGCAGCGAAGATAGCGAATCCTATTCGGTCTACGCCGGCTCGCTCGAGGGAGGAACGCGCCAGCTTGTGCTCACCGGAACCAGCAGTGTGGCCTATGCCGATGGATATCTTTTCTTCACCCGCGGCGGAAACCTGCTGGCGCAGGGATTCGATGCCGGTTCCCTGAAAGTGAAGGGGGATCCCGTTCCGCTGTTCGAGCGGATTCAGTCCGATCCCCAATTCGGACGCTCGAATTTCTCGGTTTCGCAGACCGGATCGCTGATCTTTGCCGTTGGTCCCAGCGCAGCGGAAGCGCGGTTGATGTGGTATGGACTGGACGGCCGGGAACTGGGGCAGGTCGCCGGCATCGGAAACTGGTCCGGGACGCGCGTTTCCCCGGACGGTAAGAGCCTCGCGGTGGCCCTGGATCCAGGGAATCAGGATGTTTGGCTGCTCAGCCTGGGTCGGGAGATGCGCAGCCGTCTCACCTTTGACACCACCCCGGAGGGTAATCCTGCGTGGTCTGCGGACGGGAAGAGAGTCGCATTTAACCGGCTTAGGAACGCGGCCAATCAGATCGCGGTAAAAGCAGCCGACGGCAGTGGCGCGGAGGAAGTTCTACTGCAGGTCGCGGAAGGGCTGCAACTCAGCGATTGGTCTCGCGATGGTAGATACATCACCTTCAACCGCACTTCCCCCGGACAACGGACTGACCTGTGGGTGTTGCCCACGTTTGGCGAGAAGAAGCCATTCCCGCTGGTGGCAACCACTTTCGGCGAGGCGGACGGCATGTTCTCGCCGGACGGTAAGTGGATCATCTATGACTCGAATGCATCCGGCACGTCGGAGATCTATGCCATGCCATTTCCCGGCCCCGGGGGGAAGTTCCAGATCTCATCCGGTGGTGGCGACTGGCCCCGGTGGACGCGTGACGGCAAGCATGTGATCTACACGAATGCGGATGATTTCTACATTGCTGATGTGACCTATGACAACAGCACGTTCCAGGTGACCCAAAGCCGTAAGATTTTCTCGCTGAGTGCCGTGGCTTCGGCCTCGAACTACTTTTATGATGTCGCACCTGACAGCCGCATCGTGGTTGTCGCCGCGCCGGCGAAATCCGGGACCCAGCGCCTGGCCTGGATCAGCGATTGGCGCAAGCAACTGCCTAAGTAGCCCATCCCACTCACCTTAATTATTAGGTCCGCTGGACCAGCGCATAAGGCCGACCAGACGGGCTCCCTTGCGCCAGAACCCTTATTTACTTTAGTAACACTAAGGCCGTATGATTCGGCCTGCTTGCGGGATATAATCCCTGACTCCCCCCGCTGAAGGCCCAAGTGCGTCCATGACGACATCCGCCCCCATCAAGAGTCCGCTGCAGTCGTCCGGCTCCCGGCAGTTGCCGCTGGTGGTGTTCTTCGAGGGGGATGAGCCCGCCCGGAAGGCGTTGAATGGCGTGCAGCGGTACCGGCGCATCGCCCATGAGGTGCTGGGCAGTGAGTTCGACCAGGTAGAGCACATCTACCTGGTGACCCGCGAATACCAGGTGGACGACCACTACCAGGCGCTCCGCAAGCCGAATGTCCGGGTGATCGCGCTCAGTGACAGTCGTTTCAAAGATTCCCGCAATGATGGCGCCGTTTACGCCTTCCTGCCGGCGGTAACGCCCACCAGCATCCTGGAGCGGATGGTGGACAACGCCATTGACCATATCCAGTTGCTCGCGAATCGCCGTGAGATCACGGCCAAATTGCAAGGGGCCACCAAAGAGATCCATGACCTGAACCAGATCGGCGCGGCCCTCTCCGCCGAGCACGATACCGGTAAGCTGCTGGAACTGATCTTGACCAAGAGCCGCGAGATCACCAACAGCGACGCCGGATCGCTGTATCTGGTAGAGCCGGACGACGAAGAGAATCCGCAGACGCAGGTGCTGATCGCCGAGCCGGGCAGCGGGGTGGAGCCGCCTCCGGACAAGGCCACCAAACTTGTCCACCAGCGCGAGGTGAAGAAGCGCCTGCGCTTCAAGCTGGCGCAGAACGATTCCGTCAGCATCCCCTTCCGCGAACGGGTGATGGAGATCAGCGAGAGTTCCATAGCCGGCTACGTGGCCAAGACCGGAAAGTCGGTCACGATCGAAGACGCGTACCACATGACGCCGGAAGTTCCATACTCCATCAACCGCAAGTTCGATGAGGATTCCGGTTATCGCACGAAGTCCATCCTGGCCGTGCCCATGCGCAACCAGAAGGACGAGATCGTCGGCGTCCTCCAACTCATCAACTCCAAGGTCGACTTCCGCACGAAGTTGGAGAACCTCTCCATCGTGACCAAGCAGGTGGTGCCCTACGTCGAGCGGCAGCGCTCCATCGTGGAGTCGCTCGCCAGCCAGGCGGCCGTCGCGCTGGAGAACAGCCAGTTGTATGAGGCCATCCAGCGGTTGTTTGAAGGATTTGTGCGAGCGGCCGTCATCGCCATCGAAGCCCGCGACCCCACCACTTCCGGACATTCATTCCGCGTGGCCAATCTCACCGTCGCATTGGCGGAAGTCGCCGACCGCAGCGAGACGGGTCCCTTCTCAGACTTGCGTTTCACCCGCAATGAGATGAAGGAGATCCGCTACGCCAGCCTGCTGCACGATTTCGGCAAGGTCGGCGTGCGCGAAGAAGTGTTGGTGAAGGCGCGCAAACTCTATCCCGCCCAGATGGACGTGATCCAGCAACGCTTCCAGTTCGTGAAGCGCTCCATGGAGGCGGAAACGCTGCAAACCAAGCTCGATTATGTATTGGAGAAAGGCCGCGAGGAGTATCTGGCTTCGCTGCCCAAGTTCGACGCGGAGTTGGGCGAGCAGTTGAAAGTGCTCGACACCCACTTTGAGACCATCTTGAAGTCGAACGAGCCCACCGTGCTGCCGGAAGGGAACTTCGAGCGGCTGCTCGACATCGCCGCCCACCACTTCAAGGATTTTGCCGGCGAAGACAAAGTGTTGCTGGCGGAGGACGAAGTCCGGCTGCTCTCCATCCGCAAAGGGTCGCTCGACGACGCTGAACGGATGCAGATCGAGTCGCACGTGGTCCACACCCTGAAATTCCTGCAGCAGATCCCGTGGACGAAAGAGATCCGCAGTATCCCCGCCATCGCGCGCGGTCACCACGAAAAACTCAACGGGCGCGGCTATCCCTTCAAACTGGCAGCGGTAGAGATCCCCATCCAGACGCGCATGATGACGATCGCCGACATCTTCGACGCGCTCTCGGCCAGCGACCGTCCCTATAAGAAGGCCGTTACGCTCGAAAAGGCACTCGACATCCTGGGATACGCCGTAAAAGACGGCGAAATCGACGCCACCTTGTTCGAACTGTTCAAGGATTGCAAGGTATGGGAGCGGTGGAAGGTAGAGCCGTACCCGTACTAGCGCGATGAGTCCCGAAATGGCTCTCCCTTTCCCTAAGGGTTAAAAGGGCCGAATTCAGGCCGGATTCCGCGCGTGACTCCCGCCCCCGCAAATGCGATAATCTCGGCTCCCCCAGCAAAGGTATCGCCCATTTATTTTAAGTTGTTTTTGGAGAATTGATGCGGAAGCGCACGTTCGTGGTCTGTCTGGTGTTACTAGCCGTTGGGAGCGGTGTGTCGTTTCTCGGCACGCGGTCGGGGGAGAAGGGTAAGGTCCTTCCGGTCGCAGCAGACGCAAGCCGCGTATCCGTGGTTATGCCCGCCACTGCTTCTCCGACAGTCCAGACGCACGAGGTCAAGTCAAAGCCAGCTCGCCGGCGCTCGGCTACGGTTCATCCTGGCGGCACCAGGAATCTCGAACTGGCGCAGGTGATGCCCGGGGTCCAGTCAGAGTCAGTCAAACGCGCCAAGCCTGAACCCCGGCCCTTCGACGATCCCGAAGGCGCGGAAGCTTACTACCTCGAGCGGCGCGTGCCGGCAGGCCAGAAGCGTTTGCCTCGAGAACGCTATGCCGCCGCACGCCAGCGCATCGACGCCATGCCCGAATATTCGACGCAGCTCGATCAGTATGTGAATGTGAAAGCCTCGGCTGCCGGCCGCGATAACGACACCCTCGCGCAGGGCACCACGCTCGGGGCCTGGTCGTTTCTTGGCCCGGGTAATATCGGTGGCCGCACCCGCGCCATCCTTATTCATCCCACCTCGCCCAACATCATGTATGCGGCGGGCGTCGCGGGGGGAGTTTGGAAGTCAACCGATGCGGGTGCTAGTTGGTTTCCTCTTAATGACCTGATGGCCAATCTTTCCGTCTCGGCGCTGGCATTCGCTCTCACTGATCCCAACATCATCTATGCCGGCACCGGCGAAGGCTTTTACAACACCGATGCGCAACGCGGCAACGGCATTTTCAAGACGATTGACGGTGGCTCTAACTGGACGCACCTTACCACCACGGACATCCCAGAGATCTATCGGGTGAACGATCTGGTAGTGAGCAAGACTGATGCGAATCGCGTGTATGCGGCCACCCGGTTCGGCGTTTTTCGGACGACCGACGGTGGCGCCAACTGGACGCACATCTTGAATCCAGACAATGACCTAGGTGGCGTGGACGGCTCCCTTCGCAACGGCGGTTGCAGTGACATCGCGCTACGCATGGATGGGGGTGTGAGCACGGACTATATGTTTGTCGCGTGTGGAGGCATGAATTTTCGCGACCCGGCGGCGCGCATCTATCGCCTGACCGATGCGGGCGCCGCCACCCCGGCCTTCACCACCGTCTTCACCGAAGCCAACATGGGAAGGACTTCGCTGGCCATCGCTCCTTCCTCGCCGACGACCGTCTATGCGGTGTCGGCCAGCACCGAGACGGGCGACCGTCGCAATGGCCTGCTGGCCGTTTATCGGTCCACGGAGAGTGGCAATGACGGCACCTGGACCGCCCAGGTCCGTAATACGAACGCGTCCCCACTCAATACTTTGCTCTTCTCCAATCCGCGGGAAGGTTTGCGGACGGAGTGCGGAACCGGCACCAGCAGTTATCTCAACCAGGGTTGGTATGACAATGTGATCGCTGTGGATCCTCTGGACGCGAATAAAGTCTGGGTGGGCGGTATTGATCTGTTTCGCTCTGACGACGGCGGCGCCAACTGGGGCATGGCATCATTCTGGCAGAACTCCAGTAGTGCTCATGCCGACCAACACGCCATCGTTTTTCATCCGGGCTATGACGGCACTTCCAATAAGACGATGTATGCGGGGAATGATGGGGGCATCTATCGCACCAATGACGCCCGCGCAGCCGTCGCCACCACGGTCGCCTCCGGCCAGGGCGCTTGTAGCTCTTCCAGCTCGGCTTTTGTCTGGACGAACCTGAACACCAATTATTCGGTCACGCAGTTCTACCACGGACTTCCGTATCCCGACGGTATGACCTATGTGGGGGGCACGCAGGACAATGGGACCATCCGGGGAAGCGACGCCAGCGGCCAAACGTGGACTCGGATCCTCAGCGGAGACGGCAGTTATGTCGCTATTGATCCCAACAATACCAATATCATTTATGCGGCGACGCAGAACTTCGGCTTCGAGAAGGCGACCAATGGGGTCAACTTTCAGGAGAAAACGGCCGGCACTGAGAGCGAGACCGGTTTCCTTTTCATCACCCCGTTTGCCATGGACCCCGGCAACTCCGCTCGACTCTGGACCGGCGGAACTAAGATTTGGCGAACTGTCAACGGCGCGGACCTATGGGTGCAGGCCAGCGCCGAGTTGCCGCTCGTCACCGGCAGTGCCACCACGCGTCACCGGGTCAGCGCGCTGGCCATCGCTGCGGGCGATGGGAACAAGGTGCTGGTTGGCACAAATAATGGACTCGTCCTCCGCAATGACGCGGCACTCGATGCGACGGGCGCAACTACATGGGAGGGCACTTCGCCGCGAGCCAACGGCACCGGCTACGTCTCCTGGGTCGCCTTCGATCCTTCAAGCGCCAGCACCGTCTACGCTACTATCTCCAGTTTTGATACCACCCCGGGCGATGGCCATGTTTTCCGCAGTGTGAATGGCGGTCAATCGTGGGCCAAGATCGATGGCAGCGGCAACACCGCTATTCCTGATATCCCTGTGCATAACATCGTGGTGGCTCCCGGCAAGTCCCAGCGGCTCTACATCGGCACCGATCTGGGGGTATTCGTCTCGCTCGATGGCGGGGCCAACTGGGGCCGCGAAAATACGGGCTTCGCGAACGTGGTCACGGAATCGTTGGCCATTGCCACGCGGCAAGGCATACCGAACCTCTATGCCTTCACCCACGGGCGTGGCGCGTGGCGCGTGCCCCTGGCCACTGCCCCCGCCCCGGCCGCGGCCTTCTCACCCTCCCCCGTCGCCTTCGGCGATCGGCTGATGGGGTATGGAAACTTCAGCCGCCAAGTCACCGTGTCGAACTCCGGTACGGCCGCGCTCTCCATTGCGAGTGTGGAATTGAGTGGCAGCCCCGCATTCAGCCACACCCACGATTGCCCGGGCAGCCTGGCCCCGGCCGCAAACTGCATCGTCACCGTGGTGTACAGTCCCTCATCGTTGACTTTGCAGTCAGGCACACTCACCATCACCAGCAACGCGCCGGGCAGCCCGCATGTTGTAGCCCTCTCCGGTACCGGTATCGCTGACCTGGTTTTCGCGCTGACCCGGCCGCGGCGGCCCACCCGCACTGGCACCGGCCAAGCCTCCAGCAATACCTTCGAACTCACCATCACCCCCGCCACGGGGTTCACCGGGACAGTCGCTTTGAGTTGCAGCGGTGCAAACCCAGGCGTGAGTTGCAGCGTATATCCCGCCACGGTTACGGTTGCGGATGCGCCGGTCTCCGCCAAGGTGACGGTGAAGTTCGCTTCTCGCAGTCGACGCTTGCGCCGCCTACCCACCCCCGAGACGCGCATCATCAAGGTCATCGCCATCATCGGAGGCGTGACCCGTAGCGTGGACCTGCCCGTCGTGATCGAGCGGTGAGTCACACGCCAAGATTCGCCAAAATTGTTGCCCACCTTTCTTTTGCGGTGCCGTCTGATGGACCAGGGAACGTCCGTCTGGACGAATCCACTCGTCCCGGATCTTCGCCCCGCCGCCCAGCGTTTGCGAAGTCTGGTAAACGTGAGTCGAGAGTGTGGTAAGAAGGGGACAACAAAACCCTACAAGCAGAAGATGACGTTCTTCAACGTGGACCCGGACCGGGTGCGGGTCATGGGGAGAGCTCCGCCGACGAGGGCAAGACCTGGAAGGTGGAATACGACCTGACCTACGTGCGCAAGAAGTCGTAAGGCGTTTCACCACAGAGGCACGGAGACAAAGAGGAAGCGTAGAATCTGCGGCATGAAGCATCATGCTGGGTACGCGTTTGTGCTACTGGCCGTCGCCGCTGTATTCGGCCAAAACGATAAGTCCGCAGCCGTCGAACTTTCCCAGGAACCCCACTACCAAGAGATCTTGAAGAATAGTGCCGTGCGCGTGTGGCTACTGGAGTTGCCACCGCACCAGACCACGGCCATGCACCGCCACCGGACGGAGTACATACAGATCCAACTGAACGATGGACAGACCTCGGCTACGCGGCTGACTTCGCCACCCTCCGCGCCCTTGACCCGGCAGTTCAGTGAAGGCGAGATGTGGTATGCGCCCACGACCATTCATTCCCTCAAGAGTGAATCCGCCGTGACCACCGTGCGCCAGATCGAGATCGAGTTGCTGCAGCGCGGGCCCTCGGCCGACTATGTTCGCGACGCATTCAACGACGCTGCACAGCCCAAATTCTTTCCTCCGCCCGTCGACCCCCTGGCCACCTATCAGCAGACCGGGACCATGTACAACATCTATCTCACGCGGCAGCAGTTGTTGCCGGGCGCGGCGACTCCGCTGCATGAGCACCATGCCGCGCACCTCGTCGTGGCGTTGTCGGACTTGGAGTTGCGGAATGAGGTGGAAGGCAAGGCGCCCGTGACGGTCAAGCTGAGCCAGGGTGAGGTGCGCTGGCTCGAGGGAGGCTTTAAACACAAGCTGACCAATGGGGGCAACCGGCCCGCGCAGATGATGACGGTGGAGTATCGGTGAATCTTTTCTTACCACGAAGGACACAAAGGACACGAAGGATGAAGAGAATCGGGTTGCTGGTGCTCCTACTGGGGCTGAGTGGGCTGGCGTCGGCGCAGACAAAACCTGTGCCGACGAAGGCCCGCGCCAAGCAAGTTCCCGCCATTGAAGTTGTTCCCGTCGACAAAGAACCCTCGCATCATCTCGTCTTTGAGAATGAGTACGTGCGGGTTTTCAGCGTAGAGGTAGCGCCGCACTCAGAGACGAAGTATCACCGGCATGATCGCGACTATGTCGGCGTGATCCTGGGCGATTCGGATGTTGAGAGCGTGCGCGTAGGCGAAGCGGCGGTGAAATTGCAGCTCAAGGATGGAGAGACACGGTTCACCAAGGGAGGCTTCGCGCACAAGGCGGTAAACAAGAGTGACAAGCCGTTCAAAAATGTGACGGTGGAGTTGAAGAGCGTTATAGAAGTCCACACCGGATTCATCGGTTCAATCTCCGGGATGGGGCCGGTAGTTCAAACGGTCGTAATCGCATCCCCAACTGTGACGTGTTTGCAAGCAAAGCCCATGTCTCCTGGGGGGCACGTCGGGATCTCTCTGAAAGAGGGGAGGCGATACCTGATTGTCGCGGCCGCTCCGCTCTTCCAGAGCAAAGCCTTCCGTGAGGAAGTGGATGCCGTCAAGCTGAATCCGGGTGAGTTTCGGTGGGTAGAACGCTCGAAGGGAGAGTCTGTTGTCACATCGAGCGGTATGGCAGGCTTTGCCTACTGCTATTTTGACGGCATCACCAAACCGCAAGGTCCTCCGCGCTAAAGAAAAAGCCCATGCGGCGGCGTTGGCTCAGGGCATGGCGAAAACGGGCAGGTCTGTTTAAAGATAATGCCAAGAATCAATCCTATTCATGCACCTCTCGCGGGGCAGAACCATTCTCTACAACTTTTTTGTGGAATTTTGCCTGCAGCCCTTGCGCGAATCCGGTTCCGTTGCTATATTAATAAGACGTTACGAGACGTGGCAGCCCGGCTGTGAGTCGGTAGTAGTATCCAGATAGACGAACCCAGCCACGGGGTCATATTCGAGAGCAACCTTCTGAAGAAGGCAAACGCGCTCCCGAAGGGTTAAGCGAAGCGGTTCCTACCGGAACACCACTGCAACACCTCACATCGATCTTTTACCAATTTATCCACACTCCCGTATCCGTGTCTTTACGTGTTTACGTCAAGATTCGAGCCGGGAGTGGCTTATCGCGCAGCTTCTAAAAAGCAGCCTGCGCCGGGGCGAAACCCAGGATTTGATCTTGGGACTAAAGCCCTGAGCTGGAGCTCTGCTGAGAGTCGCAAGCGACCTCCTCAGCGTGGTGCTCGGGTTTGACAGAAGCGAGCGAATCGCGGTAAGTTTGCAAGGTTCCCCTAAAGGCGCTGAAAGGTTCTGAATAAGGGGAGAAAAGTTTCGAGGACACGTAGCCATCCGGCTGCGTATTACTCAAAACGCGCCGCCTAGGCGGATCGCGGATTGGGTCTTTGACAAATAGGTTGAACGTGCCAGTCGTGAGATGGATGCTCGTCTTTAAGTCGAGCGATCTCACAAAATAGGTAAGTGCTATTCAGCATTCCGGGTCTTTCGGGACCTTTTGG
>JBKKBM010000217.1:0-3244 GCA_046714215.1 Terriglobales bacterium | reverse complement strand
GCTTCCTGTGGCACGACGCTTACCTCGCCTTCTGGTGGGATGGCCGCGTCGGCATCGGGGTCGGCACCTTGGTGATGCTGACCAATGTCGTCCTCCTCTCGCTCTACACCTTCTCTTGCCATAGCGCGCGCCATCTGGCGGGCGGCCGCATGGATTGCTTTTCCTGCACCTCCTTTGGCAAGCCGCAGCACACCGCCTGGAAGGGCATCTCCTGGCTGAATGAGCGCCACATGCTGTGGTGGTGGCTGAGTCTCTTCTCCGTCGGCCTGACGGACTTCTACGTGCGCCTGGTCTCCAGCGGCGCCATCATGGACGTGCGCCTCCTATGACCGACCGCTTCGAGACCCATGAACATGATGTCCTGATCATCGGTGCGGGTGGCGCCGGATTGCGCGCCGCCATTGAAGCCATGGCCCAGGGATTGAAAGTGGGCGTGGTCTGCAAGTCGCTCCTCGGCAAAGCGCATACGGTGATGGCCGAAGGCGGCGTGGCCGCGGCCATGGCCAACGTCGACACCAAAGATGACTGGCGCACCCACTTCCGCGACACCATGCGCGGGGGCAAATTCCTCAACAACTGGCGCATGGCCCAACTGCACGCGCAGGAGGCGCCGGAGCGCGTCCGCGAACTGGAACAATGGGGCGCACTCTTTGACCGGACTACTGACGGCAAGATCCTGCAACGCGCCTTCGGCGGTCACACCTACAAGCGGCTTTGCCATGTAGGCGATCGCACTGGCTTGGAAATGATCCGCACGCTGCAAGATCGCGGCGTCGCCCTCGGCTTTGACGTCTACATGGAATGCGCCATCACCCGCCTGCTGGCGGACAACGGTAAGATCGCCGGCGCCTTCGGTTACTGGCGCGAACAAGGACGCTTCGTCGTCTTCAAAGCGAAAGCCGTCGTTATGGCCACGGGCGGCATCGGCAAAGCGTGGTCCGTCACCTCGAACTCCTGGGAGTACACCGGCGATGGCATGTCGCTGGCTTACGATGCGGGCGCGGAACTGCTCGACATGGAGTTCGTGCAGTTTCATCCCACGGGGATGGTTTGGCCTCCGGGCGTGCAGGGCATCCTGGTGACGGAGGCCGTGCGCGGTGAGGGCGGCACCCTGAAAAATAATCTCGGCGAACGTTTCATGGAGAAATACGATCCCAAGCGGATGGAACTATCCACGCGCGACGTCGTGGCCCGCTCCATCTATACGGAAGTCCGCGAAGGCCGCGGCACTCCTCACGGTGGCGCCTATCTCGACATCTCCCACAAGCCTGCGGATTACGTAAAGAAGAAATTGCCGAGTATGTATCACCAGTTCAAGGAACTGGCGGACGTGGACATCACCAAAGGCCCGATGGAAGTTGGACCGACGTGTCATTACATGATGGGCGGCATCCGGGTGGAAGCCGAGACCGCCGCTTCTACATTGCCGGGCCTCTTTGCCGCGGGTGAAGCCGCCGCGGGGCTCCATGGCGCCAACCGCTTGGGCGGCAATTCCCTCTCTGACTTGTTGGTGTTTGGCCGCCGTGCTGGACTCGGCGCCGCGGAGTATGCCAGGCAAGCCGCGTCGCCCACTATCGACGATGCCGCCATCGCCACCGCCGAGCGAGAGATGCTGGAGCCCTTTGAACGCACTGCGGGCGAGAGTCCATATACCGTCCATCACGACTTGCAGCAAACTATGCAAAAACTCGTCGGGATATTCCGCGTGGAGTCTGATCTAAAAGAGGCTTTAGTCGAACTCGACAAGCTGAAGGCCCGCGCGGCCAAGGTCCGCGTAGAAGGCTCGCGCATGTTCAATCCCGGCTGGCATCTGGCGCGCGACCTGCAATCGATGTTGCGCGTGACGGAAGCGGTCACGCGCAGCGCATTGGTGCGCCAGGAAAGCCGCGGCGCGCATAGCCGCATCGACTATCCGGATTACAACCCCGTGTGGGAGAAGCAGAATACCGTCATCAAGCGCGACGGCGAAAAGATGGACCTGCGCCAGGATCCGGTGCGCGAGTTGCCCACGGACTTGAAACAGATTCTGGCGGAAGAAGCTTAAGAAAGATCGCGTAAGGAGACGACAACCATGGCTGACGCAGTCCTCCGGGTCTTTCGCGGTGACAATCAGACCGGCACCACCGCCGACTACACCGTACCCATCGCCCCGGGGATGGTCGTGCTGGATGCGCTCCATTACGTCCAGGCGCATAATGCCCCTGACCTCGCCGTCCGCTGGAACTGTAAAGCGGGCAAGTGCGGTTCGTGCTCGGCGGAGGTCAACGGCAAACCGCGCCTCACCTGCAAGACCCGTATGGACGCCCTCCCCGCCGACCAACCCATCACCATCAATCCCATGAAGTCGTTTCCCGTAATCAAGGATCTGGTCACGGACGTCTCTTGGAATTACAAGGTCAACAAAAGGATTCCGCCCTTCACGCCGAAGGCCGGCACCGATTGGAAGATGTATCAGAACGACATCGACCGGGTGCAGGAATTCCGCAAATGCATCGAATGCTTCCTCTGCCAGAACGTCTGTCACGTCCTCCGCGACCATGACATGAAAGAGCAGTTCGCCGGACCGCGCTTCTTCGTGCGCGTGGCCGGACTCGAGATGCATCCCCTCGACGACGCCTCCCGCACGGCCCTGCTCAAGGAAGAGATGGGATTGGGCTACTGCAACATCACCAAATGCTGCACTGAGGTGTGCCCGGAAGACATACACATTACCGACAACGCCATCATCCCTTTGAAAGAACGCGTGGTGGACGAGTACTATGACCCCGTAGCCAAACTCGTGAAGAAGATACGGCAGGCGATGAGCTAGGAGGATTTATGGATTTCACGCTGAAGAACATCTCCCGGGCCGGCATCGCTGAGGCCAACGCCAAAGCCGAGCGTTATCGCTTCCTCAATCAGCCGCAGGAAGCCGAATCCATTTGTCTTGACGTGCTCGCCATCGAGCCGGAAGACCAGATGGCTTTGCGCAATCTGGGTCTGGCCATTACCGACCAGTTCATCGGTAAGCCCAGCGACCGCTACGCTGACGCCGAGGCCACCTTCAGCAAGCTGAAAGACCCGTATGAAAAGCTCTACTACACCGGCATCATGCTGGAGCGTCAGGCCAAGTGCCAGTTGCGCACCGGGCAACTACCGCACACGCTGCTGGTGATCTTTGAGGACGCCTTGCGCGCGTTCGAGAAGGCTGCCGCGCTGCGCCCCCCGGCGAACGACGACGCCATCCTCCATTGGAACAGTTGTG
>JBKKBM010000216.1:0-9936 GCA_046714215.1 Terriglobales bacterium | reverse complement strand
CCGGACCTGACATTTGCGTCCGTTGGCTCTTGTCGAGGGAGAAGTCCATGCGAAGAGTTCTAAAATCGTCCGCTAGGGCCGACCAATCTTGATTTTTAGCCCTTTGGAATATCAGGTCGAAGGGTTTCTGTAGGTGGGCGATAAGAGTTACGCCATCCGTCGCACGGTTCAAAGGCACTGATTTCAGCAATTGGCCTCGTGCTGCCCGAGTAAGCCTTATTCGCGCGTTCAATAATCCGATCCAAACTTCAATATGACTCTAAACAGCAGTGAAAACATTTTGGTTAGAAGGCAAAGCAAGATTTTGCAAACTCTTGCGGGACAGCCTCTATGCAGTCTCTTTTTGGAGACTTTTAGCAGCGATCGATGGGGTCGGGGCCGGACTCGTTACCAGGCTAAGCTCTCCCTTGGCGACGATGGAACGCGGAAAGAATAGTGAGAAGCAAGTACCACTCGGAGGGTGAGTGCGGCTGCGAACGCGTATGCGACCATCATGGGCGTTGATGATCCCCATACTTAGCCATAGGCCCAAGCCCGAACCCTTCTGTCCTTTGGTGGTGAAGAACGCTTCAAATATGTGATTCATGTCCTGGGCAGAAATTCCCTGGCCGGTATCACAAAATACCACGCGAACTCCTTGCACATTGTCCTCGCGCCAGGAGCGAGAGTCATAGACGTGAATGATGAACCGTCCTTGCGGGAGGGAGGCATCCAGGCCGTTCCCGATAAAGTTAGAGAATACCTGCCGTAGTTGTCCGGGGAAGGCATCTACGATCCCCTCACCGTCGAAGCGTTTCTCCACGGTCATTCCTTTATCCCGAAGCTGTTGCCCGTACAGGACCAGGACACTATTAATAATCTCGACGAGAGAGACCCTGACCGGCTGAGCACTGTCGCGATGAAAGGACAGGGTCTGTTTTGTGATCTGACTCACGCGTCGCAGTTCACTATCAGCGGTGTTGAGAAAACCCATAGCGGTGGGCTGGTCTTTCATCGCTTCTTTCAAGAGAAAGATCAAGTTTGTAACCGCTCCCAATGGATTGTTGATCTCGTGCGCGATGCTATGGGCCAGGCGGCCCGTGGCAGCCAAACTGGCGGTTATTTTCAGCGCTTCCTCGGCCTGCTTCTGGGCGGTGGTGTCAGCGATCACGAGTATGCTGCCGATAGGTTCATTATTGTCATTGGCAACGGGATCAACGGTAATACGATAACAACGCGTGGCCGCTTGCGATTCAAATACTTGACGCGTCAAACACTTCTGTAAGCTGTCGGGGGCCAGGCCAAACACGGAGTGCAAAATGATTTTGCAGTTGTGGCCTTCGAGCTCGCTGTAAGGCAGCGCCAGGAGTTCACTCATCGATCGATTGCAGCGCAGGATGTTCTGCTCGTTGTCCAACAAGCCTATGCCTTCTGAAAGCGCATCGAAGGTGGTCTGCCATTGGCGCGCGGAGAGGCGCGAGATCGCCTCCGCCCGGCGCATCCGCAAGAGGGCATTGACGGAAGCGACCAGGACGGGCGCCTCCACCGGCTGGGTCAGGAATTGGTCCGCTCCGCTGTCCAGGGCCTGCACTTTGCTTTCATCGGTGACGAAACTGGCTGAAAGCTGAATGATCGGTATTGCGTTGGTGGCCGGGTTTGCCTTGATCCGCCGGGAAACTTCGTACCCGAGGATGTCAGGCAGACGGATATCCAGGATGATCAAGTCGGGTTGCGAGGCGGCCAATTCCAAGGCTTGCCGCCCGGTTGTTCCTTCGATCACATGGAAGCCGGCATGGCGGAGGATCTTGGAGACAATGTAACGGTTCTCCTCCCGGTCGTCCACATGCAGGATCGTAGTGGGTCTTTTTTCAGGCATGCTCACCCTTTGCGATCGTTGAGACTGCGGTTCGTCCAATACCCACCCTGGTCAACAGCGCTGCCATCAATGCCTCCGCGCCTGGTTCGCCGAGAGCGCTCTTCGGCAAAATGTCAAAGGCCGCCGTCAGTTGGCTGCGGCGAATCTTATACAGGGGATCTGACGTATGAATGATGACCGGGATGGCCCGGGTCGCCTGGTCTTGCTTCAACTCCGCGAGGACATTGTACCCATCCAAGTCTGCCATTTTGAGATCGAGAAAGATCAGGTCTGGCTTTTCCGCTCTTGCGATACTGAGACCTTCCCGCCCGGTCCGCGCTTCACTTATTACATAAGCGTCCTCAGGCAAGAACTGGCGCAAGACATAGCGTGCCGCCTCTTCATCGTCTATGAGTAGGATCTTGCCGCGGCGCTCGAAGTTGGTGAGGCGATACAGCAGGTCAAGAAACGTTTCCGGCTGGATCGGCTTGAGTTGAAATGCATCTGCGCCGGCCGCCAGCGCAGCTTTTTCCTCGGCCGCGATGCTCACCGCCAAGATGGGGACTTTGCCGGTCTGCGGACGCTCTCGAAGTTCCCGGATAAACCCGATCTCTTGCTGGCCATCAATGAACAGGTCACAGACGATAACGTCGGGAGTGTGTTGGTCAAGGAAGCGGCGTGCTTCCGCCAGTTTGCTCACGCCTATCATTTGAAAATGTGATTTTTCTAGAAAGGATCCGTAAAGAAACTGCGTCTCGTGATTGTCTTCAATCAGCAAAACCGTCTGACGCTGGGAATCAATCGCAGGGATCGGAGGGGATGCAAATACCTCTTCCCTTGGCTCCCCATAAGTCCTCAGGATCTTGACCGAGAAAGTGGAGCCTAAGCCAAGCCGGCTCTCTACCGTGATGGAACCGCCTAAGAGGACCGCCAGGTTCCGCGAGAGTGGCAGGCCTAGTCCAGTGCCGCGGAGTTTCTTTTGGAGATCACTGTCAATCTGGTTAAATTCTTGAAAGATCGTCTCTAAGTCAGCTTCCGCAACCCCAATCCCCGTATCGGTCACGTTAAAACAGATCTCATGGTCCCCTGCGAGACAGGCGCTGACACGAACCTCGCCCTGGGGGGTGAATTTGATGGCATTGGAGATCAGGTTCCGCAGTATCTGGGAGAGTTTGCCTTCGTCGGTGTAAAGGGGCGGCATCCCTTCGGGTTCTTCGAAGATCAAGACCATGGAGGTCCCTGACAGCAGCGGTCTCAACATGCCGCGCAAAGCGCCGAACAGTTCGCTGACATCAAATGTCTTCGCCCGCACCTCTAGCTTGCCGGCCTCGATCTTGGCCATATCCAAAATATCATTCACCAATTCCAACAGGTCCCGGGCCGACTTCTGAATATATGCGACCTCCTTGCGCTGCTCCTCGCTCAACGGGTTGGTGGGGGAGTCTCCCAGCATCCGGGCGAGGGAGACGATGGAGTTCAACGGCGTACGGAACTCGTGCGACATGTTCGACAAGAAGGCCGACTTAAGTTCGGTTGTACGTCGCAGATAGTCGGCACGGTCTTCCAGTTCGGCGTAGAGCGCCACAATGCCGCGATTGGTGTCCACCAATTCGCGGTTCAGCACGTCGAGTTCTTCCTTCCGGCTGCTAAGTTCGGAAAGCGTCTTCATCAATTCAACATTCTGCTGTTGGATCTCCTCGTAGGGACTTTCCGGACTGCGCTTGGCGACCTGGTCTCTGATCTTGGACACGGATGAGGTCGTGAGGAAGGGGGCACCCTTCGGCAGGTGGTGGGCAAAAAACACTTGGGTCCCCTGGGCGCTGGAATCGATCGCAAAATCATCCATCAGGCGCTTGGTACCGAGTATGCCCATCCCCATGCCGGTTTGAGATTTGTATTTGCCTTTCAATATCTGTTCGAGGCGGGGGATCCCAGCCCCTTGGTCTTTTACTTCGACCTGAAACCACTGGGGAGTTTCCAAAGAGGCAGAGAAGATCACGCGTCCGGCGCGGGCGTAGCGGAATGCGTTGCGGGCGATCTCTGACGTAGCGGTGGCGACGCGGATCTGCTCTTGGTGATCGAAGCCCAGCAACGCGGCAATCTCGCGGGCGCGCTGCCGCGCTTGTACCACATCCTTCTCGAAGAGCAGATCAACGGTGAAGATGGCTTCGATCATTAAGCGGCCCTCAAGCCGTTGCGGGGGCAAGCGACCACAACGGTGGCGTCATCCCGGGTGCGATTCTGGTCCCGGTATAAGACGGCGGCAATGAGTGCCGGGTCTTTATTCATCAGACCGGGATACGACTTCAGCATCCAGTGAGTACTGACGCCGTCCGAGTGCATGACCAAGCTGGCGGTGGGCGACCAAGGGTAGGTAAATTCCGTGACCTGATGCAACTGGTGGCCTACGACCCCGCTATGGGAGATCATACTCCGCGCCAAGCCATTCTCCGCCATCAGCACGACGCCGCAAACGTTCCCCACACCACAATAGGTGACTACGCCACGATCATGTCGTATCTCCGCCACCGCCGCCGCCGCGCCCCGGGTGAATCGCATAGCCTCATGCAGCCAGTGAATGATCTCTGCCGGCGAGTCACCACGATATTTTTCAAAGGCCCCAAGGGCTGCGGTAGCGGCTTCCGCCGCCTCTGGGCCGTGCCCCAAGCCATCCACAACCATGAAGACAGAACGTGAAGACGAATGGGCCGAGGCAAAGGCATCTCCACATGCAAGTTCACTGGCGACCGGAATGGACACGCCGCCCATGATCAATGGCGATCGTTGTTTGGTCTCGTCGCTCACTCTTGCCAACACCACCGTGCCCTGATGGGGTTGCGTGAATATTTCGAAAAGGCTTGCCATCCGCGAGACGGCGCCCAACCCCGTGCCGGAAGTGCCGGCAGTGGAAAAACCGTCTCCCAGGGCGGCACCTACGTTGGCGATACCCTGGCCTTTGTCGATGGCCAGGATGTCAATCCGTTTTTTGCCCTTGAGCACCCACCCTGCAAGGATGAGGTGACCGCCGCCGCCGTGGAGGGCAATATTCTTGGCCAGTTCGGTGACGATGATCTCCACCTGGCCGCAGTTCACTTCATTGAACTCCAGGTTCTTCGCCATCATGGACGCAACTCTGCGGGCCTCGCCAGGCTGGCTCAGGTCATCCACGGGAATGCTGCGAAAAGTAGGGTAAGCGGAGAATTCTATTTCCATCGGGTCACCGTGATGCGCGTCCCCTCGCCGACCTTGGATTCGATCTCAAACTGGTTCATCAGCCGCTTGCTGCCGCTGAGTCCCAGCCCCATACCACCGGTGGTGGTGTATCCATCCCGCAAGGCTTGCTCAAGGTCAGCGATCCCCGGCCCCTTATCTTCGAAAGTCAGCGCCAATCCCTGGCGAGTGCCATTCTCGATCAGGGCCACGGTCATGGTCCCGCCACCGCCGTGTTGCACGGTATTGCGCGCCAACTCGCTGGCCGCGGTGACGATCTTAGTCTGTTCCACAAATGAAAATCTCATCGCACTTGTCCATTGCCTGACGGTTTGTCGGGCCGCAAGTATGTCAGCCGCGGACTTCAGGGTGAGCGTCTCAGGTTCCCGAGGTGGCATCTTGTCCGGGCTCCTCCGGGCGGTCACTCAATGAATGTAGGAGGACCATACCGGATTCCACGTTCAATGCCGTTCGCACTCCGGGGAGAGACATGCCCAGTTCCACCAGGGTAATGGCCACGGCGGGCTGCATGCCGACCAATACCGTGTGAGCATCCAGCACGCGTGACATGGCGGCGATATTGGCCAGCATGCGTCCGATGAAAGAATCGACGATCTCCAGGGAAGAGATGTCGATCAACACGCCCCGGGATTCGGACTTGGCGATCGCCGAAGTCAGATCGTCCTGCAGCCGCATGGCCAGTTGATCGTGCATGTCTACCTGGATGGTGACCACCAGGAACACGCCCATACGAAGAATAGGGATCCGTTCCACTACTTGTCCTTTCCGGTCTCATTGCTGTGGATCGGGGCCTTGAGCAACCTGACTACGGTCTTGCCGGTGCGCTGCAGGGCCAGAGCAAATGCGTCTGACATCTTTGATTTGGTGATGATGTCAGTCAAGTTGATGCCCAGATGGACGATCGTCTGCGCGATCTGCGGGCGGATACCGCTGATGATGCATTCCGCGCCCATCAACCGGGCGGCGGTAACGGTCTTCAGCAGATGCTGCGCCACCTTGGTGTCCACCGTGGGCACACCCGTGATGTCAATGATGGCGATCTGCGAATTCGTTTCGACGATGGTGCGCAGCAACGATTCCATCACGACCTGAGTGCGTGCGCTGTCCAGAGTCCCGATCAAGGGAAGCGCTAGGATGCCGTCCCATAACTTCACCACCGGGGTGGAAAGCTCCAGCATCTCTTCCTGCTGGCGGACAATGACTTGCTCTCGTGTCTTGACATAAGCATCCGCCGAGTACAGACCGAGATTGTCGATCAAGAAGTTAGAGGCAGAGAGTTCTTCAAAAAGTGCGTCCGGATCTTTCCCGAACTCCTTGCGTATTCGGTTCGAGATGGGCTGCTTCAACGAGAAGACGAAGCTGGCCGTCTCGGTGGGAGTGAACCCCTGTTTGGCCCGCGAACTGGAGATGGAAGTGATCATCTCCCGGACCGCCGCCCAATGCGACGTGGTGATGTCAGAACTGCTGCCGTTCCTGGAGGCATCGGTGATGGCCCGCAGCAACTCATTGGTCTGTTCCTTTAGTTCGGACTCAGACATCAAGTCTTTCCGCCGGTTGGCGGCGGACATTTCCTTGATCCAGTCGGTAATGATGTCAGCTTGATACTTCTGAAAAATCTCTGCGAGTTTGCTCATCTAATCTCCTGAAGTGCGTTGAAAACACCCTTAAGGTGGGAAGCTGTGGCTTCGTGTGGTCCCAGGGCACAGGTCGCGGGAGGAAGGGACGATTGCCGCGTCTTATTGGCATTATGGCTCCTAGACGTAGGCATAGCTGGTCAATACTGAACACAGAAATGCAGGTTCCTTTGACCTGGGGAAACACACTCCGAGAGCGCAATAGTCCTTGGCCCTGGGTGTTCCCTTTGGGACAGACTGCACCTAGAGCGAAACATAAACTTTGAAAATAGAAGCTCGGGTTTTCTGTTTGATAAGGGGCTGATCCAACAGTGTGGAGCCGCCGCCCTCGCGCTCCCGCCCACTTTTATCCTGAGAGGCTGGACCAGTCTCCGGGTTTTGACCGGCTGTCGCTGGAAGTGTTGGCCCTACTCTGAGGCCCCCCTCATCTGGTCATCAGGAAAGTTCTAAAATCGTCCGCTAGGGCGACCCATTTCATTCCAATCTCGTGCGGCGGTCTTTTTCCCTTCGCACCGCACAGCAGAAGAATGCGAAATCCTCGCCGGGCAGGCGCCCTCTTCACAATCCCGGACCAGGCGTAAGCGCCAGGGCCGCCGCCACCAAATGTAACCAAGCTCTGCATGATCTAATATTCCGTCAGCGTACCTGGTCGCTTCCCCAGAGGTACCTCCGAGCAACATCCGCCATTCAGCGTTATTATTTTCCTTGCAGGATTTAGCGGACGGGTTGCGTTACGCATCTAAAGTTGCCATCCCCCGCGCCTCGGGTGGCGCATTCGTCCGGCTACATCCCTGACTTCACGGAGTGCCATGCGGATTGTTCGTATCGTGATCCTCGTTATTGGCGCGGGTTCCCTCGCGCAACTCAACGCCACTAACCGCCTGACCGGGACGGTCAGCGCCCCGGATGGCAGCGCCATCGCGAATGCTACGGTCACCTTGCTGAACTCGCAGCGCGCACCCATCGCGCAGACTGCGTCCGACGCGAACGGCGCCTTCACCATCGACGCCTCCGAATTCACCCGCGGTGAGTTGACTGTGGAAGCCGCCGGTTTCTCCGCGTTCCGCCAGACCGTAGTCGCCAACGGCCAGCCGCTGCGGGTCAAGCTCTCCATCGCGTCGCGGCGCGACAGCGTGACCGTGACCGCCGATCCTGGCCAAATAGAAGATGTCGCTACCGCATCGCAACAAGTGAACATCATCAACAAGCAAGAGTTGCAGGAGCGGGCCAAGTCCGTGACCGCGCAAGCGGTGCAGGAAGAAGAAGGACTGGCGGTGCAGCGCACCAGTCCCACGATGTCCGGCATCTTTGTCCGCGGACTCACCGGCAACAAGGTCAGCGTATTCGTGGACGGCGTCCGTTACTCCACGGGCGCGGCGCGGGGCGGCGTCAATACATTCCTGAACCTGGTCGACGCCAATAATCTCGAGGCCATCGAGGTGCTGCGCGGTCCCAACAGCGCGCGCTTCGGCAGCGACGCTCTGGGCGGCAGCGTGCAGTTCCTCACCGAATCCGCGCCGGTCGGTTTGGACAAGCCCCGCTTTTCGGGCGCCTTGAGCACCTTCGCCAGCAGCGGCGATATGGGCATCGGCTCCGCGCTGCGTCTCGCTTACGGCACCAAACGTTTTGGTATCAGCACAGATCTGGTGGGGCATCGGGGAAACCGCATTCGTCCCGGCCAGGGCGTAGACTCGCATTCTTCGTACACGCGCTTCTTCGGGCTGCCTTCCAATCTCTTTCACGAAGCACGCTTGCCGGATACCGGCTTCACCCAATATGGCGGGACGACGAAGCTGGTGTTCGCGCCCAGTACCATTACGCACGTGACAGCGATGTATTCGCGTAACCAGCAGGACAATGGCCGGCGCTACGACCAGTTGCTGGGCGGCGACGGCAACCTCATTGCCGATCTCCGCAACCTGATGGGCGACGTCTTCTATGTGCGCTTCGATCAGCTGCGATTGGGAGTGGTCGACGATCTGAGTATCACCTATTCCTATAACGCGCAGCGGGAAGAGCGCGTGAATCAAGGTGGCAACGGCAATCCTGCGGCTACCATCGGACACGAACCGGAGCGGACGGCGGTGCACGGGCTACAGGGCTACCTGGACAAACGCCTCGCACGGAACGATCTGCTCTTCGGCTTTGACTTTTACCATGAACGCCTGCGCTCGCTCGCATTCAACGTGAATCCCGTGACCAGTTCGGTGTCGTTGCGGCGGCCGCGCGTTCCGGATAACGCCAAGTTCGAAAGCGGCGGCGTCTACCTGCAAGACTCTATCGACCTCATCAAAGACAAGCTGCGCCTGCTGGGCGCGGTGCGTTACAGCGCGGCTTCGTATCGGGCGCGGGCGGCGGATGCTCCCGTGGTCTCCGGCGCGCCGCTGTGGGTGGACGATGCCCTCCGTGTGAGCGCCTGGACGTTCCGCACCGGGATCGTCGGCACCGTACATCCCAACGCCGTGCTTTACGCCAACATCAGCCGCGGCTTCCGCGCGCCCCACATGACCGATCTGGGCACGCTGGGTATCACCGGCAGTGGCTTCGAGATCGCAGCGCCCGATGTCGCAGGACGAAACGCCATGTTCGGTTCTACCGCAGACGCGAACGCCGTTACTACCGGGCGTCCGGTGGTGCAGCTCGGACCCGAGACCAGCATGAGCTACGAGTTGGGCGTTCGGCTTACCTCGAATATTTTTACCGGCTCGTTCACCGGATTCGTCAACGACATTGCCGACAACATCACCAAGCAGACGCTGATCCTGCCCGCGGGCGCTGTGGGCACCACGCTGGGTGGCCAGACCATCGTCAGTCAGAACACCCATGGCGCAGTCTTTGTGGCCGCAGCCACGGGGCCGGTGCTGGCGCGCGCTAATTTTGACGATGCACGCATCTGGGGCCTGGAGTATCGCGGCGACCTGCGTTTTAACGAGCGCTGGTCCGCGAATTCGCTCTTCACGTACATTCACGCGGCCGATACCCGCACCGGTCTGCCGCCCAATATCGAAGGCGGCACGCCCGCGCCGGATGGCTTCCTTAGCATCCGCTATGAGAGTCCGCGGCGCTGGTGGGTAGAGCCCTACTTGCACGCGGCCGCACGCCAGAATCGACTTTCTTCGCTCGACTTGGATGACCGGCGCACCGGCGGTGCTCGTTCGCGCTCCAGCATCGCCAATTTTTTTCGCAATGGCGCGCGCGCGCGCGGCCTGATCGGCGCGGGAGCCGACACCGCGTTCG
>JBKKBM010000215.1:0-2677 GCA_046714215.1 Terriglobales bacterium | reverse complement strand
CCCTGATACCTGGCGATGGGTTGGCTTTGGCATGGGCGTCGTTGGGCTGGCGCTGGGCACCTGGGTGCACCGCACGCTGGGAAAGAACTTCAGCTCGGAGCTGCGCATCCGCCCTGACCACGAGCTGGTGGTCGGGGGGCCGTATCGCTGGGTGCGGCATCCGATGTACACGTCGTTTGTGATCCTGATGGTGGGGCTCCTCCTGCTGTCCGGCAATTGGCTGATCTGTGGCGCGGGGCTGGCGGTGCTCTTGGTGGTAATGATCTTCCGCACGCCCCGCGAAGAGCAGATGATGGCCGACCGCTTTGGCGACGAGTACCGCGCTTACATGGCCACGACCGGGCGGTATCTGCCGCGGCTGTGACGACGCGGCTTTCTAGCACTAGCCACTCTCCACCGGGCAAGGTATTCTTCCGGCGTGTCCCTCTCCGTCGCCATCATCACCAAGAATGAAGAAGCCAACATCCGCCGCACGCTGGAGAGCGTGAAGTGGGCGGATGAGATCGTCATCATCGACTCCGGCTCCACCGACCGCACCTGCGAGATCGCGCGCGAGTATGGCGGGAAGGTATTCGTGGAGGAGTGGAAGGGTTTCGCGAAGCAGAAGAACTCGGCGATTGAGAAGTGCACCGGCGATTGGATACTGAGTCTGGATGCGGATGAAGAAGTCAGTGAGGAACTTCAATCTGAACTGAGGGCCTTGCTTTATCAAGTTGAAGGAACTCTTTACCTCGATCCTAACGGAAAGAAGGCCTTCAAATGGTGGAAAGGGGACTCTGATCCCGAGAATTTCAACCCTTCAGGAGAGATTCACTGGGTGTTAACACCGGAGCTATATCTCCCCAGCGAAGGGGAAACATTTCACCTCATCGCAGCGAAGATTCCACGCAAAAATCAGTTCTTAGGCAAGTGGGTCAAACGCGGAGGATACTACCCTGATTTCAAGTTGCGCCTAGTGAAAAAGGACGAAGGCCGGTTCGAAGATCGGCAGGTTCATGAAGATATGGTTGTTAAAAGGCCATGCACCCCTGCGTACCTGAAATCCCCTCTCATCCACCACGCCTACCCCACCCTCTGCGGCTACATCGAGCACATGAACCGCTACTCCGACCTGGGCGCCGAGATGGTTGTCGAAAGGAAAGGCAAGGTTGGGTTTAGCTTTCTCAACATCGTCCTGCGCCCCATTGCCACCTTCACCTACAACTATTTTTTGCGCCTTGGCTTCCTCGATGGACGCGAAGGACTGCTCCTGCATCTCTACCACTCCGTCTATGTGAGTTGGAAGTACGCGAAGGCGTGGGAACTGTCGAAGGCCGATTCACCACAGAGACACAGAGGCACAGAGAAGGAAAAAAACGAAAGCTGGAAGTAAGAGCCTGCTAAACAGCCTTACTTCCCAGTTTTGATCTTCTCCGTGCCTCCGTGGTGAGTTCAGCTCTTACTACCGATACAAGTTGATCGAGTTGTTCAGGCGGAACGTCAACACGCTCTCCGCCGGGACGTTCACTTCTTTACCGCGCGTAAGCACCTGCGCGCCCGCGCCTACAGCCGCACCAACCGCCGCGCCGATGACCGCACCCTTCGCACCGCCAGTGACTGCGCCGATCAGTGTACCCAAGGCTGCGCCGCCGCCGACCATCTTCGCCGTGCGCTGGTTGCCACCCAGACCTTCTTTACCGCGCTGTTCCACGGTGCCGGTGGAGACGTTGTAGGTCTGACCGTTGACGGTCACGGTACGCAGCGCCAGTTCAAGGCTGTCCGTGCCGGTGGTGCCGCCTTCGTTCGCGCCCACGACCATCAGCGTGGCCGGCGAGCCTCGCGGGATCAGCACGCGTCCGTTTGAGCTCTGGACTTCACGCGTGATCTCTGCGGAGTAGGTGCGTCCGGTAGAGTCGCCCGCTTTGGTGTCAATGTTCTCGTTGGTGCGGATCGCCAGTTCCGTACCCGACGGGATCTCGCCCGGGGCTGCGCTCTGTGCGATCACCGGTCCGGATTGTACGGACTGCGTGGTGGTGCTGCGTTCTGCGCAAGCGGTGGCGAATACCATCGCGCCTGCCACGATCATTGCCATAACTTTTTGCATAAAAGGCCTCTCTTTTTCCCGACGGACTCTTGCCGCCGCTCCCGCTGAATATATAGATAGGAAGAGTATTTATCGTGGGGAGTTGCCGGGGATAGGCACTCCGGCTCTTCATAATTACTCAACCCGAAACCTAGCCTTAGATTTGGCCCAAACCATCGGTAGTGTCACAGTGAGACACTACCAAACCATCTAGTACCTTGCTCCGGCTCATCGGCATACTCTATGATTTAGGGTTGCGTGAACGCGTGATTTGAGTTTGCGTGCACGCCAACAGAATCGCGGTTGAATCCAATATGGCGAAGACGCCCAAAAAGCCTGAGACCGGAATCGCTGAAAGCCCCATCACTGACGTCTTCGAAGAGCGTCATCCCTCAGCGTCAGAGAAAGCTTGGGCGGAGAAGACTCTGGCCCCGGCGCTGGAGAAGGCGCCGGAGCGTCCCATCGGCGCGGCTACGGGCGTCAATCTCGATGAGCACGGCAACGCGCAGTTCACCACCATCTCCGGCGTGCCCATCCGACGGCTCTACACGCAAGCTGATCTTCCGGCAGATTGGGAATACGAAAAGTATCTGAACTATCCCGGCGAGGCGCCGT
>JBKKBM010000214.1:0-5692 GCA_046714215.1 Terriglobales bacterium | reverse complement strand
AACCACTCCTGCACAACGGGGTGCGCCCATTCGAGGGAAGCCGGGATTTCCAGGTCGGAGAATGGGGTCATCGGAAGCCCGATTCTAATCCGAAACGGGCATCTTCGCAAATTGTTCGCCCTGAACTTCGCCCTGGCTCATTTACAATCCCCTCCATGTCCAAAGCCCGGGCTAAAAAAATCAAAGTCATCCTCTTTGACGTCGACGGCGTCCTCACGGACGGCACCATTTGGATCGTGCCTTCATTCTCACCGGGCGGCAAAAGTTCCGGCCCGGTGGATCCCGAGGCGTTGGCCGCACTCGCCGACCAGGGCGGTTTTTCCATCTCCAGCGCCGACTTCACCGAGTCCAAAGGATTTCACGCGCATGATGGCACCGGCATCACGCTGGCCCGCCTGGCCGGACTCAAGACCGGCGTGATTACGAAACGCCTGTCGCAAGTGGTCGCGCTGCGTGCCCGCGACTTGAAGATCGACCACGTCTACCAAGGACAAGCCGACAAGACCCAAGCTCTCGCCAAGATCGCGGCGGCGGAAAAGGTCAAACTGTCAGAGATCGCCTTTCTCGGTGACGACATTGTGGACTTGCCCGTGATGCGCCAATGCGGCCTGGCCATGGCGGTGAAAAACGCGCGGAGGGAAGTGCTCGCCGAAGCCCATTACGTAACCCCCTCCAAGGGCGGGGAAGGCGCGGCCCGCGATGCGGTGGAATACATCCTGCGCGCGCAGGGTCAGCTCAAGAAGATCGTGGATGAGTACGTTTCCAGTCGGCCGGTAGCGCAAAAGGCTGCGAAGTAGGCCGCGCCAACCTTGCAAAAAGCCAACGCCTGCCGATTTGCATCGGCAGGCGTTTTCTTCCCTGATCTACGGAGGCTTCGTGCGACTATGCGCCCCAGAGCGCCCAATCGCGTTACTGGAATAGACGCACTTCCGGGGAAAAAGTCGCGCGATCGCGGAAGTTTCTCGCCCCTTTATTACCTTAGGACTTCCGATTGACTCAGCCCTATTGGGGGATGGCCAGCGGTTTCTGCTCCATCAACGCGGTAAACCTGGGGTCCTGGCGCACGCCCGTGAACGCTTCTTCCTTATAGACTTTGCCGATCTCCGGATAGCCCTCTTCCATGGCTTTGCGCAAGTAAAGGAGGCAGCGGTCGGCGTCACCGCGCGTAGCAAACATCTTGGCGATGGTGTAGTGATAACCCGCGCGGTCGGCGGGCGAGGCCATATGCATCTGCACGCCCGCGTTGCTGCGCCGCTCGAAGACGTCCGGATCGATCTCCAGGGCTTTCAGATAAGCCTCGCTGGCCTTTTCGTACTGCTTGCGCGAGAACTCCGCCGTGCCCAGGTTGCTGTGGAAGCTGGCCGCATTGGGCTTGAGCGCGATCGCCTTCTTGTATTCCTTGATGGCTTTGCGATAGCTCTGCCCGATGTAATAGATCACGCCCAGATTGTTGCGGGCTTCCGCGTTGTTCTTGTCGAGCTTGACCGCCCGCTGAAAGCTTTTTCTGGCATCGTCATAGCGCATCATCTGCAACTGGGCGATGCCCGCCTTGTTGTAGCGCGCTGAGGTGGGCTGCTTGGCGATGGCCGCACGGTAGTAGTCGAGCGCGTCGGCATAGGCCTTCTGGTTGCGCAACGCGTCGGCGCGGACCTCCAGTTCCTCCGCCGAGAGCGTGGCCTCGGGCGGCGCCACTTGGCGGAGCTGCGAGGGCGCAGTCACGGTATCGCCGGCGGCGGTGACTGCCGGATCTTGCAGGGCGAAGGCGCCCACGGAAAGCGAGCTGAACAGGATGAGGGAGTAGCCGTGACGGGCCGGGAACATAAAGTCTCCTTCGTGCAGAAATGCGCGCGGCCACCGCTGTGTTTTATTGGGTAGGCTTAGGTGGAGCAGCCGCCGCGGGCGCTATTTTAGGCTTTTCTTCCTTCTTTTTTTCGTCTTTCTGGAGCGGCTTCTCCTCTTCGTCCCCGCCCCCGAATAACCGGCCCCAGAAACCCTTCTTCTTCTTCTTTTCCTCTTCGACGGGTGGTGGCGGTGAAGCGTTAGGAGACGACTGCCCATACAACGGCGGATCATTGGACACCGTACCCGGGGGAACCGGTTTCGCTCCCAGGCCAAATATTCTCGAGAAGAAGCCGCGGTCGCTGGACTGGTCACAGGTCTCCTGCGGCTCCGTGCCCTGCACGAAGGCGGCCACATAGTCGTCGGGACAGGTGGCGGTGGCGATGCGGTTGGTCACTTTATCCAAGGTGAGGCTGACCACACCATCCGGCTTGGGAAATGGCTTGGGGTTGCTGTAGGCGGGGAGTTTGATGGCCCGCTTCATGAACTCCGTCCAGATGGGCGCCGCGGTGCGCGAGCCTTCCTGCTTCAGATCGGTGTAATCGTCATAGCCCACCCAGACCACGCACAGCAGATTGCTGATGTAGCCGGCAAACCAGGCGTCATGAGAAGTGCCGGTCTTGCCCGCGGCGGGGACGGCAAAGCCGCGCGCGCGCACGCCCGCGGCGGTGCCGTTGTTGATGACCGCTTCCATCATGTTGGTCATCACGTAAGCTACCCGCGGATCGAGCACCGGCTTCTTCTGGATGCGAAAATCTTCCACCACTTCGCCCTTGGAATCACGCACGGAGGTGACCATGATGGGAGTGGCGCGCACCCCCTGGTTGGCAAAGATGGTATAGGCGCCCGCCATCTCGAGCGGCGTAGCGTCATAAGCGCCCAACGCCAGCGCCGGGGTCGCCTTTACGCTCTTGATGCCGGCGGCCCGCGCCAACTCCGCCACTCGTCCGTAGCCGATCTGCTCGGCGATGCGGACCGTTGCGTTGTTCAGGGAGTGGGCCAGCGCGAAGCGGGCATTCACCACTTCGTTGTATTTGTCCTGGTAGTTGCGCGGTTCGTAGATCTTGTCTTCGTAATAAAAAGTAGTGGGAGTGTTGTCCACCAGCGACGCGGGGGTGAACACGGGTTGTTCGCCGGTCACAGCGGTATTGACCGCGGCGGCAAACACAAAAGGCTTGAAGATGGAGCCGGTGGGGCGCTGCGCCACCGCATGGTTCAACTGGCTCTGTCCGTAGTTGCGGCCGCCCACCAGGGCCAGGATCTCGCCCGTCTCCGGATTCAGCGCTACCAGCGCCACCTGCGGCGTGGGCCCGGCACGGACAATGGTCTCTGTCTTCGCGTTCTTGCCTTTACCCACCTTGACCACGCGGCGGCGCTGCTTGTACACCAACTCGTCGATCTCTTTGAGTCCCGCGGCCACGGCTTCCGCAGCGGCTGCCTGCAGGTCCGGATCGATGGTGGAATAGATGCGCAGCCCATCTTCGTTCAGTTGTTCTTCCGTATAGCGGGTGAGCAGGGTGTCCTTCACCAGGTCGACGAAATAAGGCGCATCGCTGGCCTCCACATTGGGCGCCGTCAGTTCCAGTCCGATGGCTTTCGCTTTGTCTGCCTCGGCCTGGCTGATGGCGCCAGTCTCCACCATGGAATGCAGCACTAGGTTGCGCCGCGCGAGGGCCGCCTCCTTGTTGCGGTAGGGAGAAAGATAGTTGGGCCGTTGGATCATCCCCGCCAAGAGCGCGGACTCCGCCAGCATGAGGTTCTTGATGTCTTTGCCGAAGTATGCCTGCGCTGCTTCACCCAGTCCGTGGATGGTGAACGATCCGCGTTGTCCCATGTAGACCTGGTTGGCGTAGAACTCAAAGATCTGGCGCTTGGAGAAGCGTTGTTCCAACTCGATGGCGATCATCATCTCCGCCAGCTTGCGGGTATACGTCTTTTCCGGCGTCAGAAAAAATCCGCGCGAGATCTGCATGGTGAGCGTGGACCCGCCTTCCCGTTTGGCTCCGCGCTCCATATTGCGCAGCGCCGCCTGCAGGAAGCGCCAGTAATTGATGCCGCTGTGCTGGAAAAAACGGCGGTCCTCGATGGCCAGGATGGCGTTCACCAGATTCTTCGGAATGTCGTCATAGGTGACCAGCCGGCGCTTGGAGCGGGCCTGCGCGTCGAATAATCCGGTGACGAGTTGGGGCTCGAGTTCATAAGCGCCCAGGGTCTGTCCGTTGCCTAGGGCGGCGATGCGTTCCACGGAGTCATTGTCAAAGCGGATCAACGCGCCTTCCGACGCATGAAACGACTCCGTCCCGGGAACGACCTCAATGCCGCGGTTTACCAGGCGGTAGCTGCCCATCTTAGACTCGCCCTTTTCGCCTCGCTCGCTGTACCCGGCACGGCGCAGCATGTCAGCCACCTCCTTTTGTGAGGTCTTGTACCCGCGGGTGAGGGTGCGGGGCTGAGCATAGATCTTGGAGGAGTTGGCAAAGACGGGGCCGCTCATCCGCTGGTCAATTAATTTTTGGTAGTGGACGTAAAAGAACGCGAACACCCCGAGAAACAGGGTGCTGATAATAATGAACGCGGCCACGGCAGCCCGCACCAGGGGGTCACCCAAGTGGAAGCGTCCCGGCTTGCGGCGGGGGATCTTTACTTTAATGGCCACAGTTCTATGGCAGTCCTGCCTAGGTGGTTAGACGCACCAGCACGCCCGGCGCACTGCCTGAGTCCTTATTTTATGCCTATCGCATGGTTTTGATGCACCGCGAGGGCCAGACACGCAGGGTTGAATTGAAAGAGCTTAGTCCACAGGACAGCAACTCGGCGTCTCCGGGCCGACACACGCTGTATTCTGGCGGGAACATTCCCGCCGGGCCAGATTCACCTAACCCAGGTTCGGCCTAGTTATTCCGCTGCTTGACCGCAGTCTGGTTCCCGGGATTGAACTGCAGCCGATACGTGTGCCCGGTCAGGAACTTCACGTCCACCGTGTAAGGGATCGAGATCAGGATGTCGCCGCTGCCGCGGGTGATCTGGATCTGCTCAGGCTTGATGGGAATCTCGTATTCCCTGGCTTTGCGCATCAAGTTGGCGCGGATATCCTCATCCGTCTTGGGTGGATAGCTCACGTTGGCGAAGCGGGCTTCCTGCACGATATCGTCTTTGAACTGATAGTTGGCGAAGTAGGGCGGGGCCACAGCGATCACGAACAGGACTAGAGCCACCACTATAGCCAATCCCAAGAGTCCTTTGATAGTTTTCATGATTCCGATCTCTCACGCGCATGCCCGCGCGTAGGTTATTGGCTTGATTTGACGATGCCCGAGAATTCCTCGGTGATTGCCGCGATGGTAGCATCCTGGGATTCGCGTGTCGAGCGGCGAACCACTTCCACTTTGCCCTCGGAAACCTTTTTGCCAACATTGACCCGAAAGGGGATTCCCACCAGGTCGGCGTCCTTGAACTTCACCCCGGCGCGCTCGTCGCGGTCGTCCAAAACCACGTCAAATCCAGCCTTTTCCAGCTTTTCCGCAATCTCGGTCGCCGCTTGACTGATGGCCGCATCACCCATGTTGGTGGGCACCACCACCACGTCGAACGGGGCAATGCCCTTTGGTAACCAGAAGCCATTCTCGTCGTTATTCTGCTCGATGATGGTGGTGAGCAGGCGCTCGATGCCGATACCGTAGCTCCCCATGATGGGCGTGACCTCTTTCCCATCTTTGTCGAGGATGCGCGCGCCCATGGACTCTGAATACTTGTAACCCAGCTTGAAGATGTGTCCGATCTCCACCGCCTTGGCGACCTTCAACGGCGATCCGCACTTGGGACAGCCTTCGCCCTCATTCGCATTGCGTAACTC
>JBKKBM010000213.1:0-8343 GCA_046714215.1 Terriglobales bacterium | reverse complement strand
GTCCCAGGCAGCGCTTGATGTAGTACTGCAAACACGGACGCGCGTGAAAGCGGGTGAGGTCTACCTTGCAGGAGGGAATCAGAAAACTGCGGTGAATGAGGTCCACGGTCCGATGGGCAAGATTGGCGGGAAAGTAGGGGCCGTAGTAACGGCTGCCGTCCTTCTTCAGTCGACGCGTGACATACACGCGGGGAAAGCGCTCCTGGGTGAGCTTGATGTAGGGATAAGTCTTATCGTCGCGGAGCAGGATGTTGAAGCGCGGCTTATGCCGCTTGATGAGGTTGTTCTCCAGCGCGAGGGCCTCAGCTGGATTGTCGACGACAATGTAATCGACGTCGGCGGCGTCGCGCATCAGGCTGCCGGTCTTGGCGTCAGCGACGGCGGCATCCAGCAGGTAGGAGCGCACCCGCGCGCGCAGGCTGTTCGCCTTGCCCACGTAGATGACCTCGCCTTCGGCATTTTTGTAGAGGTAAACGCCCGGCTGGGTGGGTAATGACTTGATTTTTGCCTGGAGATCCATGCTTGGTTGATTAGAGTCTGGGGCAGGCTTTTTGGACTCCGCGCGAATGAGCCGCCTAAGTAAAAATTCTACGCTGAGTGTGGCGATACGGCATGGTGAGCACAAGCCCGGCGACGCGACTCAAAATTAAGAGCCAGCTAACCCTTTATGGGACAACCGTTTATGGTGTCCACAAATTCTTAAGGATTGGCAAGCCGGTTGCACTAGACATCAGGTGTATCACTGATTGCCGCCTAAGGGATCAGCAATAAGTTTAGTTAAAAGGGAGCCCACTTCTATGAACCGAGTTTTGATCACGCTTGTTGCGGCCGGAGGCATGCTTTTCACCGCCGGTTGCGCCACCAAGAATTATGTGCGGAAAGAAGTCACACCGGTCGTTGATAAAGTGAATGAACTGGATGACCTGACCGCGAAGAACACCCATCAGATCCGCGACGTTGACAGCCGCGCCCAGCAGGGTCTGGCGGGAGTGAACGCCAAGTCTGCCGAGGCGGACCAGAAGGCCCAGGCCGCGGGAACGCGCGCTGGCGAAGCGCAGATCATCGCGTCTGATGCCGCCACCCGCGCCCAGAAGCTGAGCGATGTGGTCGCGAACCTGGATAACTATCAGCCGGTGGCAGAGGCTTCCGTCCACTTCGGGTTCGATAAAGCCGTGCTGAGTAAGAAGAGCAAGGAAGCACTCGACCAGTTCGCCGCTGAGGTCCCGAATGCCAAGGGCTACATCGTGGAGTTGACCGGTGGCACGGACTCCGTGGGTGACAAACAGTACAACTACATGTTGAGCCAGCGTCGCGCTTCCGCGGTGGTGCAGTATCTGGTGGCCAACCACAACATCCCTGCGCATAAGGTCTACGTGATCGGCTTGGGCGAGGACAAGACGGCCGCTTCGAACCAGTCGCGAAAGGGACGCGCGGAGAACCGCCGCGTGGAAGTCCGGCTGCTGGCGAATATGTTGAACAGCAGCGCTGCACCGCCCGCGCCGACTAGCGCATCGGTACAGCCGCAGTAATTTTTCACCCTCCCCCGGGAAAAGCAAAGAAGCCGCCCGCCAGTCATGGGCGGCTTTTTTGCGTCTTCTGAGCCTGTGGGATTACCGGTGGGAGCGGAACTTCCGCTTGCGGCAGGCGTTAGAATAGAGACATGAAGTGGTCAGCGATGTTGTTGGGAGCCGTTCTATGCGCCGCCGTGCTAAACGTGTCCAGCGCGCAGGCGCAGGTGTCCGTGGCGAAGGAGAAGCCCGGGCTAAAAAGTGAGCCGGTGCCGCGCTCGCAGACCGAATCCCCGACGGAAAAGGCTACGCCTAAGTCGGCTGACCCCGATAAAAACGACGATGATCCGCGCACCGAGGCGCGGCCGCGCAATTCCGAAGAAAGCTCCAGCCGCGACAACATCATCGATCTGCGGCCGCCACGCAATGACAACCGGCGTCCCGCCCGCGACGATTATGAGAGCGACGAAGACAGCGCCGGCGTGAATGAGATGAAGCCGTGGAACCCGCACAGGGCCGCCAAGGCCGTGGAGGTGGGTGAGTATTACTTCAAACAGAAGAACTACAAAGCCGCCATCAGCCGCTATCGCGAGGCGCTGGACTACAAGCCCCGAGACGCGCACGCCACCTTTCGCCTGGGTGAAGTACTGGAGCGCACCGGTCAGAATGAAGAAGCGATGCAGCGCTATGAAGAGTATTTAAAGATCCTGAAGAGCGGCCCCTTTGCGGAAGAGTGCAAAAAGGGCATTGAACGCCTCAAGACGCGACCGGTTAGTGTGCCACCCCTACGGGGCTCATCTTCGTTCTGGTAGCTACCCCACCACTGCCGTGGTGGGCTAAACTGCGGCCGCGATGCAGCCTCCGTTTCCGCGCCTACGGCGCTGGGGTTGCGTCGACTATCTCGTCTCGATCGATCCCACAAGCTACGCAACGGAATTGGCAAGACCGAGCCCGCGCCGTCAGACCGATTACGAATAGTTTCAGCCGTCCCTATCGGGAATGGCTCGGATCGGGCGTCGTTACCCGGCACTGGCGTGCCGGGCTACTAGCAGTCGCCCTACGGGCTGGGAGACGTTGCAAGCTACGTCTCTACAAGTTCTGTGGGGCTGAAGCCCTGCCCTGACTATTTTTCCACCATCACAAACTCACCTGAAGAAGCGCTGACCAGCACGCGGAGCTTTGCATCACTCTGCGAATTCCCATAAAGCACGCGCCACAGCAGGCGATTCTTGCTGGAATCAAAGAACAGCATGTATTTCACCGGCTGCTTGGGATCCTGCTTGCGCAGCGCCGCTCCACCTTTCTTTTCCGCCACCTCGAACGCCTGGGTGGAATCTTCCTTTAAGAAGTTCAGATCGAAGGGCCGGGTGCTGGCGTTGCTGGGGCTGTAGTAATCCAGGCTGCCGGGCTGCACTCCTTTCTCCGGGTCGCTGGCAACGCCCGACCAGGAAAAATTGCGGACGTTCTGCTTGGAGGCGGAGACGAAGACCCCGGCCCACATGGCAGCGCGACCGTCGTCAGGGTCTTCGGTGTGCGGACGCGATTCCAGGCGGACCGGTTGGGCGTCGGGTGACCAGGTTCGGGCGGCGACATACATCTTCTGGAAGGCGGAACGCCCGGTCTCGAATTCGTTCTCAACCTTGGCGGGGGCAGCCTTTGGCGCTCCCTCGTACGGCTTGCCAGCGGAGTCTTGCGGGGTAGAGCAGGCCCACAGCAGGCAAAGGCCCGCGAGGGAGAACACGGCGCGTCCAAGCTTTCTCATAGACACCACTTTCAAAATACGCTATCCCTTAGATGCGGAAATCATTCTACCCTTTGGTGGCCAGACACAATGCATCCCTTACTGCAATCAGCACTGGACGATATCGACTCCGCGACCGCGGGCATGAACGAAAGTCAACTGTTGTACCACCCGGAGGGCAAGTGGTCGGCGGCGGAGGTTCTCGAACATCTCTCGCTGGCGTTCGACCACACTGTCCGCGGCATGAACCGGTGCCTGGAGGCGGGCAAGAACATGGGCGATGAGCCCACCATGATGCAGCGGATGTTTCATATCATCGTGCTGGACTTAAAGCATTTTCCGCCGGGGCGGCAGGCACCCAGCATGGTGGCGCCCAAAGGCCAGATGGGTGGCTTGGAGGCGGTGGAGAAGATCCGCACCAACCTCATCGCCATGGACCAGAAGCTGCAAGAGTGCCGGGAAAAGCTGGGGACGAAGGGCAAACTGGCGAACCATCCGGTGCTGGGACCGCTTTCCAACCAACAATGGTGCGCGTTCCATTATGTCCACACCAAACATCACATGAAGCAAGTGCGGGCGTTGCGCGGGCGGCAGGCGGTCAAGGCCGGCGCTTAGCGTTCCCCGGTTAACTATCACCGTCGAGACCATAACGCTGGATCTTGGTGAGCAACGTCTTATAGGAGATGCTCAGGCGGGCGGCGGCTTCCGCTTTATTCCATTTACATTCGCGCAACGTGGCTTCGATCTTCGCCCGTTCTACGGATTCGACGGCGCGGGCGGCCACCTCAGCGAGCGATCCCTCCAGTGAAGGGGAAGGCTTGGCGGCGGCGGTAGTCGACGCTCGGATGTTTGCGGCAAGTCCTAAGTCGGCGGCCCGCAACTCGCCGTCGTTCAAGATGCAGGCACGCTCCATCACATTCTGCAGTTCGCGCACATTCCCCGGCCAGGAGTGACCTTTGAGTGCGGCGACGGCATCCGCACCCAGCGTAAGTCCGGGGCGATTGCGCTCTTTGCGGAAGCGCTCGAGAAAATGCTGGGCGAGAGCGAGCATGTCTTCACCGCGCTCGCGCAGCGCCGGAATGCGAATAGGGAAGACATTGAGTCTGTAAAACAGATCGCCGCGGAACTCCTGCGTCTGAACAGCCTGTTCCAGGTTCTTGTTGGTAGCGGCGATCACGCGGACATCCGTTTTGATGGGCGACGTTCCGCCCAGCCGTTCCACGGTCTTCTCTTCGAGCACGCGTAAGAGTTTGGCCTGGGCGTTCAACGGGACTTCGCCCACTTCGTCGAGGAAGATGGTGCCGCCGTGGGCCAATTCGAATTTGCCCGCGCGTCGGCAGTCGGCGCCGGTGAAGGCGCCGCGCTCGTGGCCAAAGAGTTCGTTCTCAATGAGCCCTTCCGGAATGGCGGCGCAGTTGATGGAGACCAGCGGCTTGCCCGCGCGGGGGCTGAGTTGGTGGATGGCGCGGGCAAACAGCTCCTTTCCCGTACCACTCTCGCCCAGCAGCAGCACCGCGCTGTCCGTGGGGGCGATGCGCTGCATCTCCCGTGCGACGGTGCGCATGGCGAGATCTTCGCCGATGATGCGGGGGAAGCCGAGAGTTTTGGCATACTCCGCTTTGAGGACAAGATTTTCTCGCAAGAGTTGCTGACGCTCGATGGCGCGGGTAAGCAGATGTTTGAGATGGGCGAGGTCGATGGGCTTCTGGATGAAATCGTAAGCGCCCTCACGCATGGCGGCGACCGCGTCGGGAATGGTGCCGTGCGCCGTCATAATGATGACGGGGACGTTTGCGTCCTCTTCGAGCGCCGTGGCCAGCACGTCGAGCCCGGAGCCGGCGGGAAGTTTCAGGTCAGTGAGCACGGCGGCAAAACGCTGGGTACGGAGCTCCTGCAAAGCTTCCGCGACATTGGCCGCAGGCACGGGGCGGAAGTCCATGCGGGCCAGCGCGTGCATCAACATCTCACGCAACTCGGCTTTGTCTTCCACCAGCAGGATGGTTTCCATAAAGCTTTAACGGGAAGAAAGAAGCCCTCCGCGAACGTGCGGAAGGCCTCCGGTGATGCAAACGTACTAAGACGCAAATGTACTAAGCTGCGAATGGAAGCGGCTCAGGGGATCTGGCTGGCCGGTACGCCGGCGCGGCGGGCCTCAGCGCGCAAGCTCTCCAGCAACGCCTGGGTAGCAGCGATCTTCTTCTGCTTGTCGGCCATGTCCGCCTCGTTCTTGCGTTGCTCGTCGGCGAAAGCCCGCTCGTTGCGCAGGCGGTTGCCGGCATCCGAGTAAAACTGCGCGGTGCGAAGTTTGTTTTCCCGCTGCGCGATATCAAGTTCGCGCTGTAAGGTAGCGAGCTCGCCCTTAGCCTTGTCAATCTTACCTCTGTAGTCCCCGGTGGCTGTTGCTTTCGCTTCATCCGGAGTCATCTCTGGTTCAGCACCTTCAGCAGGGGCGGGAGCGGCGGCATCCGGCTTCGCCGCGTCGGCTGATTTGTCGCCGACACCGGTCGTGATACTCGGCCCCGGACGCAGATTCAGGGTCTCGTTGGTAAAGACTTTATCGTTAGCGCTATGGGTACGCTTGTCCTTACGCAATTCGCGTGCGCGGTCGGCCAGCGTTTGTGCCCCAAGTGGCGATACCCATACTGCGGCCGCCACCAGCAGACAGGCTAGTCTCGTTCTGGTCAGTCCCATCTTCGTAACCCCCATTGGCACGGTTTCTCCTGCCCATTCTAACCCGAAACCGGCGGTTTTTTGGGCCGGGGTAGCGTCAAGGTAAACGTGGTGCTCCCGGGGACGCTTTCCACCTGGATGGCCCCGCCCTGGTCGGTAACGATGCGATGGACCAGCGCCAGCCCCAAGCCCGTCCCGGAGGCTTTGGTGGTGAAAAAGGGCACAAAGACGCGGGGCAGGGCCTCCGCCGGGATTCCGCAGCCGTTGTCCGCCAGGCTCAATCGGACGGCCTCCGGGGTCTCCTCCATGGCCACCCGGACGATGGGCTGCTGGCCTTCGGTAACCGCCTCCGCGCTATTGCGTAGCAGGTTGCTGAAGGCCTGGCGCAGCGCAGTGGGGTCGGCGGCCACGATGTAGGGGCGGGGCTCGGCTGCTGATTCAGTTGGGAAATCAAGCTGGACGCGACACTCCTCAGCGCAATCCCGCAGCACAGCGACCAGATCCACCGGCTCATGGGCGAAGCCTTGCGGTCGAGCAAAATTCAGGAAGTCGTTGACGATGCGGGAGAGGGAAGCGGTCTCCGCGGTGATCTTGCCGGCGAATTGCGTGTCGGCTGGGTTGGATCCGGAAGGCGGGGTGGCAGCTTCCGCCGGGGTCAGCATCTGGGCATAGCCGGAGATGGTAGCCAGTGAATTCTTGAATTCATGCGCGATGCCGGCAGACATTTCCCCGAGCGAAGCCATGTTCTCGCACAGGCGCACTTGGCGGGAGAGATGAGTGATCTCGGTAAGATCGCTTACCAGCACGGCCGCGCCCAGCACGTCGCCAGTTACTCCCTTCACCGGAGAGACGGTGACGCCGAGCACGCGTTGCTTTCCATCGGGCGCGGTGTAGTCGGCTTCCAGGCGGCGGAAGGAGAGTCCTGACTTGATGGACTGCTCCACGGCGGTCACCAGGCATTGCGCACCGGCGACGTCGGCGAGCGGAGCGAGGGAGGCGTCGCCCGGCGGCAAAACCGGAAGGCGAACTTCTGTGACTCCGCGAAAGGCGTCGCGGGCATGCAGCCCGGTGGGTGAGGCATAACCCAACAGGCTGCGGGCGGCGGGATTCGCCTGGCGCACCAAGCCCGCGGGGCTAAAGAGCAGCACCCCGCTGCCCAGGTTCGAAAGCACCGCCTCACTCATGCTCGCCGATTCGAAGGCGCGCTCGCGTTCAGACTTGCGCAGCCGCTCCAACTCTTTTTCCTGGTCCTTGAGTTTGCGGATCACACCCTCGTACGCGGCCAGGCTGAAGGCGGAGTTGTTCTCCGAGATGCGGGTGGGAGACTGCGCCAACGACTCGCCGCGGACCTCGTTCTTCAGCTTGCGGTACAGCACAAAGCCGAGCAAAAGGATGAGGAAAAAAAGGAATGTTCCGATCGCGGCGGTGAGCGCGATCTTCATGAACTGCGGGTTTTCCAGGAGCTTCTGCATCAGAAGAAACTCAGAAGAAACTAAGATACCAGTCGACGAAGGGTTGACCGAAGAATCCCGCAACTAGGGCGCCGATGCCCAGGAAGACGCCGAAGGGCATCTCGAAGTGGCGCATAATGAGTTGGGCTGAGGCCCAGGCGCGGGGCCGCGCGGCGGAGGGGGCCTCGAGGTGCGTCCGACGCCGGCGGAGTCGTTTACGAAAAACCACCAGCATGGCAACGCTACCAGCGAGCGCGCCGCCGAGTGATCCCAACATGAGGGTGAGCAAGGTGAGCTTTACTCCGAGGAAGGCGCCTACCATGGCCATGAGTTTGACATCGCCAAAGCCCATGCCTTCAACACCGCGTACTCTCTTGTAGGCTTCACCGGCGAACCAGATAAAGCCCGCGCCCACGAGCGCGCCCAGCACCGCTTCGCCCAGGCTGACGATGCGTCCGGTGATCTCCGGCGAGAACGGAAAGGGAACTGACTCCAGCAAGCCGGCGACGATGCCGTGCAGCGGAACAAATAAGCTGAGCAGCAGACCCAGCGCGAGTCCGGGCAACGTAAGCCGGTCGGGAAGCAACTTAAGGTCGGCATCGGTAAAAATGAGTCCGAGAAGCAAGAAGCTGAAGACGCAAATTTTGAGTGCGGCCAGGAACGAGCCAAATACGACGAAGCTGAGCACGAAGGCGAAGGCCGTCAGCAGTTCTACGATCAGGTAGCGCGGCGAGATGGGCGCACGGCAGGCGCGGCATTTGCCGCGCAACAGCAGCCAACTAAGGACGGGGACGTTGTCGTAGATCTTGATGGGGACGCCGCAGTGGGGACACGCGGAGGCGGGGCGGACCACGGAAAGTCCCCGGGGCAGCCGGTAGATGCAGACATTGAGGAAGCTGCCGAAGGCCAGACCGTAGATGAACGCGCAGGTCAGCAGGAGCGTGGACTCGCCGAATGCTTCGATGGTGACCAT
>JBKKBM010000212.1:0-7374 GCA_046714215.1 Terriglobales bacterium | reverse complement strand
TTTCAGTGTTCTCATTCACTTTGGCGGCGAAGTTCGCGATCTGGTCGAGCGCATCCTGGGTGAATTCTAACTTCAGGCCTTCGGTCTCTAGCAATGCCATGTACTGCTTCACCAGAGACGACTTCGGCTCCGTGAGGATGCGAATGAAATCTTCAATGGTCAGCGACTGCAGTTCCACCCGGATAGGGAAGCGCCCCTGAAGTTCGGGGATCAGGTCGCTGGGCTTCGACACGTGGAAGGCGCCGGCGGCGATGAACAGGATGTGGTCCGTGCTCACCATGCCGTAGCGTGTGTTGACGGTAGTGCCCTCGACGATGGGCAGGATGTCGCGCTGCACGCCTTCGCGTGAGACGTCCGGCCCGTGTCCGCCTTCACGTCCCGCGATCTTGTCGATCTCATCGAGGAAGATGATGCCCGACTGCTCCACTCGCTCCACGGCGATGCGCGTGACCTGGTCCATATCGACCAGGCGCTGTTCCTCTTCCTGAATCAGGTATTCAAACGCCTCGGCGACCTTCATCTTGCGTTTTTTCGTGCGCTGGCCGAAGAGGTTGGGCAACATGTCCTTGATATTGATGTCCATCTCCTCAATGCCCTGGTTGGAGATGATCTCGAAGCTTGGATTGTTGCGCTCGCGGACGTCCAGCTCCACAATGCGCTCGTCGAGCTTGCCCTCGCGGAGCTGCTGCCGCAGTTTCTCGCGAGTGCGCAACTGCGATTCCTAGTCCGCGCCGTCGCCGGCTTCAGCGGCGGGGAGCAGCGCGTCTAAGAGCCGCTCTTCGGCGTTAAGCTCGGCCTTATCCTGCACGTCTTCAAGTTTCTCTTCGCGCACCATATCGATGGCGACCTCGACCAAGTCACGGATCATGGATTCCACATCGCGTCCAACGTAGCCCACTTCGGTGAACTTCGAGGCTTCCACTTTCATGAAGGGCGAGTTGGCCAGCTTGGCCAGGCGCCGCGCGATCTCCGTCTTGCCCACACCCGTGGGGCCGATCATGATGATGTTCTTGGGCATGATCTCTTCGGCCAGATCCGGCGCGAGCTTCTGCCGGCGCATGCGGTTGCGCAACGCGATAGCGACGGCGCGCTTGGCCTGATGCTGGCCGACTACGTATTTATCGAGTTCCGCGACGATCTCGCGCGGAGTGAGATCGTCAAGCGCGACGCCTGACTCTTCAGCGGTTGCAGGTAGATAAATGGCCACTATTACTCCAAATTGCTTCATTGCCTCATTTGCTCTTGCTGCATTGCCTTGGCTTTTCAATGATTCGATGAGCAAATGAGCCAATGTTCAAATCATTTCCGGTCTTTCACCGGTATCACTAATTTCAATCCCGACCACACGTCATTCATCGCGCAAACTTTTACATCCACTAACCCAAGGGCCAGGGCGGTATCGCGGATCACGTCTTCCGTGAGGTCGGTAGGTACTTTCGATGCTTTTTTCGGCCACGCGATCCAGATCATGCCGTTCTGCGCGACCTGCTTCTTCAACTTGGGCAGCTCTTTCTCGAGCTGCGCCCGGTTGTCGGTAAAAAAAAGCGCGACGTTCAAATCCTTACTTGCCCCGTTCTGCTTTTTTACCCCATCCGGCAGCGGGCCGATCTCCTTGTCAAAACCTTTCGGCGCACCCACGAAGAGCGCGCTGTCCGCGGGCTTGATGCCGATCTTCTTCACCAACGGCGTGCCTGAGTACCCGGCCATACCGACTTACAACTCCTCGATAGTCAGGTTCTTGTTGCTGTAAATACAGATATCTCCGGCGATGTTCATCGCCTCTTCCGCGATCTTGCGTGCGGGCAACTCGGTGTTCTTAATGAGCGCTCGAGCAGCAGCCGTGGCATACGGACCACCGCTGCCGATGGCGGCAATACCTTCGTCGGGATCGATCACGTCACCCCCGCCGCTGATGACGAAGGTCTGGGTGAGGTCGGCGACCACCAGCAACGCTTCCAGGTGACGCAGGATCTTATCCGTGCGCCAGTCTTTCCCTAACTCCACTGCGGCGCGGCTGATATTGCCGTGATATTGCTCTAGCTTAGCTTCGAAGCGGGCAAAGAGGTTGAAGGCGTCGGCGGTCGAGCCGGCGAATCCAGCCAACACTTTGTCGTTATAGAGCCGACGGATCTTCTTGGCGGAATGTTTGATCACACCCTCGCCCAAGGTCACCTGGCCGTCTGAGGCCATCACGACTTTGCCGTCGCGCCGGACGCAAAGGACCGTGGTAGAGCGGATTGCGCGCTGCTTTGCCATAGGGATATCACATGATTATAGCGGTTTCAGGGCGGATTCGATTTTAAGCCTGCGGGGAACGCCGGGGCCGCATGAAGAAGGGCTGCAGGCTTAATTTTGGTTCCCGGTCAGCATAGAAGATGAGAAAAAGCAGCATAGGGCAAATGTGTCCCAGTTGTGCGCCAAAGTATTGCCATACTGGAGCGGCTGCTCCCACACCGTTCCATTCCGCCAGAATCAGATTGAGCATGAAAAATGCCCCAGCGATTGACGCGGGGCGTACCAGTACACCGGTGAGCAACGAAAGCCCTATCAGGAACTCCCCCGCACCCACCAGATACGCGAATGGGGTGGCATGGGACAACACAACATTCTTCAGGAACGGCAGATAGAAGCTGACCGCGCTGCCCTGATCGATCCATCCATTGACCCATTTCTGCATCCCGCCATGGGCAAACTCGGGACCGAAAAGTTTGTACTCGCCAAACAGTAGGAACATGCCCGCCATCACCAGGCGAGCAAAGACGATTGTCCATTTGAGTGCCAGGTTGTTCATCGCCCTTCAGATTACCCATTGGTGGTATCCGTTACAATCCTTTCCGCGTGACTTCAGCCAACTCTTCGCCGTGGCGCGTGCTCATCCTGCTCTCCGTGGCGGAGTTGCTCGCGATGTCCTTGTGGTTCGCCGGGACCGCAGTGCTGCCGCAACTGGCGACGGTGTGGGGTGCTGGCCTGGGCGTGACCTCGTGGCTCACGCTGGCCGTGCAACTTGGCTTCGTGGCCGGCGCTTTGCTCTCCGCCATCTTCAACCTGGCTGACGTATTCCCCGCGCCGCGATTGGTCGTGATCTCGATGATCGCGGCCGCGGGGGCGAATGCGGGCTTCGCGCTCACCGCCACCGATAGCGTCCCGCTTGCCATCTTCTTCCGCTTCCTGACCGGCGTATTTCTCGCTGGAGTCTATCCCCCGGCGATGAAGATCCTCGCCGGATGGTTCCGGCAGGGACGCGGGCTTGCTCTGGGAATTTTGGTCGGCGCGCTCGGGATTGGCTCCGCGGTGCCGCATGGTCTCAGCGCGCTGGACACTATCACCGTCGAAAACTGGAAGTATGTGGTGCTGGCGTGCAGCGCCCAGGCGCTGGTAGGAGCAGCCATGGTCGCCTTTCTCATCCGGGAAGGCCCTTTCGCCGCCCCCCTGGCGCGCTTCGACATCCGCCAAGTCACGGAGATCTTTCGCAACCGGCGGCTGGCGCTCGCCAACTTCGGCTACTTCGGCCACATGTGGGAGTTATATTCGTGGTGGGCGTGGATCGCGGTGTTCTTCTTTGCTTCCGGATCCGTCAACCCGGTGGGCAACCAGCACTCAGCGGAAGCGATCGAGATGGTCTCGTTCATCGCGATGGCCATGGGCGGCATTGGATGCACGTGGGCCGGCGCCTACAGCGATAAAGCGCCTACCGGGGACACGAATAACGCTGCCGCCGCCCGCATCTGGCAGCGCTCGAAGTCCACCATCATCGCCATGGCCGTGAGCGGCTCAAGCGCGCTACTCACCGCGGTCTTCTTTCACAACTGGTATGCGGTGGTGGTGCTCGCCTTGTTCTGGGGAATCTCGATCAGCGCGGATTCTGCGCAGTTCTCGGCCATTGTGAGTGAAGTAGCGGACCCGCGCTACGTGGGCACCGCGCTCACGTTGCAGACCGCGGTAGGATTTTTGCTTACAGTGGTTTCTATTCGGGTGACAGCTTACATCGGCGATCACGCGGGTTGGGATTGGGCGGCCGCGAGTCTGGCCATCGGCCCCGCGCTCGGCATCCTGGCCATGATGCAGTTGCGGTTACGAAGCTAAGCGGCGGGCTTCTTCTTCCCATTCCGCTTGCCCTTCGACGGCGAATCTTTTTTTGCAGACTGGTCTTCCACTCGAGACCCCGCCTCCTCCGCGCGGACTTGGTGATAGTGCTCGCCAAGTTCGTCGAGTTCCTCATCGGTGAGGTCTTCCACGTCGATCAACTCTTCATGCGCGCCCTGCACGGCGTGGATCAACTCGTCCAACTTGAAGTGAATGGCCTTCGCGTCGCGGTTCTGCGTGGCTTGGATAAGAAACACCATCAGGAAAGTCACGATGGTGGTGCCGGTATTGATGATGAGCTGCCAGGTGTCAGAAAAACCGAACATGGGTCCGGTGATGCCCCAGGTCAGGACGACCGCCAGCGCGATGAGGAACATCACAGGAGAGCCGACGGCGCCGGAAACACGCTTGGAGAAGGTGGCGAACGACGCGCGCCAGCCCTTCTCGGTATTGTCACGGGCGATGTCTACCGCCGACAGAGGCGGGCGTTTCACGCGCGGTTTGGTAGTGGGCTTGTTATCCGGCATCGTCCATGAACAGATGCCAGGCAACGGCCGCGTGTTTGCTGAGCTGTCTATTTGGCGGTCGTCCTGGGGGTCGTCTTAGGGGTCGTTTTAACGTCTGGCTTCCCGGCGTTTTTGGCCGCTTCTCTAAAAATCAGGCCGTCTTTCATCACGAAATCCACCGCTTTCAAGACGTTCACGTCGGCGATGGGGTCGCCCTGAACGGCGACGACATCCGCAAACGCGCCGGCCGCGATCACACCCACTTTGCCTTGCATCCCGAGCATCTCCGCTGCCTTGGAAGTAGCGGATTTGATCGCATCCAACGGAGTGAAGCCGAACTCGACCATCCGCCCGAACTCCTGCGCCATGGGGTCAGCCCAGGGGAAGCCGCCTACGTCGGTGCCGAAGGCGATCTTCACACCCGCCTGGTAAGCCTTGCGCAGCGACGGCCCGTGCAGCGCCACGCGCTTGCGGTCACGCCTGCCTGCCTCGGTGTTCTCCGGCGCGTTGTCGGCGTAATAGACCGACATCGTAGGGCAATACCACGTGCCCTGCTTAACCATCTGGGCAACATTGGCGTCGGTCAGCTCCAGACCGTGCTCGATGGAGTCACAGCGGGCGTCGAGCGCGCGCTGCATCCCCTCGCCGTTGTAAGCGTGGCACGCCACCTTCCGCCCCCATCCGTGGACTTCATGGACGATGGCGCTGATCTCTTCCATGGTGAGCGTGGGCTGCGAGACCAGATCGCCCTTGTCATTCAGCGAGGAGCGGTGTGTCATGTAGACCTTGATCCAATCGGCGCCATGCTCCATCTGTTCGCGCGCAGCTTTGCGCGCTTCGACCGGACCGTCGATGATCTGCACGCCCTTGGGAACTTCGATCTCGGGTGAATAGCCGTGCAGCGGATAGCCGCCTGTGGTCGAGATGGCGCGGGTGACCACGAACATGCGCGGACCGGGGATGTGGCCGTCAAGGATGGCCTGCCTGATGCCGACATCGCCATAACCCGCGCCTTCAGTCTCCAGATCGCGGATGGTGGTGAAGCCTTGCTCCAATGCGCGTCGCGCCGCCGCCGCCGCCCGCGCGGAGCGGTAGGCCATGCCATGCTTCATCAGTTGGGTGTCGTAGTCGTCCGGCTTGTAGGCTTGCAGGAAGATGTGGGTATGCGTGTCGATGAGGCCGGGCAGCACGGTGTAGGCCGAGAGGTCGATGACGCGCGGCTTTTGGCCGCCATCCGCGATGATGCCACCGCGTGCGCCTACGGATTCGATCTTATTGCCGCGGATAACGATGGTGACATCGCGCTGGGGCTCAGCGGAGACGCCGTCGATGAGTGTGCCCGCCTTGATGATGGTGATGGCCTCTGATTGAGCTTTACCCGGCGTCTGCGCGAACAGGCTAGAAGCTGCGAGTAGAACCAGAACAAGGAATCTCATTATTGCTTCTCCTGTGAATCAAGAATCACGGCGTCAACTTCGATCTCTACCAGCATCTCCGGCACGATCAGCCGGGATATTTCCACCATGGTGGTAGCGGGGCGGATGTCGCGAAAATATTCCGCATGCGCCTTGCCCACTTCTTCCCACCTGCTGATATCGGTGACGAAGATACGGGTGCGGACCACATCTTTCATGGTCGCGCCGGCCCGCGCCAGCACCCGTTCGATATTGCCCAGCGCCTGCTTGGCCTGCGCGTAAGCGTCCTCTACGCCGACGATGTTGCCATTCTCGTCAGTCGCCGTGGTGCCGGTAACAAAGACCATGTTGCCGACTTTCACCGCGCGCGAGTAGCCCACGATGGGCTCCCACTTCGTATTGGTAGAGAAGTTTTCGCGCTTCATCTGCTCTCCGCACCCATTTCTTCCGGGCCGCGATTCTAAATCATTCGCGCCGCTGGTTACCTTTGGAGGTCACGAAAGTCTCGGGAAGCGCATGGCCGTTGGTGTAAACGGCTTCGCACTCTCGCGCGGTGACTGCTGACAAAGTTGAGGCGTGCCCCTAGTTTGCCCTTGCGCAGGAAAACTAACCGCCCCAGAATGCGTCCAAGTAGATAGCTCTTTCGCCAAAATCGTTACGTGCGGTCGCAGCGGGTGTCCGCATTACGCAGCAGCCGCAGGAAGGACGCGTGTAAGCGAATGGTCCCGGAAACCCATGCTCTGCGTGAGTTCTTTACGGAACTGGTCGAAAAGCACTACTCGGATAATGTCGGCATCCGCGATGTCGAGATCAGCGGCTACATCTCCAACCTGCTGGCGGAGTTCTGCGAGGCCGACGAGCTATTCAAGATCCGTGACCAGGAAGGGCGTCCGCTGGCCGATGTCGGCGAGATGCTGCTGGAGGCCGACCCCGTCTATGGGCCCGCGCCTTCTTTCGACCGCGAACGCCAGGTGCGCAAGCACATTGGCGATTACACGCTGTTCTGGACGGGCATGTTCCCGGAGAGCATCCAGCAGTACCGCCTACGCCGCCAGCGGCTGGACAACATGGTGGACTTTATCAAGGCGGGCAAGGAGAGCTATTACATCGTCTCCAAATTCGAACACTTCGAGTACGCCAAAGTGGCGCCGCTCTTCGCCAAACTCTCACGCGACTTCGAGCGTTGCGTCTATGGACTGAACATCGTGAAGAACGAGCTGGAAGTGATGCAGCACCCCATCGCGCGGCGCACCAAGCAGTTGATCATGTAGCTGCGGGCTCCGCCCTCGCCAACCGATAAAAACTCAGCACCGCATCGCCCTGCTTCAGCGTCCGATAGCGCGTGAGCCCGCCCGCGCTGTCGCCCGGAT
>JBKKBM010000211.1:0-4711 GCA_046714215.1 Terriglobales bacterium | reverse complement strand
CCCCCACCGGTTGTGAAGCGTAAAGGTGAACCTCAGCTTGAGGCATGACGCGAGGTAAAACCTACCTTGAGGCGTGACGCAAAGGTAAACCCCCACCTTGACCCCGCAAGTCAAGGTGGGGTGCGTCACCCGGCCCGAGATCTGTGTTGCCGGGTTCGTCCCAAGTGAAAAGGGCGCTCCGGATAAGGAGCGCCCCGTGGGCGTATCAGGTCCTTCGACTCGCCATAAGAGCAGGCTCGCTCAGGATGCGGAGCGTTTTGCGCTCCTGACAGCATGAGGCCCGCGGGTCGCCTTTTACGCAACATGCCGCGGGCGCCTATTATTCCTGCCCTGTGTTTTTCACCTACTTCAAGCATATCAATTCTGGTGGGAATCCAGTGCCAACTTTATGAGATTTATATTTGGAATGGAATGAGAGAGATGGCGGGAATTGGGGGGTGAAGGGGGCTTGACAAGAAATTCTGCTCGGGCGCGATTTCAACGCAATCCTGTTCGGCTTTCGTAACAGAATTCAAGTGCCTGCGCCTAAAGATGAGCACATGACCTATGGATCAGTGCGTCACGCGTCGTCTCCGCGAGTTGATCATAGAGATCAAGGAGTGAATGACCCCGCGCAGTCTTGCCTTGAAGCTCATGAAGAGTCTTAAGATACAGTTCGATGCTAAAGGCAGAATTAACCACAAATGGCGCGACGCTGAGTCCGTTGCGGGGTGCCTTTAGTAAGTCACGTTCATATAAGTGGGCGGCTGTTGTCGCAAAAGACAATGCTTGACGAAACATTGCTTGCACTTTCGTGACTTCCTTATGCAAGCCTTTATCCCGAAGGAACTGACGGAAGACTTCCAAATCTTTTTGGAAGTCACCCGTCGCTACTACTTCTCCTACAATGATGCCGTTGACGTAGAGGGTTTTCTTTCTTTTTTTCTGTGTGCTCATAGTGGAGGTTGAAAATTGGCGGAGAGAGAGGGATTCGAACCCCCGGAGGCCTTTCAGCCTCAGCGGTTTTCAAGACCGCCCGTTTCAACCGCTCACGCATCTCTCCGCTGCTGATTATAAAGCAGCAGAAGGAAGCTGCCGGCCGCCAGCTATACCTAACATCAGCTACCAGCTACCAGCCACCGGTAACGTCAAAAGCTGCGGCCGTAGCCTTCAGTCCTCAGCCATCAGCCAGCAGCAGGATCCAAATCAAGAGCCAAACCGCAGCGCGGAGGCGATGCCTCAGCCCAGCGCCTACCCCACGCCATAGCGCAGCGCGAAGGCGATGATGGTCTGGCCGCGGATGCCGGAATGCTTTTCGGCGGCGGCGTTGAGTTCCTCTTCGAGGGCGTCGGTCCCGGGAGTGAGTTCGCAGGCAGCTACTTCTTCCGGCGTGGCGCCGTGGTAGCAGAGCTCACAATGGCCGAGGGCGATCTCTTCGTTATTCGTAGAACTCTTGGTCCCGCCGCTGGCGGGGTTTCCCGAATTGACGGCCTGCTCCGAACTCATGTGGTGGGGAACGGCGGAGCGGATGGGCGGACCAAAGACGCGGCACGTCATGGGGCGCGCGGCGTAGAGTTCGCAGCGTCCGCGACCGTCGGTGGAGAGCACGGGACAAGGGACATTATTTGCCAGACCCTCAAAGCGCTCTAGCGCTTCTTCATCCTCAGCAAGCAGTCCGGTGACGGGGTCGCCGGGATATTCCGGAGTCAGTAGCGCGGCTGATGCGCGGGCGCGCTGGCGGATGGCGTCCGCCTGGGCGGGATCCGTTTTGGCGAGTTGCTCGAGGCCGTGGCGAAGGCGGGCGACGTCGAGTTGACTGACGGGAAACGGGCCGTGACAGCATTGAGTGCAGCCGGGGCGACAGACGAGCCAGGGGCCGCTGCGGTGAGCCGCGTCGGCAAAGGCGGCGTCGACGATTTCGGCCAGTTTGCGGTCTTCCGCAAACAGGCGTATCTGGACGAGGGCATCCTTTTGCACTGCTCTGGCCACAGGGGAAGCATAGCTGAGTGGCGGTCTGGATTCACCAAGTTCAGCCTTCGGCAGAGTGGAGTGTCCTGCGGACGGCAATTTCCGGCACGGCTAAAGCCGTGCCCCTTCGAATGCAGGTGCGGCTAGCGAATTCAGGGCGACTCGCGAATTCAGGGCGGCTCGCGAATTCAGCTGCGGCTCGCGATAGAATCAGGGCAATGAGTGCTGACGACATTCTCTCTCGTGCGCAGCCGCCTGCGGACGCGCGTATCGCGTATGGCAGCGATCCCAACCAGTTTGGTGACCTGCGACTGCCGCAGACCCAGCCGTCAGCCATCAGCCGTCAGCCGTTAGTAGAGCAAAAGCGGATCGAGACAGATAAGGCGGGGCCGAAGGCAAGCCAAAAGCAACAGCAGCGGCCGCTGCATCCGGTGGTGATGAACATCCATGGGGGATTCTGGCGGGCGAAGTACGACCTGCTGCATGCCAGCCATCTGTGCGCAGCGCTGACCCGAGCGGGCGCGGCCACGTGGAACCTGGAGTATCGGCGAGTGGGGAATGCGGGTGGCGCGTGGCCCGGGACGTTCGAGGACATCACCAATGGCTACCGCTTTCTGCGGCAGATCGCGCGGACCTATGACCTGGATCTGACGCGGCTGGTGGTGATGGGACATTCCGCGGGCGGACACCTGGCGGTGGCGCTGGCGGGACATCAAGCTGCAAAGCAAAATGCGGAGAAACAAGAGCCGGGAAAACAGAGCGCGGGAAAGGCCAGCGGCGCGGCTCAGCGGATCCGGGGGGCGGTGTCGCTGGCGGGAGTGCTCGACCTGAAGCGCGCGTGGGAGTTGCACCTGAGCAATGATGCGGTGGTGGAGTTCCTGGGCGGAACGCCAGCCGAGATGCCGGACCACTATCGCGAGGCTGACCCGATGCAGCTGGCGGTCAAGGCCGAGCAGCACATCATCCACGGCACGGATGATGACGTGGTGCCGGTGGAGATATCACGGAAGTACGTTGCGGCGAAACAAGCGCAGGGCGAGAAAGTGACGCTGACGGAGTTGCCGAAGTGCGGACACTACGAGGTGATCGATCCGGAATCGGCGGTGTGGGGGCGGATCGAGGGGATCGTGACCGGGTTGCTGAAGGCTCATTAACCACAGAGAGCACAGAGGCCCACAGAGGAAACAAGACCGGGTGCCGGAAGGACCAAGAGCAAACCCGCTGGCCGCAGATGAACGCGGATACACGCAGATAAGATCTAAGCAGGGGTTCGCAGCTCCGCGGCGAGGGTTTGCACAGGCAAGAATTGGCCCGGGTGAGACGTGCAAGCTACGTCTCTACACGGCTGAGAGCCTGCGTTCCTAACCGCTACCGGCTGGAACTCCAAGACAGCTAGAATCGTAAGACACTCTTATGCGGATGTTTTTTGACATCGTAGGCCAGACCCTGCGCACGCTCTGGGGGCACAAGCTGCGCTCGTTTCTGACCATGTTCGGGATCGCGTGGGGCGTGGGGTCGCTGCTGTTGCTGGTGGGCGTGGGAGAGGGTTTCCGCTCCGGCAATATGCGGCAGCTGGCAACGCTGGGGGAAGACATCATCTTCATCACGTCCGGGCAGGCGCCGGCGCAGGATGGGCAGCGCAGCGGGCTGCGTCCGTACCAGCTAACCTACGCGGACTGGGAGGCCATACGCGACGAAGTAGGCATGGTGCGGAACTCGGCGCCGGTGTTGGGGCGCGGCGACCTGCGCGCCATCAGCAATTTTGGCAGCATGGCCGGCATCATGCAGGCGACTACGCCGAACATCAATCAGATCGCGAACATCCCGCTGAAGTCCGGACGGTGGCTCAACGACCAGGATCTACAACAGAGCCGCCATGTGGCTGTCGTCGGAGTCGGAGTCGTAAAGAACCTCTTTCCCGGGGAGCCGGCGTTGGGCGCCATCATCACGCTGAATGGCATTCGCTTTGAGATCGTGGGTCTGCTGCAGGTACTGGGACGGGGCGACAACGTAGGCATGGATTCGCGGATCTATATCCCCATCACGACCGGCTTCATGCGGTTTCCTTACACCGGGGTGAGTGACTTGCAGGCGATCGGGCACATCATGTATCAGCCGCGGACAAGGCAGGAGCATCTGGAAGCCAAGACGGAAGTACATAAGGTGATCGCGCGGCGGCACAACTTTGACTGGCGCAACAAGGATTCCTTTCGTGGATGGGACACCATCCAGGCCGCGGAGAGCGTGGGCAAGATATTCGATGCGATGAATCTCTTCCTGGGCAGCGTGGGGCTGGTCACGCTGGCGCTGGGCGCCATCGGCATCATCAACATTATGTTGGTGTCGGTGAGTGAACGGACGCCGGAGATCGGCCTACGGAAGGCTTTAGGCGCGACCAATCGGAGCGTGTTGGTGCAGTTCTTCCTGGAAGGCGCGTTTCTCACGATATTAAGCGGCGGGGTGGGCATCGCCTTAGCCGCGGGGATGATGACACTACTAGCGCAATTGCCATCGCCGCCGGGATTCGATACGCCGCGGCTGGTCCCCTCTTCAGCGGCATTGAGTGTAGGTGCGCTGGCGTTCGCGGGCATCGTGGCAGGGCTATATCCCGCGCGTAAAGCTGCAGCGTTACAGCCGGTGGAAGCACTGAGGAAAGAATAGGGATGATACGGGACGACCAATCATTCGAGACATCATAGGCGAAGCTTACGCGGCGATGCGGCACAACCGTCGCCGCACGATGCTCACCATGCTGGGCATGGCC
>JBKKBM010000210.1:0-9410 GCA_046714215.1 Terriglobales bacterium | reverse complement strand
GAAGCCGATCTTGGGATCTCGCTTTTTCACCAGGCGGTGCAGCTCATCGGTGGAGAGATGCTCGCGCGTCTCGATAAACGTGCGCAGGATGGTGTCGCGTTGCTCGGTATGCTTGAGCCCGACTTTCTTCAAGTGCGCGTGGAAACGCTCCTGAGCTTCGCGCAGAGACTCGCGAGAGATGGAAGCGTGATCGTCGATGCGTTTCTGGAGCATGGGGAAAAGTCTAAAACAGCTCGATTAGGATACCATCCGCCCCTGCATAACTTTGCTTACATAACTTCGGGCGAGGCGATGCCCATGATGGCCAAGGCCGCGAGTAGCTCTCGCCGGACGACCGCGGCCGTGAGCATGAGAAAGCGCTTACGCTCTTCATCGGTCTCATGCAGGATGTGGTGGCGGTGATAGAAATTGTTAAATGACTGGGCGAGCTGGAAGGCATATTTCGCCAGATAAGCGGGCTCCGCCGTCGCAATGCATTGCTCTACTGTGTAGCCAAGTTTGGCGGCGGTGAGCCATAGTTCCCACAGGTCGTTGTTATTTTCGCCGCTGAGGAAACGGGCAACATCCACTGCATGGGCCAGCACCGCTTCCGACGTGGTGTTGCCCTTGCGAAAGATATTGGACGCGCGGACCACGGCATATTGGCAGTAGGGGCCGGTCTCGCCTTCAAAACTGAGGGCATCTTTGAAGTCAAAGGCGATGACAGAATTCTTGGTGTACTTCAGCATGAAGTAGCGCAAGGCGCCCAGGGCGACCTGCTCGGCGATGAGGCGACGGTCGTCGGCTTCGCGTTGCGGGTGCCGGGCATTGACTTCGGTGAGGGCGGCTTCAATGAGTGCGTCAAGCAGGTCGTCAGCCTTCACGCCAAAGCCCTTGCGGCCGGACACTTCAATGTAAGCGCGGGCGCGGTCTTCCTCCAAAATGTCGTACCCGAGTTCGATGGCGCAGCGGGGCGTGAGCGCCACCATCTCATAGGAAAAGTGGGTGTAGTGCTCCGCCTGCGCCTGATAACCCAGAGCGCGCAGGGCTTCAATGACGTTGTTCTGCGGATCGGACTGGCGGGAATCGATCACGTTGTAGATGGACGACACGCCGCCGAAGTGGGGATGCTGGTCCTCGCCGTGGTCGGCGGAGATCCAGACGTCGTGACCGTCGGCATAGCGAAAGAACTTCTTGTAGCCAAAGTCGCGGCCGAGCAGTCCGAACTTCCACAGGTGATAGGCGATGTCCTTGCCTACGTAGGTCACGGTGCCGTTGGAGCGCACAATGACTTTGGCGTCTTCGTCGGGTCCGGTGGCGGAGTCTTCGCGGGAAGACCCGGCGCGCTTCATCACCCAACAGCCCTTGTTCTTCCCTTCTGATTCCAGATAGAGCACACTCTTCTCCTTCAACTGGGCGAAGGCGAGGTCCCAGAAATGCAGAGAGAGGATCTCACTCTCACGCGGGAGAAAGTCATAGCGGATATCAAGGCGCTCCATCGTCTCCAGATGGCGGCGCAGAACGGCGGTGGAGATAAGCTCAGCGATCTGCGCCACTTCATTGCCACCCGCTTCGATCTCATGCAGCGTCTTCAGGCGCAGAGCTTTATTCTCCGCGGCGTCTTCGTACCAAGTGGAGACGCGGGCGTAAAGCTCCCAGCAGAAATAGTCGAAGGGCTGGTCCTTGCGCAGGGCAGGATCGGCGATGATGCGCTCGACGTCCGCCTTCGACTTCTTCTCCAGATGGACGAAGCCGACGACGACGTCGGCGACCTGGACACCGGTGTTGTCGATGTAATTCTGCACGTCGACGTGGTGTCCGGCGTTGCGCAGCAGGCGGACGAAGGTGTCGCCCAGGATGGCATTGCGCAGGTGGCCGATGTGGGCCGCCTTATTGGGATTGATGCTGGTGTGCTCCACCAACACCTTTTCTGGCTGGGCCAGCGCGGGGCGTTTTCCTTTGACCAAAGCACCGGCCAAGGTGGCGCGGTTCACGCGGGCATTGATGTATCCGGCGCCGGCGACCTCGAATCTCACAAAACCGGGCACGCTACCCATACAGGCCACCACCTCTTCCGCGATCTTGCGAGGCGGCTTACGCAGCTTTTTGGCGAGCTCGAAACAAAACGTAAGCGCGTATTCGCCGAGTTCCACATTCGGCGGCTGGTCCACGCCGATGTTGGGCAGGTTAATGTCATAGGTGCGGCGCAACAGGTCGCGCACATGGTCGATTAATTGGCTCTGGAGCTTGTGATACACAGTGGTCCTGGGTGATGCGGGGATGAAGATGAGCAGTACAAAAGGCGCGGGAGCCGCGCCCCGATAGCGCCGTAAGTCACTAATAAAGAGCAAATTATAACAGAGACATTAAAGCCTGTTGGCCTGACGCTGCCGTTTGACGGCACCCGAACGCTTACTTAAGATGAATGGTTGGCATCCACTCTGAGCGCAACGCCCGCGAACACTTCCATGAAGTTCTACGTCACCACGCCGATCTATTACGTGAATTCGCGCGCGCACGTTGGCCATGCGTACACCACCATCGCCTGCGACGCAGTGGCGCGGCGGCAGCGCATGCAGGGTGTGGATACCTATTTCCTTACAGGCACGGACGAACACGGGCAAAAGATCGAGCGGTCCGCGGCAGCAGCGGGTAACAGTCCTAAGGCGTTTGCAGATGAAGTATCGGCGGATTTCCGGCGGCTGTGGGACAAGATGGGCATCAGCTATGACCGCTACATCCGTACCACGGATGACGACCACAAGCGCGGCGTGGCGGAGATGTTTCGACGCATCCGCGATAACGGCTTCATCTACAAAGCGAAGTATACCGGTCAGTATTGCGTGTCCGATGAGCTGTATGTTGATGCGCCGCCGGGATCGCCGTGTCCGGATTGCGGCAACCCCACCGAGACGGTGAGTGAGGAGAATTATTTCTTTAAGCTGTCGGCCTTTGAAGACAAGCTACTGAAGCTGTACACGGAGCCGAATTTCATCCGGCCAGAATCGCGGCGCAACGAGGTGGCCTCGTTCGTGCGCGGCGGACTACGCGATCTTTCCATCAGCCGCGCGAGCTTTAAGTGGGGCATCCCGGTGCCGGACGACCCGGACCACGTGATCTACGTGTGGCTGGACGCCCTCTCGAACTACTGCACGGCCATTGGATTCGGCAGTGCGGAGAAGCAGGATCAAGCACAATTTGCGAAATACTGGCCAGCGGATGTGCACATGATCGGCAAAGAGATAGTGCGCTTCCACTGCGTCTATTGGCCGGCGTTCCTGATGGCGACGGGGCTGCCGGTGCCGAAGTCCGTAGTGACGCACGGTTGGCTGCTGTTCGAAGAGAGCAAGATGTCGAAATCGCGAGGCAACATTGTGCGGCCGGAATCAGTGATCGACGTGCTGGGCAATGACGCGCTGCGTTACTTCCTGCTGCGCGAGGTGGCGTTCGGGCAAGATGGCTCGTTTTCGTTCGACGCGCTGGTGCAGCGCTTCGATTCCGACCTGGCGAACGGCCTGGGTAATCTTTCCAGCCGCACGCTGACGATGATCCAGAAATATTTTCAGGGACAAGTTCCCAATCCCTCGCCGACGGCGGCGCGCTCCGCGGCGGAGGATGCTATCGCCAAGCTGGCTGCGGACGTAGTGCGCAACACTAACCTGCATTTTGCCGAATACCAGTTCGCGCGCGGGCTGGAGACGCTGTGGACGCTGGTGGCGGCGGTGAACAAGTACATCGTGGAGATGGAGCCGTGGGCCGTGGCGGAGCGGCAGGATGAAGCGAGCCGGGTACGGTTGGCGACCATCCTTTACACCGCGGCGGAGGCCCTGCGAATTGTGACCGCGCTGGCGCATCCGGTGATGCCGGAGTCGACGCTTCGGATATGGACTCAGTTGGGATTGGCCAACCTCAGTAAGGTGAACCCACAAACTATCCAGTGGGGCGAACTTCCGCTGGGCACGAAGTTGGGGAAGGTAGAAGCGGTGTTCCCGCGAGCGGACAAGAGTGCGATTGAAAGGATGCAGGCATTGGAAAACGAAAAGAACCAACCGGATACAACACCAGTCAAAGCAGCAGCCACGACAGCGCCTGCCGGGCTGGGCGCAAAAGCGGGCGAGCCCGCCACCCAGGCTGTGGTACCAGCTGCGCCCGCGGAAACTCCAGCAGCGGCGACGGCGCCAGTTGCGGGCGACGGTAAGATATCCATCGATGATTTCGCCAAAATCGAATTGCGCGTCGGGATGGTGAAGACGGCGGAAAAAGTGAAAGGCGCCGACCGGCTGTTGCGTCTCGAAGTGGATATTGGCACGGAAGTGCGGCAGATCGTGGCCGGGATCGCTCTGGCATACGAACCGGAGAAGCTCATCGGTCGCAAGGTGGTGATCGTCGCCAACCTGGCGCCGCGCAAGCTGCGTGGGCTGGAGTCGAATGGGATGATTGTGGCCGCGTCGGTAGGCGAGCAAGGGCTGCCGGTGTTGGCTGGTTTTCTGGAAGACGTACCGGTGGGAGCGCGGCTAAAGTAGTTTCCTATCAAATCATGTTCATTGACTCGCATGCGCATCTGGAGATGGAACAGTTCGACGCTGACCGCGCGGCGGTGCTGGCGCGCGCGCAGCAGGCGGGCCTAAGCCACATTCTTACTATCGGCAGCGGTAGCGGACCGGGGTCGCTCGACTGCGCCATCAAGATCGCGGAAAAGCATCCCCAGTATCCGAAGATCTTCGCGACGGTGGGCATCCATCCCCATGAGGCGAAGCTGGCCACGGACAAAGACTTCCGGCTGATGGCGGAGTTGGCGAGGCATCCCAAGGTGATCGCGTGGGGCGAGATCGGATTGGACTATTACTACGACCACTCGCCTCGGGAGACGCAGCAAGCGGTGTTTGCGCGGCAGATGGCTCAGGCGGGGCACTCGAAGTTGCCCATCGTCATCCATTGCCGGCCGTCAGACAACAGCGAGAATGCGTGGGATGAGACCCTGGAGATGCTGGGCAGGCACTGGGCGCCGACCAAACTGGGTGGCATCCTGCATTGTTTTACCGGCAGCCTGGCGCATGCGCGGGCGGCGGTCGAGATGGGACTCTTGATCTCGTTCTCCGGAAACGTGACGTTTCCCAAGGCGGCCAACATCCGGGAGGCGGCGCAGCAACTTCCGCTGGACCAGATCCTCATCGAGACGGATTCACCGTACTTGGCGCCGGTCCCGAACCGGGGCAAGCGTAATGAGCCGGGATTCGTGGTGAAGGTAGCGGAGAAGATCGCGGAGATACGCGGAATTAGCGTCGAGGAGGTGGCGCAGGCCACGTCGCGAAACTTCTTTCGGCTCTTTCCCCTTACCGAAAAACCAGGTCGCCCAGTATGATGAAAGAGCCGCAGTCTTGCGGCTAGTTATGAGGATAACGAAGCATGGCGTCTGACAATTCATTCGACATCGTGAGCAAGGTGGACTTGCAGGAACTCGCCAACGCCATTCAGCAGGCGTTAAAGGAGATCCATACGCGTTACGACCTGAAGGACTCGAAGTCCAACATCGTGACCGAAGAGAAGGACACCAAGATCGTGCTGAGCTCAGCCGACGACTTCAAACTCAAAGCGGTGAATGACATTCTGCAAGGTAAGCTGGTGAAGCGGGGTATTTCGCTGAAGGCGCTGGAGTATGGCGCGATCGAGCCGGCAGCGGGCGCTACCGTGCGCCAGCGCGTGACTTTGCACCAAGGCATTGCGGGCGAAAAAGCCAAAGACATCGTGCGGGCCATCAAAGATTCCAAGCTGAAGGTACAAGCGGCCATCCAGGGAGACACGGTGCGGGTGACCGGCAAAGACCGCGACACGCTGCAACAGGTGATGGCACTGGTTCGCGGCAAAGATTTTGGCATTGACGTTTCGTTCACGAACTTCCGGACCAATTAATGAGCTTGAGCCCCACATTCACGGCGAAAGAGATCTTCGAGCTGCTGCGGGATGACCTCGCCGCCATTGAGACGCAGTTCGAGCGAGGCACGGTCTCAAACGTCGCCGCTATCACCGACATCGGCGAGTATCTGCGTGCGGGCGGCGGCAAGCGGCTACGTCCGGCGTTGCTGCTGCTTTCCGCCAAACTACTGGGCTATACCGGCGACGGGGCCGTGCGGCTGGGCGCGGTAGTAGAGATCGTGCATACGGCCACGCTGGTGCATGACGACATCATCGACGAAGCGCAGACGCGGCGGGGCCGCCCCTCCGCCAACGTGAATTGGGGCAACGCGCGTTGTGTGCTCGCGGGCGACTGGCTATACATGCAGGCCTTCAAAATCGCGCTGGAAGAGCGCAAGCTCAAGGTACTGGACGTGCTCATCGACCTGACTCAGCAGATGGTCGAGGGCGAGTTACTACAGATGGACAAACTGGGCCAGTGCGTCTCACAGCAAGAGCATTTCGACCTCATCTTCCGCAAAACGGCGTGTTTGTTCGCGACGTCCATGCGGCTGGGGGGCATCCTGGGCGCCGCCACCGAGAGCCAGGAGCGCAAGCTGGAAGAGTACGGACGCAACTTGGGCATGGCATTCCAGATCGTGGACGACGTGCTCGACCTCACCGCGTCAGAAGAAGTACTGGGCAAGCCCGTGGCCTCTGACCTGCGTGAAGGCAAAGTAACAATGGCGGTGATCCACGCGCTCGAGCGCTGTACCCCGGCGGAGCGCGAGTTGGTTGAGACTGTGCTGCGTGAGCGCGCGTTCCAGACGGTCACGCTGGCGCAAGTCCTGGATGTCCTGCACAAGTATGGATCCATCAAAGCGGCACACGCGGCTGCATTGGAATTTGCGCAGGCAGCGCGCGAGGCCATCTGCGCGTTCCCCGACTCAGAGTTCAAGCGCGCCATGATGTGGGTGCCGGACTTTGTGGTGGAGCGCGAAAAGTAGCTCTTCCGATTCTGCTGCGAAACTTCCCATCCCGTCCTCTCGTATTCCCTTGCAGGTGTGCCCTTAGGAGGCCGTTATGTTCTGCGATGCGTGTGGGGCGCAAGTCCAGGCTGACCAAAGATTCTGTGGCACCTGCGGCAAGCCGCTGGGCATGGGGGCGGCAGGCAGAGTTTCCACCCGGGTGGCGGACCATCGGCAGATTCTGGGCATTCTTTGGGTGGTGTATGCGGTCTTCCACCTGCTGGGCGCGGGCGTGCTCTTCGTGATGGCTAACACCATCGTTGTGCGCATGGCCCAGATGCCGCCCACGCACAACACCCCTCCATTCGGGTTCGGGTTCCTCACTCCGCTACTCACCTTCATTAGCATCATGATCCTGGCCAAAGGACTCCTAGCGCTGGCGGCCGGCATTGGGCTGCTGCAAAAACAGCATTGGGCGCGGATGATCGCGCTGGTCAGCGGCTTCCTCTCGCTGCTCAGTATTCCCGTGGGCTTGGCCATCGGGATCTATACCATTTGGGTGCTGATGTCAGCCAGTGGGGAGCAGGATTACGCCAAGCTGGCCGGCCCCGACGCGTGATTTGCTATGCTCTTCCCTCATGGCTCGTCACGGTAAGCAGGAAGTTGAGATCAAGTTTCGCGTCGCTGATCTGAAAGCCCTGGCGCGACGCCTGCGCGCCGCGGGCTTCCGCCTGAAGACTCGCCGGACCTTTGAACAAAACACTTTGTTTGATGACCCCCAGCGGCGCCTCGCTTCGCGGGGGGACGTGTTGCGCATCCGCCGTTATGGGCGCGTCTGGACTCTGACCCACAAAGCTCGCGGCGATAAGCAACCCATCGGCCTGCATAAGGTACGCACCGAGACGGAGACGGTCGTCGCGGATGGCGCGGCATTGGCTATGGTGTTTGCGTCGCTGGGATTCCAACCCAGTTTCCGCTACGAGAAATTTCGCAGTGAGTGGACTGATGGCAAAGGTGATGTGGTGCTGGACGAGACTCCGATCGGGAACTTCGGCGAGATAGAAGGGCAGGCGGCATGGATCGACCGCACGGCGAAGAAGCTGGGACTCACGCCTGCGGATTACCTAGTGTCCAACTATGCGGCGCTGTTTTTCGAGTGGAAGGCGAAGACGGGAAGCCCTGCGACGGAGATGACCTGGAAGGCGATCACCGGCAAGGCGAAGCGGTAAGCTTTTATCCGTTAAACACCAGCGCCTACGCGTCTGCGCCGTGGCACTTCTTATATTTCTTGCCTGACCCGCACGGACACGGTTCATTGGGGCGCACCTTCTCGCTGGAGCGCACCACCTGCTGCACCTGGGCCATGTCTCCGCCGCCGGCCAGCCGGGCCTCTTCCAGTTCCCGGCGTTTACGGCGCTGAAACTGCTCTTCCATGTCATCGACGGAAGTAGCGCGTGGGCGCGGCGCTTCCGCGGCGCGGGGCTCCGTCGTTCGCGTTTCCCCGGGCGCATCCACCACCTGCATCAGGTAGAGGTAGCGCACGGTCTCTTCCTGCGAGCGCTGCATCATGGCTTCGAACATGTCGAAGGACTCGCGCTTGTATTCCACCAGCGGGTCTTTCTGGCCGTAGCCGCGCAGGCTGATGCCTTCCTTCAGGTGGTCCATGTTGAGCAGGTGATCTTTCCACTGCGCATCCAGCACGCTGAGCATGATCATGCGCTCGTGATAGCGCATGGCCTCGGCCCCGATCAACGCTTCCTTGGCGTTGTAACGCTCCTTCAGTTTTTCGAAGACGCCATCGCCCGCTTCCTGGCGGTTGAGTTCTTCCAGCTTGAGTCCTTCCGCCGGGAGGTCGACGCCGAACTTGGTCAGCACCTGCGTGCGGAACGACGCCAGGTCCCATTCATCGGGATGGGCTGTGGCGGGCAGGTACTGGTTGAGTACATCGCCCAGCATGGCGGCGACGTAGTCTTCCAAGATGAGATCTTTCTGGTCGATGCCTTCGAGCAATTGATCGCGCAAGCCATAGACGGCGAGGCGCTGCTTGTTCATCACGTCATCATATTCCAGCAAATGTTTGCGGGCAGCGAAGTCCTGGGCCTCCACAGCTTTCTGCGCGGACTCGATTCGGCGACTGATCATGCCAGACTCAATGGGCACACCCTCTTCCATACCCAGGCGCTGCAAGAGCGTGGAGACCCACTCCTTGGCGAAGATGCGCATGAGGTCGTCTTCCAGCGAGAGGTAGAAGCGCGAGGAACCGGGATCGCCCTGGCGGCCGGCGCGTCCGCGGAGTTGGTTGTCAATGCGGCGGGCGGAGTGGCGCTCAGTACCGAGGATGTGCAAGCCGCCGACGGCGGTCACTTCATCGTGCTCGGCGTCGGTGACCAACTTGTGGCGATTGAATATCTCGTTCCACTTCTCCACTGGCATCTCGAATTCATTGCCCTGGTAGTAGAAGCGGGTAAGGCTGTGGTGGGCGGTGTCGGGGTGGACATAGCCCCCCGATTCGTGGGCCGAGTTTGCCAGGCCCATATTTATTGACTCTTTGTTGGGCAAAAATTAAAGGTT
>JBKKBM010000209.1:0-30757 GCA_046714215.1 Terriglobales bacterium | reverse complement strand
GTCCCATGCTGTTCGGATACGGCAGCAGCCAATACGCCGCCAGCCACGGACGCCCCGTATGGATCAACGGGAACATGCCCGCGCAGACCACCGCGAACAGCGTCATCGCCTCCGCAAAACGGTTGATCGAAGTGCGCCAGCTTTGCTTGAACAGCAACAGAATGGCGGATATCAGCGTGCCCGCGTGCCCGATACCGATCCTCCACACAAAATTGATGATGGCGAAGCCCCAGCCGATGGGAACGTTAATGCCCCAGATCCCTGTGCCCTTGATAAAGAGCCATCCGCACGCCACCAGCAGCACGTTCATGATGCCGAAGGCGATGAGGAACCCGCCCAGCCAGCTCCACGGCGTGTACGGCGTCAGCACTACGTTGCTGATCTTCTCCGTAACCTGCCCGTAGCTGTACCCGGGAGCAATGACCGGTGGACTTACGCCGGGCTCGCTGTGATCGAGCAGCGCCGTGCCTCGCGTTTTTTCCGCGTTATCCGCCATGTTCGGACTTCTTCTCCGTGTGCTCTAACTGCATATTCGGATTCAGCACGCTGGCCACGTACGTCGTGCGCGGCCGCGTATTTATCTCCGCCAGCATCGCGTAATTGCGCTGCTGCTGCTTGATCTTGCTGACCCGGCTGTTCGGATCGCTGATATCGCCAAACACGATGGCGTCCGTGGGACACGCCTGCTGGCACGCCGTCACCACTTCGCCATCCCGGACCTTGCGGTTTTCTTTCTCCGCGTGGATACGACCCGCCGTGATGCGTTGCACGCAGTAGGTGCACTTCTCCATCACACCACGGCTGCGAACGGAAACGTCCGGATTGCGCAGGCCCTTCAGGCTGTCCGTCTCAAAGTCCGCATACAGCAGGAAGTTGAAGCGGCGCACCTTATAGGGACAGTTGTTCGAGCAATACCGCGTGCCCACGCAGCGGTTGTACACCATGTTGTTCAGCCCTTCGGGGCTGTGCACGGTCGCACCCACCGGGCAGACCGGCTCGCACGGCGCGTTCTCGCACTGCATACACGGTACCGGCTGGAAGAACAACCGCGGGTTGGCGACATCGCTGGCGTGGGATTGGAAGTACGCATCAATGCGGATCCATTGCATCTCGCGTCCCATCAGGACTTCGCTCTTGCCCACCACCGGGATGTTGTTCTCCGCCTGGCACGCGATCACGCAGGTGTTGCAACCCACGCAAGAGTTCAGGTCGATGGTCATGCCCCACTGATGGGCAGAGTTCTTCTCCGGGTCGGTCGTCCAACTGGCATGCCCGTTCTCGCCGAACATCGTCATATCCGCGTCCGGCGGCCGGAAGGAGCCTTCGTTGGCAAAATTCGGATGCTTCGCGAAATCTTCCAGCAGCGCCGAGCGCACCATGCCGCGGTCCATAGCCGCTTCGCCCGCCAGCGACTGCCCCTGCGCCAGGTCACCATTGATGACGTGCTTGCCCTCGATCAGGTGGTGGTGCTGCGTGACTGCTAGGTGCGTCTTGCCTTCCACCACGGTCAGCGTCGCGCCCAGGGCGGAGTTCGCCGCCCCGGCGCTGCGCACGGCATATGCGTTGAATCCGGTGCCTGTGCCCACGCGGCCGGTGAATTCGCGCCCGTAACCCATGTGCACGGTGATGCTACCGTCCGGATGTCCCGGAACGATCTTTACGCCACCTTTCACCTTGCGCCCACCGACGTTGATCTCAACCGTCTGCTGGTCTTGATACTTGTTCGTGATCGCGTAGTTGTAGCTCATCAACACGGCGTTGTCCCAGGTCAGCTTGGTAATGGGCTTCGCCAACTCCTGCAGCCAGCCGTTATTGATGTAGCGGCCGTCATAGATGCTGGGATCCGGGCGAAACACGATTTCCAACGCATCTTTTTTCTGCGGCGCGGGAACCGCGACCGCCTTCGCGACCGCCGTCTTCGGGGCGAATGCGGTGCCCGCAACGAATCCATCGTGCAGCGCCTTGCGCCATGCAGCCTCAGAGTCGCCATCCTTGCTCTGCGACTTCCAATACGCTTTCACCAGGTCATAGGAAGTCTGTCCGGGGGTCTCGGAGAGCGCGCCCAGCACATCATGCGCGGTGCGTCCGCCATACATCGGTTCGATCAGCGGCTGCACCACGCTGACGGTGCCGTCATGCGCACGCGCATCGCTCCACGACTCCAGATAATGCGCTTGCGGCACGTGCCAATGGCAGTAGCGCGTGGTCTCATCTTTATAGGCGCTGAGCTGGACGCGCATCGCGACCTTCTCCAACCCCGCCTTGAAGTCGAGGTCCGCCGGTGCCGTGAAGACCGGATTGCCGCCCAGCATCACCAGCATGCTCACGCGGCCCGCCTTCATCTCGCCCGCCAATTCTTCAATGCCGAGCATCTGCTCGGAGGGCACCGGCTCCAGCGTCTCGGTGTAAATCACCGTCTTGCCGACGGCGCCCAGCGCGGAGTTCATCGCCGCCGCCAATGCGTGCACTGCGGGCGTCTGCTGCTCGCCGGGTATGACCACGCAGCGTCCCGCGTGCGCCTTCAGATCCGCCGCCAATGTATTAAGGAAGCGCTTCGCGGCATCGCCTTCGACCACGCCGCTGCCGCCCGCGCCTACCGCCCCCGCCAACGCTCCCGCAAATTGCTCGACATCGCAAGCCCGCAGCGCGAGGCGGTTGTCCGCCTTGCCGCCGGTCGGGCTCATCTGGCTCTCGACCGCGTACAAACGGTTCATTTCCTGTCCGTCCAGCTTGCGGCGGCTGGCAAAATCTTTGGCCAGCTTCAGGAAATTCGGGAAGTATCCACCGCCCAGGAAGTCAGCGTCGAGCGCCACGATGACATCCGCATCGGCGAGCTGATATTGCGCGTCCGTATATTGGCCGAACGCCATGCGGGCACCGGCCCGCGCGGAATCGCGGTTCACCGGCTCGTACTGATACCACTTCGCTTGCGGATAGAGTCCCAACACCTCGCGGAATTGCGCGGCCAGCGTGGGCGACGTGACTGTTTCGGTCAGGAATCGCAGCCCGCTTCCCTGCTTGGCTTTCTCTCCTCCCGCGGCATCACGCAGCGCACCCAGGAAGTCACCCCAGGTGCGGGTGTTGCCCAGATACGTGATGGTCTGAGAGCGGTCAGGATCATAGAGATCAAGGACGGAAGCCTGCGAATACACATCCGATGCGCCCCGTGATGCCGGATGCTCCGGATTACCTTCCACCTTGATGGGCCGGTACATGTTGCTCTTGACCAACAGTGGCTGTGCGCCCAGGTTGCTAGGCCGCGCTGTAGCGTAATACTGGGGAACGCCGGGAATGAGCTCTTCCGGCTGCTGCACATAAGGAACGATGGTCTCGTCTGGCTGCTTGGTGCAGGCAGAAAGTCCGGCCAGCGCGAGCGACGCCGACATCAACTTCAGGAAGCCGCGGCGGCTGACCGCGTCGGTCCATTCGGAGACATGGCGCGGAAACTCCCGCTCCATCATCTCCGTAAAACCTTCCTGGTCGGTCAACTCTTCCAGGCTGCGCCAATATTGCGGACCGCGCGCGCTCGAAAGCTGCTGCCGCGCCGCCTCCAGTTCGAGCTTAGGAGCCTTCGCGACAGGCGCGCTGATCTGCACCAGGTCGTTACCCTGATTCGTATTAGGAACGATATGCGTGCCGTCTGTCGCCATGTTTAAAGTCGATGTCTGAAAAATGTTTACCGGTGGCAAGTCTCACAACTGGTCAATTCCAGCTTGTTACGGATGTGGTAGTCCTTCTGGATGGCCACTCCCAGCTTCATCTGGTCGAAGTACTCCACGCCCTTGAACGTCACCGGGTTACCCCGGCTCGGCTCCTTATATTGCATGTTGAACACTTCTTCCCGCGGTCGCAGCATCTTGGCCGTATCGCGATGACACTCCAGACACCACTCCATCTGCAGTGACGCGTTCTGGTACATCAGCGGCATCTCGTCCACCGGCCCGTGACAGCTCTTGCAGCCCACACCTTTATTTATATGGATCTCGTGGCTGAAGTAGACGAAGTCCGGCAGGTCATGCACCCGTTGCCACACCAGGCTCTTGTTGTCGCGGAAGCTGGCCCGCACCGGCTCCAGCATGTCGGCGTTGGTCCATATCTGAGAATGGCAGTTCATGCAGGTCTTGGTGGGAGGAATGCCGGCGAAGGAAGAATTCTCCACCGACGTATGGCAGTAGCGGCAATCCAGCCCCACGCCGGCCACGTGATGCTGATGGCTGAAGGGCACCGGCTGTTCCGGACGCAAGCCCTCCTTGGTCACATAAGGGGAACGCTGCAGTCGGTCACCGGCCAAGCCCAGGGCTGCGGCCAAGACCCCCGCTAACACCAGACTCATGCGCGCGTACGCATTTGCGCTGTGTGGGAAAAATTGCGCCATCGAATCAGCTTTTCCTGTCCTGACGGGCCCTATGATTGCCGCTACTGGCTAATATGACCCCACCCGCCGGCTCGAACCTGATCACATCACTACTGTTAGATCTAAGAATGCAAACAAAATACCCGATACGAAACCAACGGTCGCGACTTTTCCCGGCCCACACCACACGTCGCCCGTACAAGTCGGACTGAGTTTGATATCGAACCGACCGAAAAATTGGTGCGACTGAAAAATGTAAATGGTGCAGAGGTGTTCTGGCAACTGCTTTCGGCAAAAAAGCGGCGATGCTGCGTCATCCTATGGTCGCTGCCTGCCCTTGAACGGCGCCACGCAGCGGATCCACCTGCGCCAAAAGCCTGCGGATGCGCGCATCGGTACGCACCGCGTCGAACGCCGGTTCGATCTTCAGATAAAGCATCCATCCGGATTTCTCGAGAAATGCTTTTTCCAGCCAGGCGATCACCTCCTCCGCCTCGCCTTGGCCCGTGAGCGCAAATGCCCTGTAATAAGGAGAGACGTGACGCTCATGACTGAGCCGCTCCAGGTGCAGGAGCGCTTTTTTTGCGTCGGCACGCTTGCCCGCCGCGCGCAGCGCCGCCGCCAACGCCGCCACGCATGCCGGATGCGACTCGGTCTGCTCCACTGCTTCCTTGAGTTCGCGCACCGCCGCCGCATGCTTGTGGCTTTGCGTGTAGGCCATGCCCAGAAAATACCGGGCCAGCGCAAAGTTGGGGTCCGCCGCGACCGTCCGCTCTAATTGCTCCACCGCTCGGCCAAAATCGCGCGCGAAGTAAAAGAGCCAGCCGATCTGGGCTTGTACCGCCAGCGCGAAAGGATCGAGCGTCTCCGCCTGCCGGAGTTCGGTGAGCGCCTCGTGGAATCTGCCCATCTGCGTCAAGTCGATGCCGTACCAGTGGTGCGCCGGAGCGTAATTCGAATTGAGGGCAACGGCCCGCTGGTGGGATTTTTCTGCCGCCAGCCAGTCCCAATCGTATTGCAGCGTGGCGAAGGCCAGGGTGCTGTGCCCTTCCGGCAATTCCTCGTCGAGTTGCAGGGCACGGAGCGCGGATGCCTTCGCCTTCGCGTACGCTTCGCGCGGCGCCAGGAAGCCATAGAAGCCGAAGACCGCGTAGCAGTCGGCGATGCCGGCATGCGCGAGCGCATACGCGGGATCGATCTCCGCCGCCTGATAGAAAAATTGCAATGCCTGCTTGAATCCGGCCTCCGTCCGCTTGCTCCAGTGATAGCGGCCTTTCATATAAAGTTCGTAGGCCTCAAAGCTGCCCGTCGCGGGCCGCTCCATCCGTTTCTTGTTCTCGGGGATCAGCTCGACCGCCAGCGCCGCCGCGATCTGCGCCGCCACTTCAGCCTGCAGCGTAAGGACGTCCTTCATCGCCCGGTCATAGGTGCTGACCCACACCTGCGTCTGATCGTTCGCCTGGATGAGACTCGCGCTGATGCGCACCTTGTGCGCGGTGCGGCGCACGCTGCCCTCCAGCACATATTGCACTCGTAATTCTTGCGCGATCTGCGTCAACGCCTTGTCGGTGTGTTTGTAGCGCATCGCTGAGGTGCGGGCGATCACGCCCAGGCGTTGCGGGTTAGTCCCCGCCAGGATCGAGATCATCTCGTCCGTCATGCCGTCCACGAAGTATTCATTCTTCGGGTCCGGGTCGAGGTTGGTAAAGGGCAGCACCGCGATCATTGTTTTCCCCGCGGTCTTCCCGCCTACTTCCCCCTCCGCTGGCCGCCGCACCGGCGCCAGGAACCGGTAACCCCGGCCCGACAGGGTCTCGATGAAGCGCGGATTATCCGCCGTGTCATTCAGCACGAGGCGCACTTTGTGCACCGCGATACTCATGCTGTGATCGAAATCCACGAAGGTATCACCGGGCCACAGGCGCAGCCGCAGCTCCTCCCGGGTCACCACTTCGCCGGCTTTCTCGAGCAGGACGGCCAGCAACGCCAGTGGCTTTTGCTGCAACTTCAGCTTGATCCCATGCTTGCGCAGTTCGCCCGCATGCAGGTCGAGTTCGTACACCCCAAAACCCAGAAGCCGGGGAGACGGTCGTAAAGAGTCCATGGGCTGGACCTCTCGTTCGCCCGGATACTAACACGAAAGCCGGAGGCTTTTTATTTCTTTCCCTTTCTTTCCATGAGGTTGGCCGGAGAACTCCTTTTGCCCGGCAGTTAGATGCGCGTGCATGGCGTAGCCCCGCCGCCCACCCTAAGCTCACCGCGATACGGTGCCCTGCCGGACCGGCGCCGGAAGCTTCCGCTCGCGGGAGAAAAGACAGGAGAAAAAATGAAGATCGCCCTGATGGCCATGATCGTGTTGCTGGTCGCCGTGATCGAGGTGAGTTGTGGAGGCCAGCCCCAGACTGAAAACCGGTGTGTGCCCCCGGTACCGCGTCTGGATGCGATGGAGCCGCAATCGATCAAGACCTACTCCCCTTCGCTCTTGCTTACCGTGCGTGGCGTGAACTTTGTCCCCGCTTCGGTCGTATTCTTCGACGGTCACGCCACCATGACCACCTATATCAGTCCGCAGCAACTGCGGGCGGTCGTACCCTCAGACCTGCTGCGCAAGGTCGGCCCGGTGCCGGTCGATGTCTTCAATCCCCAGGATAGTTTTTCCTGTCAGTACGGCCAGAGTCAGGACTCCAACGCGCTCACCTTCACGCTCACGCCGTAAAGGAGCGGACCTAGGGGCGGAAGATATGGGACCACATCACCAATATCTTCCGTTCCGTCATCTCCTCCATCGCGTAGCGCACGCCTTCGCGGCCCAGTCCGGAGTCTTTCACGCCGCCATAGGGCATGCTGTCAGCGCGGAAAGTGGGCGCATCATTCACGATCACTCCGCCCACCTCCAGCCGATCAAATGCCTGCTGGATGCGCCCCTCATCGACGGTGAAAACACCCGCCTGCAATCCATAGCGTGAGTCGTTCACCATTTCCAGCGCGGAATCAAAGCGATCGTAGGCCTCCACCGTCACCACCGGTCCAAAGATCTCTTCACGATTTACCTTCTGCCCCGGCTTCGTTTCGGTAAGCACGGTGGGTTCCACCATCGAGCCCCTCCGTGTGCCGCCACAGATTACTTTCGCGCCTTCTGCCACCGCCTCCCGCACCCATTGCTCAACCCTGACCGCATCTGACTCGCGGATCAACGGCCCCACGTCGGTTTCCTCACCCAGCGGATCACCCGACCGCAGCGCTCGCACTTTTTCTACGAGTTGCTCCAGGAATTGTGGAAAGACGTTCCGCTGGACGAATATCCGCTGCACCGAGATGCAACTCTGACCCGCGTAGACGAAGCCGCCCGCTGCGGCTCGCGTTGTTGCAAGGGCAACATCGGCGTCGCCATGCACGATCATCGCCGCATTCCCGCCCAGTTCCAGCAGCACTCGCTTCTTCCCGGCTTTCGCCTTGAGCTGCCATCCCACAGTGGCGCTGCCGGTAAAGCTCAACACCTTCAGCCGATCGTCCTCCACCAACGGCGCCGCATCTTCATTGCGCAGCGGCAACACCTGCAATCCGCCGGGTGGCAGGCCTGCCTCCTGTAACAGGCGCGCCAACGCCAGCGACGTCAACGGCGTTTGTGGCGCGGGCTTCAACACCACCGGACATCCGCACGCGATGGCCGGAGCCAGTTTGTGCGCCACCAGATTCAGGGGGAAATTGAATGGAGTGATGGCCGCCACCGGCCCTGCGGGAAAGCGCCGCACGACGCCTTGCCGCCGATCACCTCCCGGCACGTTGGACGGAATATCCAGCGCCAAGACCTCATCCTCCAGCCGCATCGCCTCTTCCGCCGCCAGCGAGAACGTATGCACTGCGCGGTCGACCTCGACGCGCGCCGCCTTGATCGGCTTACCTGCCTCCTGCGCGATCAGCCGGGCAAACATCTCACGCCCGTTACGGACACCCTCCGCCGTCACTCGCAGGATGCGCTGCCGCTCGCCCGCAGACAGCCGCTTCATCGGCTCCGCGCCGCTCACTGAGCCGGAAATGGCCTCTTCCACCTGGGCGCGGGTCGCCCGGTAGACGCTGCCCACTTCTTTCCCGTCGAAGGGCGACAAGATCGGGACCTTCTCGTCGCTAGCAATCCATTTGCCGTTCAGTAGAAATGCCTGGGTCTCCAAAAGAGCCTCCGCATAAATAGTTTTACTCCATTCGTAAGCCACGGCAACTAGGGGCAAACCGCAAAAATCGCCCCGGCATCCTACCGCCCATGAAACGCGCTGTGCAGAAGCAGAGGAAGACTGCCCGCCCTGCGCGCCCTCTGGCCGAGGCATCCTATCCGGAGAAGCGCGCCCTCGAATTCACCACACGATCCAAGCAACCGGAGCCAAAGTCGCCGCTGCCTGCACAACACCAGAAGAAGCCCGGCATCGAGGCCAAAATGCATCCGCGGCCGCGCTTCGAGGCTCCGCTCTATAAAGGAGCCGGAAAATTGCAGGATAAAGTCGCGCTCATCACCGGCGGCGATTCCGGCATCGGACGCGCCGTCGCGGTACTCTACGCGCGCGAAGGTGCCGACGTCGCCATTGTGCACTTGGAAGAAGAGCAGGGCGATGCCGACGAGACCCGACAAGCAGTGGAGCGGGAAGGCCGTCGTGCCCTACTCATCGTTGGCGACGTCAGCGATCCAGACTTTTGCAGAGAAGCGGTGGAGATGACGCTGGATGAGTTCGGCCACCTCGACATCCTGGTCAACAACGCCGCTTACCAGCAGCACCAGCCCTCGCTCGAAAAGGTTTCTGACGAGCAGTGGGACAAGACTTTTCGCACCAATATCTACGGATACTTCTACATGGCGAAGGCGGCGCTGCCGCATCTCCAGGAGGGTTCGGCCATCGTCAACTGCGGCTCCATCACCGGACTTGAAGGCAGTGAAGAGTTGCTGGATTACTCGGCCACGAAAGGAGCCATCCATGCGTTCACAAAATCGCTCGCGCTAAACCTGGTGAAGAAAGGCATTCGCGTGAACTGCGTCTCGCCTGGCCCGGTGTGGACACCGCTCAATGTCGCTGACAAGCCGGCGAAAGACGTCGCCCAACATGGTGCCGAGCAGCCGATGAAGCGTCCCGCGCAGCCCGAAGAGATTGCGCCTGCCTTCGTCTTCTTCGCCTCGGAAGCCGACTCCAGCTACATCACCGGCGAAGTGCTCACGCTGTTGGGCGGACAGACGGTGGCCGGATGAACCACGTACAGCATCTTCATTTACGCACGCCCGGCCTTCACCTACGTACGCCCGACCCCGATCCGCCTGGTGAGGCGCCGCGTATCCCGGTGAAAGAGCCAGAGGATGATCCTCACACCACGCCCAACGCTCCGGTGGAGGATCCCAACCCGCGTGAGCCAACGCGGCAGTAGCGGCGCTAGACTCTCTCCAACTTTCCGCGACGCAGCCGAAACACCTCGCCGCGCCACACCACGCGCTCGCCGCCCAGGCTGAACAGCCATATAAATGGAGAGAGCAGATCGCGCAACGGCAAGAGCCAGCTCATGCTCCAAGCCTCTTTGTGCCCGATGATGCCCACGCCGATCACCTGCAACACCACCAACCGTGCGACCACATTCGCCAGCAACAGCGCCAAACTCCAGCCCGCGCATCCGCTGAACGCCATCGCTAGTAGCGACCAGAAGATGCCGAAGGTGATGACGATGCCGAAGTATCCTCCGGGACGCGAGCTGCGCACGGTGCGTCCCCAGCGGAGTTGATGATCAATGAAGCGCGCCCAGTCATAGTCCGCGACGAACGTCTCGACCACCACATCAGCCAGCACCACGTTATAGCCGGCATCGGCAATGCGGGTGCCTAGTTCGTAGTCGTCGGCTAGGTAGTCGGCGATGCTCTCGAGGCCGCCCATCGCTCGCACCGCCTCCTTCGACACCGCCATGGTCGAGCCCAGTCCGAAGTACACGCGGCCTTCGAGGTAGCGCGCCGCCAGCACGGGCGGCATGAAGTCCATGGTCACGCCCAGCGACTCTACTTTCGACCACAAGGTCTTCCCCGCAACGGCGCGATACATGCACGTGACCATGCCGGTTTTTGCTGGAGAAGCACTCGGGTTCGGGGAAGCGTTCGCAAACCAAGCCATCACGCGGCGCAGGTAATCTGCGGGCACGCGGATGTCACTGTCATTGATGACGACGTGTTCGTATTTTGCCTCGCGCAGCATCTGCGCCAGGTTGCTGACCTTGCGATTTGCGCCAATGACATCGGCGCAAACGATCACGCGAAGAGGAACGTGCGGGAACTCGGCTCGCAGCCGCTCGACGTAGGCCAATGCCTCATCGCTGGCGTCGTTCACGCCAAACACGATCTCATATTGAGGAAAGTCCTGGAGACAGTGGCTGCGAAAGCTCTCGTACATCTCCGGGTCAGCGCCCTTGAGCGGCTTGAGGATGGAAACGGGCGGCAGTGCAGTTGCATCAGGTGTTTTCTGCCCACGAAAATCCCTCGCTCCCAGCAGACACAGCGCATGAAAAGCCAGCGCGCCCATTGCCAGCACGCCGCATCCGACTGAGATCCAGGAGAGAGTGAGATCCATGCGTTGCTCAGCATCTTACAAGAGCTGCGAACTTCAGCTGCCAGTCTCCAGCTTCCAGTTCCCGAGAGCTAGCTCCCTCTTGGACCCAAAAGCCTCCGGTGGCGGTCGAAACTTACTTCGTCCCTTTCGTGTCCTTCGGGGTAGTTGTTGGTCTCGCTTTAATCTTTGCTCTTGATCTCATTGACAGCTGGCGGCTGGTAGCTGTTTCTGCTTTTGCATTTGAATCTATTGGCAGCTGGCGGCTGGCAGCTGGTAGCTGCTCTACTCGTACCGCAACGCCTCGATGGGATCGAGCGTGGCCGCCTTCCAGGCCGGATAGATCCCGAACACCAGGCCGATCAGCGCGGAGATCGAGAAAGAAGTAGCCACCCAGAACACGGACATGCTCGCCGGAAGCGCGGGCACCAGCGCGCGGATGAGATACACCGGGATCGCCGCCAGCACGATGCCGATGACGCCCCCAACCGCGGTCAACGTCATCGCTTCCAGCGTGAATTGGAAGAGGATGTCTTTCTTGCGCGCGCCAATGGCTTTGCGCACGCCGATCTCGCGCGTCCGCTCCGTGACCGAGACCAGCATGATGTTCATCACGCCCACGCCGCCCACCAGTAAGCCGACGCTCGATACCGAGAACATGAAGATGAACACTGCGCCCGTCAGCTTATTCCATAGGTCGCTGAGCGCTTCCGTGGTGAACACCTGGAAGTTGTCAGGCTCGTTGTACTTCAATCGGCGATGCCGGCGCAGCACGTCGCGCATGGAGTCCATCACCTGCGGCAGCTTGTCGTGCGAGGTCGCTTTCACGCTGATCCAATGGTCTTTCAGCTCGGGATGCAGCTTCTTGAAGGTGAAATACGGGAAGAAGACGATGTTGTCTTCCGGATTCTTGCCGCCGCCGATGCCGCCTTTGCGCTTTTCCGCCACGCCTACAACTTCAAAGAGCTGGCCTTCGATGTTGATCTCTTTGCCCAGCGCCGTATCCTCGCCAAAGAGTTCTTCGGCGGTGTCGAAGCCCAGCACGATCACGGTGGAGCGGTTCTGGTCGTCGATCTCGGAAAACCAGCGCCCTTCTTTCATCTCAAAGTCATAAACATCTTTCACCGAGGCGGTATCGCCTTCGAGGATGGTGTTCTTCGCCCGCCGCTCGCCGTACTTTACGGCATAGGTGCCAACCCCGAATTGCGGATTGAAATAGCGAGTACCGGTGGTCACCGCCTCCACGAAGGGGAGGTCGCGCATCGCCATCGCATCTTCATAGGTCAGGCCCTTGCGCTGCAGCATTTCGGTAGAAGGGCGGCTGAACTGAAAAATGTCGAGGTGGAAGGCCCAGATGATGTTCGAGCCCATTGATTGCACCTGCTCCTGCACCCGGGAATTCAGCCCGCTGACGATGGAAGAGATGATGATCACGGTGGCCACGCCGATGACGATGCCGAGCACGGTCAACCCGGAGCGCAGCTTGTTCTTGCGGATGGTGTCCATCGCCATCGCCACGTTCTCGCCGTAATCTCTGCGCTGGATCATCTGGCATCTTCCTTACAATTCCGACCGCAGGGCGACGATGGGGTCGAGTTCCGCCGCGCGTCGCGCCGGATACACCCCAAAAAATATTCCCACACTCGTGGCTACGATCAGCCCGGCCATCACCGACCATAACTCGATGCGCGAAGGCATCCCGATGGCAAAGGTCACGCCCTTGGCCACGGCCGCGCCGAAAAGAACGCCCAGCGCGCCGCCCACCAGCGCCATCATCGCGGATTCGATCAGGAACTGCCACAGCACGTCCGCTTTCTTTGCGCCCAGCGCTTTCCGAATGCCGATCTCGCGGGTCCGCTCCGTCACCGACACCAGCATGATGTTCATGATGACGATGCCGCCCACCAGCAGTGAGATGGAAGCGATGCCGACCGTCACCGCGAAGAAGCTGCTGCTGATACTCGACCAGATGCTCAGGAACGACTGGTTGGTGTCGAGCTCGAAGCTGTCTTTTTGGCCGGGTGCGTCATGCCGGCGCGAGCGCAGGATCACTCGCGTCTCATCCATGGCCGTGGTCAACTCTGAGCCCACGCCCGTGGCCTTCGTCCAGATGCGGATGCTGTTGCGCGACGAGCTGTATTGCTTCAGCCAGGTGCTGATGGGAAACATCACCCAGTTGTCGCGGCTCTGGCCCAGCGTTTTGCCTTCTTTTTTGCCTACGCCGATGATGCGGTATTCACGGCCGTCCACGCGGATCTCTTTATTGATAGGGTCGGAGCCGGTGAACAGGTTCTCGTAGATGTCATGCCCAATGACCGCGACGTTGCTGGAGTTGTTCATGTCCGCGTCAGTGATGGCGCGTCCGGAGATCAGCTCCAGGTCATAGATGCGCGCCATGCTGGGCGTCCACCCGCGCACCGCGCTGTCTTTGCTGACCTGCTGGTTGTACTTTACGTTGCCCCGGCTGGCGCCGCCGCCCGCCGACGCTCCCACCACCATGCAGGTCGAACAACCTTCCCGTACCGCGAAATAGTCTTCCAGCGTGAGGTTCTTGCGCCGGTTGCCTTCGAGGAACTGGTCGATGTTGGTGATCACGTTGGGCATCTTGTTGACGATGAATACGTCCGCGCCCAGGTTGAAGATCTTCTCCGCCACATAGCTGTTGATGCCGTTAATAAAGGTGACTACCGCGATCACCGAAGCAATGCCAATGACCACGCCCAAGAGCGTGAGCACGGAGCGCAGCTTGTTCGCCCACAGCGACTGCAGCGCAATGCGGATGGACTCGCGAAAATTCATATAGAGGTGCTTTAGACTCTAACAGCGGGGAGAATGATTCATCGTAAGAGCGTGCCGGTGATGTCGTTCGTCCTTGAGTCATATACGAGCGGGAGAGGGGCGAAGTTTCTTTCATCGGCGGACGACCCTCAGGGGCTGACGCCCCCCATCCTTTTGCCTTCGTAATACAGGCCTGAAGGCCTGCTCCACCCAAAAGTTGCCTCTGCCTTTGAACTTACTGGTAGCTGGCGGCTGGTAGCTGCTCTGGTGTTACCATTCCCGCCATGAGACTGCTCGCCCTGCTTCTGCTGCTCGCCACCGCTGTCGCCCAAACCGCGCCCGCGCCGCCCACTCGTCCCTTCGTCAAGTATGACAACGCCGCCATCGCCCTCATGCATGTCCGCGTGATCGACGGCACCGGCGCGCCCGCCCGGGAAGACCAAGTCATCCTGATTCGGGGCGGCAAGATCGAAAGCATCACGGCCGCTAACGGCTTCAAGGTGCCGGAAGGCGTCAAGCAGATTGACCTCGCGGGACGCACTGCTTTTCCCGGCATCGTCGGCATGCACGACCATATGTATTACCCCTCGCCCGCGATCAACGCCGGGCCGGGCAATCTGGCACTGTATCCCGAGCATGCGGGGAGCTTTCCCCGGCTGTATCTGGCGGGCGGTGTCACCACGATTCGCACCACCGGCTCGGTCGAGACTTACACCGACCTCGAGTTGAAGAAACTCATCGATGGCGGGCGCATCCCGGGACCGCGGATGTTCGTGACCGGGCCGTACCTGGAGGGCAAAGGTTCTTTCACGCCGCAGATGCATGAGCTCCGGGATGAAGCGGACGCGAAGGAGACCGCCGAATTCTGGATCAAACAGGGCGTCACTTCGTTCAAGGCGTATATGAACATCTCGCGCGCCCAACTCAAGGCGGCCATCGATACGGCGCACCAGCACGGCGTCAAAATCACCGGACATCTGTGCTCCGTCACCTTCCGCGAAGCCGCGGAGCTGGGCATCGACAACCTCGAGCACGGTTGGCTCGTGAACACTGAGTTCGTCGAAGGCAAGAAGCCGGATGTCTGCGCCAGCGGCGCCGACGTCCGCAAGAGCCTGGCCGCACTCGACATCAATGGTCCGAAGGCGCGGGAGTCCATCAAGTTCCTGGTGGATAAAAAAGTAGCGGTCACTTCCACGCTGCCCGTCTTCGAGATGTTTATCGGCGAGCGCAAGGTTCCGGTCTCGAACAACGTGATGGAAGCCATGGCGCCACAGGCCCAGTCCGCGTTCCTGGCCGCGCGCAATCGCATCCAGAACGGTGGCGGGCCGGCCGCGAGCGCCGGGAGTGGCGCCTGGACACCGGACATCCTGAAAAAAGAGATGGACTTTGAATACGCCTTCGCCAAAGCGGGTGGCCAGCTGCTGGCGGGGCTTGATCCCACGGGCATCGGCGGAGTGATCGCCGGCTATGGCGACCAGCGCGGCATCGAGCTTCTAGTTGAAGCCGGTTTCACGCCGCTCGAAGCCATCAAGATCGCGACTCACAACGGCGCGGAGTTTCTGGGCGAACTCGATAGATTCGGCACGCTGGCGCCGGGCAAACTCGCGGATATCGTTGTAGTTCAGGGAAATCCCGCGACCAAGATTTCGGATGTGCAGAACGTGGAGGTCGTCTTCAAGGAAGGCGTCGGTTACGACGTGCAGAAGCTGCGGGAGTCGGTGCGGGGGACGGTGGGGATACGGTAGAGCCTACGAATGGCTGCCCCCTCGGGAGTCAAATGTCTGGTTCCAAATCGAGGGAGAATCTGCTCAAATCTGGTTGGCCGCTAGCTCTTCAAATATCTTGTTCATACGATCCAGTATCTCCAGCACGGATCTTTCCTGTCCTTGCTGAACCACTTCTTCATGGCCGTCGCGCCTGATGACGTAGCTGTAGGAATTTCTTCCAAAAATCATCTCGGAAACGATCTCTGTGGAGTAGCCGTCCTTTCGGATTGTCGTGGGTCTGGGTTGGTGCGTGGTAGAGAAGCCTCTACTCGTTCCCGTCGCGGCCATAAACACCTCGTCAAACTGTGTGGTGACTGACACTCTACTCGCTTAAGTGTGCCCAGCGCAGGATATATGACCGCTGTTCCCAAATAAGGTAATGGGTTACGTAACTGATTAAGGTGTTTGGACGGGTGGCTTAAACCACGCGGGGTGATCAAGACAAACGTTTGTCTGGCGCCCACAGTGATCCCCGAATGGGCTATTCAGAAAACAGGAAACTAGCGATGAAGGATTGTTGCGCTCTCGGGTCAGCCAGTTTTTCTCATCGGGTCCACCGCCCCGGTCAGGAGCTTCTGCGCCAGCCGGGCCAACCGGGTCAAGCCTTGCTGCTGCGCAGGGTTGAGTTCCCGGGGGACGCGATCGATCACACACAGGGTACCCAGGGCGTTGCCATCGCGGTTAAGCAGGGGAAGCCCGGCGTAGAAACGGATGTGGGGATCAGAGCAGACAAAGGGGTGTTGCCGGAAGCGTTCGTCCTGGGTCGCGTCCTTGATTTGGAAAAGGATGGATCCTTGTGACGCATGGTCGCAGAAGGAGGCGCGCCTAGCCACTTCTCTGATGTGCATGCCGATTTCCGCCGTGAACCACAGCCGATGTGCTTCCAGAAGGGATACGAGCGCGATCGGAGTGTTGCACAACGTAGCTGCCACCGAGACGAGATCGTCCAGCGCTTCCTGTCTTGTCCGGTCAGCTTTGGTTATTTCCTGAAGCATGCTGAGCCGGTCATCCTCTATGCGCTTGGCCGCCGCGGCGTCTGCGCCCTCGTCCGCAAGGGAAAAATCATGGGCCAGCAGGGCCGCGAGTTCCACGCGGTTCCCGGCGCCGGTCTTATCGAAGGCTGCATGGATGGCGCTCTTGATCGCCTGCTCGGAGGTTTTCAGTTCCAAAGCGATGTCGCGGTTACTGTACCCGCGCGCGACCAGCCGGCCAATCTTGGTTTGATAGGGAGATAGTTTCTGCAAGGAGCCTGGCCTCTTCGTTCCACCCATATAGAAGTACGTTCCACTCCATATAGAAGAACGTCTGGAGCGCTCCGCCGGATGTAGGTGCCGAATCAACCCGACGGGATGCCCGAGGCAACCAGTATGCATTTTAGCGTCACTACTATTTCTAGTGTGGTCACAATTGAACACCTTGGAGCTTTACCCGACGCGGAACACTGAGCAGAGGGGGCGCAGGCTCATTCGGATCAGTCACGGCGTCGGCAAAGGTGGAACCAGATACAACGAAAGTGGCCGCCAACAGGCGCACCATCGAGATGGCAACTAAAGTTGCTTCCAGCGGGCGAGGGCACAACATCCGAAAATAACCAGGGAATCGTACTCACCACAGGAACGGGAATGGCGGGACGAAAAGTGCGGCTATGGCCAGAGGCCCGCTGACGCTTCCACCACCTTCCTACCCGCCTATGGAGGCACGAAATGAAATTGGATACTGCTGAAACGAACCCCCAGCAACTCGAACAGGAACTCAACCTTATTCAGTACAAGCGCGCTTTGAGCCGCCGGACCTTTATGGAACGGGTGGGCATGGCGAGCATAGGTGTGGCCGCGATCAGCGCGGTGAATGGATGCCTAAGCAGCCAATCGATCGCGCAGACGGTGTCCCAGGCCGATGTGCTCAACTTCGCCCTCAATCTGGAATACCTGGAGGCCGAATTTTACCTGTACGGCACTACCGGCAGTGGACTGTCGGCGGCCGACCAAGGCACCGCCACGGGACCGACGACCGGGGGCGCGATGGCGCCGTTGACCGGAACCACGCTGACCATCATGCAGGAGATCGCGGCCGACGAACGCTTGCACGTGCGTTTCCTGCGTACCGCGCTCGGCGCGGCTGCCGTCCCCAAGCCAGCCATCAACTTGGCTGCTCTGGGAAATGCATTCGCTAGTCAGGCCGCGTTTATCGGGCTGGCTCGGGCTTTTGAAGATGTTGGCGTCAGCGCTTATGGCGGAGCCGCGACTCTTTTAAGCGGAGCCAATCTGCAAGCGGCCGCGCAGATCCTCGCGACCGAGGCCTACCATGCGGGCAACGTACGCCTGCAGGCGGTAGAGCAAGCGGTGGCGCAGTCCCCGGTGGATTCCACGGATCAGATCGCTTCGCTCTCGAATTTCTTCCCTTCCGACGCCAATGGCCTTTCCCTCATCCGCACCACCTCCCAAGTGCTGTCGATCGTCTATGCCAAGACTGCGGCGGGCAGCAACAGCGGCGGCTTCTTCCCTCAAGGCATGAATGGAAACATCAAGACGATCTAGCGAAAGGAAAGAGTCATGAGAAAAGTGATTTGCGCCATCGCGCTGCTGACCACGATGCTGCCTCTGCACGGCCAAACGACCGACCGGGAGCGGGGGCAGATCGGGGTATTCGGAGAATTCTTTCGCTTCCAGGGTATTCAAGCGAACCTGGGCGGCCTGGGAGCGAGACTCTCCATCAACGTCCACAAGAACATCCAACTGGAAGGAGAGATGAGCTATCTCTTCCGGCGGGGATTTGCCGAGAACTTCTCCAACGGGATCTCGTCAAGTTCGACCCCGTCTTCCTTGCGGGCCATCAATGCGTTGTTCGGGCCTAAGTGGCAAATGAACCGGCGATTTAAACCCTTCGTGACCCTGAAAGGCGGGTTGCTGAACACCGAGTTCAGCGACCAGTCTCCGGGGCCAGGCTTCACCAGCCAGATCAACAATTTCCGCACAGCGAATACGAATGGCGTGCTTTACCCGGGCGCTGGGCTGGAAGGAAGTATTGGATGGCTGGGGCTACGCTTCGACGCCGGAGATGAGATCGTGTTCAACCGGCGCAAGGCAAACCATAATCTGCGGATGACGTTCGGACCATTCATCCGTTTTTAAGTCGTTCCCCCCATACGAGGGTGGCGCTTTACGTTAGCTCAAGAGCGCCATCCTCATTCCGAAAGACGAGAAAGTCTATGAAAAAACCTTCCCCGATCGATATGTCGTTCTTATGTAGTGCGCCCGGCAAATCAGTGATGCAAGATTTTTTGGGGGGGGATGCAGGGACACAATAAAACCCGGCTTTCGCCGGGTCGGTAGTTTTAAAAACACAAATTAATCGATCGCCCAATCCGTTAATCCCGCGGCAGCCCTCGCCGCTCCGGGCGTTTGGTCCCGGGCATCTCGATCTTTCCGGTCTGCACGGAAGAATCCTCCGCCACCTTCATGATCATGAGGACTTTGTCGTCAGTATATTTTCCCGACGCGGAAAATTCGTTGACCTCCACCAAGACCGCGTCCACGATGCCCTGCGCGCCCTTCATGCGGTTGCGGGCCACCGCCGCCGCCAGCCGCTCTTTACCGAACTCGTCTTCTTGCGCGTCGCAAGCCTCGAGAATGCCATCCGTGCAGCACACCAGCACATCTCCCGGCTCTAGCCGGATCGCTCCCCGGCGGTATTCCATCGCCGGAAACAGTCCGATCACGGTCCCACCCTCTTCCAGTAACTCATACTCGCCGCTGGCCGCCCGGATCAAAATGGGCGGTACGTGCCCCGCATTGATGTAGTGCAGTCCTCCGCGGCGCGTATCCACCAGGCCGAGGAAGCAGCTCAGATATTTTCCTGACTTGGTGTCATTGCACATCATCTCGTTCAGCGAGACCGCCAGCACCTCAAGCGAATGGAGATGCATCACCAGCGCGCGGAGCGTCGCTTGCAAGTTGCTCATGACCAGCGCCGAGCCCACGCCCTTGCCTTCGACGTCCGCCACCACCAACAGCAGTGACTGCGGACCTAAGCTGAGGAAGTCGTAGTAATCGCCGCCTACTTCAAAGCAAGGCTCATTGAGCACGGCGATCTCGTAGCCCGGCACGATAGGCGGAGCCTCCGGCAGCAAGCTCCGCTGGATCCCGCGCGCCAGAGCCAGTTCCTTCTCCAGCCGTTGTTTGATGAGAGCATCGCGGTGCAGCCGCGCATTTTCCAGCGCCATGGCCATGTGGCCGCTGAGCTTGGTGAGAAAGTCTTCATCCTCGCGGGTGAATGCCTCCGCGCCTATCTTATTGAGCAGCTGGATCACGCCCACGATCTCGCCCGAGTGATGACGGATGGGCAGACACAGCAGCGACTTCGTGTTGTATCCGAACTTTTGGTCAAAGCCAGCTTCAAAGTAAGGCAGCGCGCGCGCCTCTTCCACATTGATGATCTCGCCCGTCTCCGCCACTCGCCCCGCCACGCCTTTGCCGAAGGGAACGCGGATCTCCTGGTGATCCAATCCCGAGGCGACGATCGACCACAACTCTTTGCGTTGGTTATCCACCAGGAAGACGCTGCCGCGGTCCGCCCGCACCTCCTGGCTGGCGATCTTCAGGATCAACTCCAGCAACTCCGCCAGGTCCAGCGTGGAATTCAGCAGGCGCGTCGCTTCAAACAGCAGCGACAGCTGCGTGATCTGGCGCTGCTGTTCACGCGCATACATCAGGTCCGGGACTTTGGCGCCGCACATCTCCGCGTACATGTGCCACCAGCCCAGCAACTCTTTGGGAACCGCGTCATGGGTATACGCGGCGAGAACAGCGATGGTCTTTTGCGCCGCCGTCAACGGATAAGCGGAAATATGTAACAGCCCGGAGGCCTTGGCGAACTCCTGATCTTCTCCGCCGAAGGTGGAGAGCAGGATGTTCTCAATCACCTTGCGCGCCTCGCCCACCTTGCCGATGGCACCTTCACCCGCGCTGATGTAATCGCGGCGGTGTTCCGCGTGCATACCCGCAGCATGTACCAGGTAGGCGGAATTGGAAGATTCGTCCCACAGCCATAATTCCGCCCGCGCCGCGTCGAACTGGTTGACCAGTTGCGCCGGGATCTGCGACAGCAGGTCCTCGATATTGGCGGAGGAAAACGAGTTCAGAAGCTTGGCAAACGCCTCAATGTACTCTTTGCTGTTCGCTTTGGCTCGTGCCGTGGCTAATGAAGGATCCATACCGGGATACCGGGCCCCCTGCCCCAACTACAGTTATATTTGGGGAAAGTCCGTTAACTATATTCGGCTTCCCGGCGGCTGTAAATAAGGTAGTTCTGGATGTTTCACCCTATGCCCAGTACCTGATTTTTGCGGGTATCGGTGCCAAATACTAAGGGCGTGGCCTTAGTCACGCCCTCTGGACTTGCGGCACCTTAGCTCGCGTAATGGAGCAAGGAAAAGACGTCATATTTAGCCAACTTCTCGCGGCCCTTGAGGAAATCCAGCTCTACGGCAAAGGCGAGTCCGGCCACCTCACCGCCCAACGATTCGATGAGCTGTGCACAGGCTGTGGCGGTGCCGCCGGTGGCCAGCAGGTCGTCCACGATGACCACGCGCTGGCCCTTTTGCACGGCGTCCTGGTGGATCTCGAGGGTGTCGGTCCCGTATTCGAGGTCATAGGTGACTTTCGCGGTGGCCGCAGGCAGTTTCTTGGGCTTGCGCACCGGCACAAAGCCGGCACCCAGCCGATACGCCAGGGCCGGGCCAAAGATGAAGCCACGCGCCTCGATCCCAATGATGAGGTCCACCCCCGACTCCAGATAATACTCAGAGAGCGCATCGATCAGCGTGGCAAACCCCCGCTTGTCTTTCAGCAACGTGGTGATGTCGTAGAACAAGATGCCCTTCTTGGGGAAGTCCGGCACCTCGCGGATGAGTCTCTTTAACGGCTCGCAATCGATGCGATGTTGCTGGGGATGCATTTACCAGGCTCCTCGTATCTGGAATGACTTCAGGTTTCCCACCACTTCATCGGGCGACGATTCGACCTCGTCCACACGCTCCACGCGCGATGCGCGCGGCCCCTGCTGCAAACGCAGCTTCAGCAACTCCAATTGCTCCGGCTCGCCGGCCGCCACCAGTTCCACGGTGTTGTCTTCGTTATTGCGCACCCAGCCCACCACGCCGATCGCTGCCGCCTCCCGCTCCACGAACCAGCGGAAGCCGACGCCCTGCACCCGGCCGCGAACAATGTATCTGCGTGCTTGCATAAATGATTATGCGCGGGACAGGTACGCCCCTTCGGCCGTGTCGACCCGGATGGTCTCGCCTTCATTGATGAATGGCGGCACCTGCACTACCAGCCCCGTCTCTGTCTTCGCCGGTTTGGTCACGCTGGAAGCGGTGGCGCTCTTGATGCCGGGCTCCGTCTCGATGACCTTCAGATCTACCGTCTGGGGCAGTTCCACGCCCACGGCTTTACCGTCAAAGAACTCGATCTTGATCTGCATGTTCGCGGTGAGATAGTCGGCGGCGTCACCCAGCACCTCATTGGACAACGCGATCTGCTCATAGGTCTCGGTGTTCATGAAGTGAAAGTTGTCGCCATCGTGGTAGAGGAACTCCATATTGATCTCATCGACCGTGACCTTCTCAATGGGGTCGGGGGAGCGGAAGCGATGTTCAAACATGGCGCCGGTGCGCAGGTTGCGCAGTTTGGCCTGGATGAAAGCGCGTAGATTGCCGGGCGTCCTGTGCTCCACCTTGAAAACGGAATGGAGCTCGCCATTGTGCTTGATGATCATGCCGGGACGCATTTGAGTGGCCGGGATTGCCATGAGTGAAACTCTCCTTAAACCTCACCCCTGATGGGGCAAACACTCGATTTTACCGCACAATGCACATTAATCTCTATTCGCCAGCACATCTCCTCCCGGGCACCTCCGCTCTGGTACAACGCGGTTGGAGCGTGTGATTTCTAACCTAGAGACGCGATTCTTACGAGCTTTCATAACTGACTGCTAATACTGATTGCTGATCAAAGGAGTAAATGCCATGAAAGTCAGAGATCTAATGACTGCCCACCCGGTATGCGCAGAGCCGGAAACTACGGTAGAAGAGATAGCCACGTTGATGAAGAACGAAGACATCGGTTGCGTGCCGGTGGTGGATGAAGACGGCCAGGTAGCCGGAATGATCACCGACCGCGACATCGTGGTTCGTTGCATCGCGGAGGGCAAAGACCCGGCGGAGTGCCGCGCCGATGACATCCTTTCTCCGCAGTCGGTCACCATCAGCCCGAACGCAGACGCGAAGGAGGCCGCACGCCTGATGGCCGACCGCCAGATCCGGCGGCTGGCCGTGGTCGAGAACGGCAAACTTGTGGGCATGCTTTCCCTCGGGGACGTGGCCGTCAAACAGGATGATGACCGTCTCTCCGGCGACGTCTTGCAGGATGTCTCCGAAGGTGTGAAGTCTTCCTCCGACGCTGGCAACATGGGTGCCCATCAGGACGGCTCACGTAGCGGGGCAAGCACCGAGGAATCTCTCCGCGAGGATGCGCGCCCTACCTCCCGTCACGATTCGCAGGCCGGCAGCGGCCGCAACGCGAACCATGAACCTCAGCGTCATGAGAAAGTAATTCCCTTCCACGATCGGCAGGGCAAGGACCGCAAAAAGGCCAGCTAAAAGAAGGCTGGCTAACTCTGCATCGCCTCTATGGCCGCCTCATCCAGGCGGCCATAGATCTTTTCCACCCACTGCTTGTGCTCGGGTTTCATCAGGACCGAGCGCAAGCAAGTGATGGTTTCAGAATCCATCTCCATCGCGTCGGCGAAGAACTTGGCGGGCAAGTTCGCCAGCGCCAAGTGCAGATCCCGCTTCGCCGCGGCGTCGAAGATCTTGCGGGAGATGGCGGAGGCCTCGCTGGCCCGCGGCGCTTGTGGCGCCCATACCACGATATCCAGTTCCGGCGGGAACGGCGTGATCCAACGCGCGTCGCCAGCCAGCTTCGCGTGCAAGGCCAGGGCGGCGGCCCGGCACGAACTCATGCCCGCGGCAAACTCCCCGTCGCGCGTCAGTGGCAACATCTTTTGCGTGGCCCACAACGCCACTGCGGAAGCGCCCGCGCGCGAGCACTCCAGGCTGATCTCGCCCAAGTGCAAATCTCCGGAAGAGCTAAAGTAAGTGTACGGCGAATCGTGTTTATAGAGCTTCCCAACGGCGGGATCGCGGAACAGAACGCACCCGCAGCCGTAGGGCTGCAATCCATGTTTGTGGGGATCGATCACGATGGAATCAGCTTCGCCTATTTGGTCGAATGCCGCCCGCGCATCGTCCGCCAGATTGTCGGCCAGTGTGAAGTAGCCGCCATAGGCGGAATCTACATGCACGCGAAAGCCATATTTTTCCCGCAGCTTCAAGACCGCCGGCAACGGATCAACCGCTCCGACGGCAGTGGTTCCGAGCGTCGCCACTACGCACCCCACGTCGCCTGCCTGCAGTCGGCTTGCCAATGCATGCGCGTCCATGCGTCCCCAGCGGTCGCACTCGATCGCTGCGAACGGGATCCCAAGCACCCCGCTGATGCGGCTATGCGTGTAATGTGCCTGCGACGAAGCCACCACCGTCTGCTTCGGGTGCAACTGGCCCGCCACCCACAGCGCTTCCAGATTGGCGACCGTGCCTCCGCCGCACAGATGTCCGAGAAATTCCTGCCATCCGAACATGCCGGCGATTTCGGCTACCGCTTCTTTTTCCATCTTCGAGCTGGCTCGTCCCCCATCCAGCGCGTGATTGTTGGGATTCACGAACATCGCCAATGCATACGCCAAGCGTGCCACCGGATGCGGCGGCTTCAACATCTGCCCGGCATAAAGAGGATGGAAGTAGGGATAGTTGTCACCCATGCGCGCCGCCACCTGATCCAGCACGCCGGCGATCCGCTCATCATCAGCAGGATCCGAGGTCGAGACCTCGGGCAACGACACGAAGCTCCGCGAAAGCTTCTCCGCCGCCTCCTGCAAGAGCCGCAATGTTCTTACATCCAGTGGCCCGTTCTTTTCCATGACCGCCCCAGTGTAATTGCCGCTGCGTTTTCGCGGGCGAGTTTATCGCAAAGCAAAACGGGCGGCCGTAGCCGCCCGCTGCGTAAATTCCTTAAGATCAGTAAAGGTTGAAGTTCACTTCCACGTTGATGGCCACCGCCACCGCCTGACCGTCTTTCTTCGCGGGCTCAAAGCGCCAGGTGCGTACGGCTTCGATTGCTTTTTCGTCGAGCCCCATGCCCAGAGACCGTTGCGTGCGGATATCGCGCGGACGACCATCCGGTCCCACGATCAGATGCAGTACCACCACACCCTGATATTTCGCCTTGCGGGCCTCTTCCGAATACTCCGGATCAGGGTTATACAAAGCGCGCGGGGCGCTCACGCCGCCGCCCACCCGGAATACTCCGCCACCCGTGCCGCCGCCGCTGCCCGGTCCCAGTCCACGGCCGCTGCCGCTGCCGATGCCCCCGCTTGAACCCGTCCCGATGCCGCTATTAATACCGGTCCCGTTCGACGCGATCAGCACTTTGCTGAGCGGGTCACCCACCTGCGTCTGCGAGGTCGGGAATTTTATTTCAGGCGGGACCGCCAGCGTCTGCTCGATCTTCAGCTTCGGATCGTCATTCTTGATCACCGCCGTGGGCGGCGTGATCTGATTCAAATCGAACTTCGGCGGCTTGCCTTTGGATGCATCCAGCTTGCTCTTGTCGCCGCCACCGCCACCGCCACCGGAGATGTCCTTGCTGGGAGGTAGCACGATCATGCTGGGATCTACCAGCGAGATCACGGTCCGCTTGATCTCTTCCTTGTTCTCGATGAAAAAATGCGTGGAGATGACGATCGCCGCCACTCCGAGGATGTGCACCAGGAAGGAAAAAATGAAATTGTTGGGTTGGGCTTTGTAGTTTCCGTAGCCAATCCCCTCCAGCGTCGGCATGACTACTTGCCGGGGATCGAGACTGTTTGGTGCTCTGGAGGCCGAGGTGGACATAAGCTGTCTAAATTATAGACTCCGAAAACCGTAAATAGTTTCTGAAAAGGGTGCGCGCATCCCGATGCGCAAGAATAAAACGGTTATTGAATGAAATCAAGCACTTAGCAGGCTTCCGCATATCCACGCTAACGGAATAATTTGGCCAGAGCCGAACCGAAGCGCTGATACCACTTTTTCTTGACCGGCTTCGGCGGTGCCGGCGGCTCTTTCACCGCCTCGGCCTCTACCTTTGGCTGAGGCTGTGACTGCGCCGGCACGGGAACCGGTGGTGGCGCCTGGACTACGGGCGGAGCCGCCGCCTTGGCCCGCTCACCGCTACCCAACTCTTCCCCCCGGAAAACAATGGGTGCGTCCACCTTGGTGATGACTTCGTTCTTGTCTGCACTGACTCCGGCCAGCGGGGGCGTGGTCTGGGGAGGCGGCTCTCCCGCCGCGATGGCCGCCGCCGCCTGCTGCGACTGCTGCTCAGGAAAACCTAATTCGGTCGGCTTGGCGACGGCGGTGCCTACACAACCACATTCCTCTCCCGCAGCCACCACGATCGGATTCTGCACGCTTCCCTTTTGGAAGACGACCGCATCCCCGGGACGCACCTGATGTGTGCCATCGCCGAAAACTTCATGCACGATCATCGCGGAAGAGTTGCCGGGGAGCGACTTCACACACATATCTCCGCTGCTCTTCATCCCCACGGCAAAGTGAAAGTCACCGGGCCCGGGCAGCAGCAGCCGGAAGTCCGGAGTCATGATGGTATCGGCGTTGGAACTCAAGCGGTAATGGGTTTCTATCGCTCCGGCGTTGAGACCCACCAGCGCTTCGCGTCCGCTCACACTGGCAGTGATGGTGATGCTGCCTCCGGCACAGACCTTCAATTCACCGCCGCGAACCAGTTTGATAGTGGCCGGATTGGCGCCGGCAGTCACTTGCGATCCACTCATCAAGGTCGTGCCGGTGGCGCTCACCATGACCGCGCCGCGCACGCTTGCATCCGCGCCTTGCACCTCGCCGATGGGTTGTTGCGCCGCCGCCGTGTTTGCCAGCAGCACGCAGATAAGCACTTCCCGCATGGTGCCGTTAGTGTACCAGCGGGTTCCCGGAGAAAGTCAGACGGCTGTGATCTCGAAATCCGCCACCAGGGGGAGATGGTCGGAGGCGATCATCGTCGTCCGGCGCCGGTCCATCGCGAAATGCTTCAGGCTTACTAGCTTGTCAAAATAGATATGGTCCAGATGCATGAAGGGCAGGAAGGTGGGATAGCTGGGCAAGCGGCGGAAATGCGGGCGCAGATCCACCGTCTGCAGGTGCGCGCTGAGCAGCTCCGTCACCAAGCCGCGCGACCACTCATTGAAGTCACCCAGCACCACGCGCCGCCCATAGAACCTTGGATTATTCACCGCAGATTCGTGTACCAGCTTGTGCGCCTGGCGCCGCCGCTCCATGTAGCCGGTGCCGAGGTGCGCGTTGAAAAGATGGAGCACTTGCCCGCCGGGGAGTTGGATGTCTGCGCGCAAACATCCCCGCTTCTCCCGCACACTTGCTGTGAGGTCATAGTTCTCCGCGGAAAGAATGGGCAGCCGGCTGAGGATGGCATTCCCGTAGCCCGCTTCTCTGAGCTTGCGGTTCTCGCCAAAGACAAAGTGGTAGCCGCCGATGTGGGCGGCAATGTAGCGCGCCTGTTCAGCCTCGTCCGGGCCCGCACCGCAGACTACTTCCTGCAGCGCGATCACGTCCGCGTCTAACCCGCGCAGTACCTGGGCGATCCGCGCCGGGCGCACCCGTTGGTCGAGTCCGCGACACTTATGGATGTTGTAACTTACGATCCTTAGCAAATGTATTCGTCCCCGTCTGCTTGGATGCGCCCCCTAAGCTTCGCGCCTCACCGCGCGCTTTACTGACAATTGCACTTCTTTCAGGTATGGTTTCTGCGCATCCACCTTACCTTCCGGGATCCCTGATGGCGTCTTCCGAATACGATCTGGTAGTGATTGGCAGCGGACCGGCAGGCCAGAAGTCCGCTATCGCCGCTGCCAAAATGCGCAAACATGTGGCCGTCGTGGACAAGCGTTCCATGGTCGGTGGCGTTTGCGTCCATACCGGCACCATCCCCAGCAAGACCTTCCGCGAAGCCGTCCTCTACCTCACCGGCTTCAGCCAGCGCAGCTTCTATGGCAAGGACTACGCCGTAAAAGACAACATCGCCATGAGCGACCTCATGTTCCGCGTGCGCGCCGTGGTGCAGCGCGAGGCCGAAGTCATCAGCAACCAGTTGCGGCGCAACCAGATCGCTGTCATCGACGGCATGGCCAAATTTCTCGACCCGCACACCATCGAGGTGGCCAGCGCCGATGGTCCCACCGTGCAGCTTAAGGCCGAGCGGGTGATGATCGCTTGCGGCACGCGGCCCGCCCACAATCCCAACATCCCCCTCGATGGCCAGCGCATCTTTGATTCCGACCAGTTGCCCTCGATCGAGACCCTGCCCAAGGAGATCATCGTAGTGGGCGCCGGCGTGGTCGGTCTCGAGTTTGCCTCGATGTTTGCCGCCATGAACGTCGAGGTCAACCTTATCGACGCGCGCCCGCACCTGCTCGAATTCGTTGATCGCGAGATCATTGAATCCCTGAGCTACCAACTTCGCCGTCGCGGCACTATCTTCCGCCTGGGCGAAAAAGTCCTCTCCGTGGAAGTCGATAAGGACCGCGGCCGTGTTTCCGCGAAGATGGAAAGCGGCAAGACCATCCATGGCCAGGCGCTGCTTTACACCGTCGGACGGCAAGCCAATACCGACTTGCTCAACCTCGAAGCCGCAGGCATTACACCGGAACCCCGCGGCCAACTCAAGGTCAATGCGTTCTTCCAGACCTCTGTGCCCCATATCTACGCGGCGGGCGACGTCATTGGCTTCCCGTCCCTCGCCTCGACCTCTATGGAACAGGGCCGGCTGGCTAGCTGCCACATGTTCGGCGAGCCCGGAGTAATGGATCCCCGGCTGTTGCCTTACGGCATCTACACGATTCCTGAGATCTCTATGGTGGGAGATACCGAAGAGCAACTGACCAAAGAGCGGATACCCTACGAGGTCGGCATCGCCAAGTATGAAGAACTGGCCAAGGGCCAGATGTTGGGCGACGAGCAAGGCATGCTGAAACTGCTCTTCTGTCCGAATACCTTCAAGGTTCTGGGCGTGCACATCATCGGCGACCGCGCAGCGGAGATCATTCACATCGGCCAAACGGTCATGAGCCTCGATGCTCCGATCCAATATTTCCGCGATACCGTCTTCAACTATCCCACGCTTGCAGAAGCCTATAAAGTCGCCGCCCTGGACGGCCTCAACAAGTGCTGAAAGACGTTACTTTTTCGTAGCTCGGACGTCCAGATATTCCGCATCCACCTGCGTCCTGTCTCCTGAGGCAAGGTTGTATTCCGACCACAGTTTCACCAGGTCGTCATACAGCCGCTTCTGCCCGTCGGCGTCCAGTTTGGAGAAAGCCACTTGCGTCGGACCAAAATACTGGCGGAAGAAGTCGACCACCCCCGTGGGCGGCAGCGGAAAATCAAATTGCAAGATGACGGGCTTGGTTTCGACGCTCGCGGCGGCACCTAACCGCTGCTTGACTGTTTCCGCAATACCCCATTGCGAGGGCGGAGGCACATCCGCCGGCGGAGGCACGTGACTGGCGGCCAGTTTGAACATCTTTCCCACGAAGCCCGTAGGCGTCCAATTGGCCATCGCGATCAAACCGCCGCTTCGACACACCCGCAGCATCTCGCTCGCGGCCAGCTCCGGACGCGGCGCGAACATGGCTCCGAACATCGTCATCACCACGTCGAATGACCCATCGGCGAACTGGAGTTGTTCGGCATCGCCGTCCAGAAATTCTGCCTTAACGCCTGCTTTTGCCGCGCGGGTGCGCGCCTGCTCCACCAGGTTCGTGGCAATGTCCACGCCGGTCACCGCGCAGCCCAGCTTCGCCGCCGGTATGGCGAGGTTCCCGGAACCACACGCTACATCCAGCACACGCTGTCCCGACTTGAGTCCCAGCCGATGCACAAAGTGCTCCGCTTCCGCCGCCGTAAAGTTGGCGATCTGCCCAAAGTCTCCGGCCATCCAGGTGGCCTTCATTCCCTGCTTGAGTTGCTGTATGTCGGTCATGGTGTTCCCCTTCGCGTACAGTTAGGAATTCGCTTGAAAGTTTTGCGGTCCCACTGGAAACTTGATTCTAAACATGGCCAACTCCCTTGTCAGCCGTCTCGCCACCAAGCACCATAGCCTGCACGACTTCCGCTATTACGACATCTGCGTCCACATCTTTGTCGTCATCCTGCTGATCTCGAACCTGGTCGCCTCCAAGATCATTCTGGTGGGGCCGTTCCAGATCAGCGGCGCCCTGCTGCTCTTCCCCCTTACTTACATCTTTGGCGACATCTTCACCGAAGTCTACGGGTACTCCGGCTCACGCCGCGCCATCTGGATCGGCTTCTTTGCTTCGACCTTGCTCGCCGTGCTGGCTAAGATCATCGTGGTGCTTCCGCCCGCGCCGGAGTTCCTCCATCAGGAAGCTTACGTCGTGGTCTTCGACCATCTGCCACGCGCTATCATTGGCAGCCTGGCGGCATTCTGGGCCGGCGAGTTCACCAACTCTTACGTCCTGGCCAAGATGAAGGTGCTCACCGGCGGAAAATATCTGTGGACCCGCACCGTCGGATCCACCGTCGTCGGCCAGGCGGTCGACACTGCGATCGTCATCACCATCATCTTTGCCGGCAAGACCAGTTGGATGACCATCGGTAACCTCATCCTCTCGGGATACCTGGCCAAGGTCGCTTACGAAGCCCTGATGACGCCCTTCACGTATCTGGTGGTGAACGCCCTGAAACGCGCTGAGGGCATCGACGTCTTCGACGTCGCTACCGACTTCAATCCCTTTGGCAAAGCCAAGGCGGATGAGGTGGCAACGCCTGTGACGGAAAACTGATCTCAGTGACACTGCAGAAAAACACTCACCACAGAGACACAGAGAAAGCATTCACCACAGAGGCACAGAGACGCGGAGAAAAAACAAGCTGGGTTAAACCTAGAGCCTATTCACCGCGCAGGCGAGGTGGCTCTGAAATAAAACGCGGTCCCACCTCAGCTAACACCCCCTACCTTGTCATCCTGAGCGCCTGCCTTTGGCGCGAAGGACCTTGCGGTTGAGGTTGCCGTTTTGCTCCTGCCTTTGCTCTTTACCTCTTCTGACTTGCCTTTGCTCTTTACCTCTTCTGCATTTGCTTCCTCCGT